>JAPLUN010000169.1 GCA_026397715.1 Verrucomicrobiota bacterium
ATTCCCTCGCCCCCGACTTCACCGCCCCCGTCATCGGCGGCACCTACAAGTCTGAAACCACCCTCACCCTCAGCCAGCTTCGCGGCCAAAAAGTCGTCCTCTACTTCTACCCCAAAGACGACACCCCCGGCTGCACCAAGCAAGCCTGCGCCCTCCGCGACGCCTGGTCCCAGATCACCAAGAAAGCCCTCCTCTTCGGCATCAGCACCGACCCCATCAAGCGCCACGCCAAGTTCATCCAAAAGCACACCCTCCCCTTCCCCCTCATCGCCGACGAAGACCACACCATCGTCAACGCCTACGGCGTCTGGGTCGAAAAAACCCTCTACGGCAAACAATACATGGGCACCGAGCGCAGCACCTTCATCATCTCCGAAACCGGCCACCTCACCACCCTCCTCGAAAAAGTAAAACCCGACGAGCACCTCCAGCAAGTCCTCGCCGCTCTAGCTTCCTAGCTCTCGGCTTTTCGTCCTCGTCCTCGTTCTCCTACTCGTCCTCGATCCTTCAGCTCCGCAAACACTCAGTGCAAAGAGAAACCCAGCACTCCGAGTCCAACCTTCTTCTTATTGTAGTCCCGGCTTTAGCCGGTTCCGGCTCTGGATTGTCCTCAATTCCATCACTCCGCCAGCACCCAAGCCATCGAGAAGCCGAGGGGTGCCGATCTCAAAACTTCGTTCGAGGTTCTAACTCAGCTAGCTCCACTTCCCCCTTGCCGCCGCGCCACCACCTCGCCACCCTGCGCCCAGCATGAGTACGCGGCCCGTCATCTTCATCTCCGCCGTCAGCCGCGAGCTCCACACCGCCCGCGACCTCATCGCCAAAACCCTCCTCGCGCTCGGTTACGAACCCAAGTGGCAGGACATCGCCGCCACCGATGCCGGAGACCTCAGCGCCGTCCTCCGCAAATGGATCGATGACTCCGACGCTGTCATCCAACTCGTCGGCCACTGCTACGGCTTCGCCCCCACGTCCCCAGATCCCACCTTCGGCCCCTGCAGCTACACCCAATACGAAGCCCTCTACGCCCGCCAGAAGGGCAAGCCGGTCTATTATATCTTCACAGACGCAGACCACCCCAAAGACGGCTGTGCCTGTGAGCCCCAAACCCTTCACGACCTCCAGGAAACCTACCGCCAAACCGTCAAATCCAACGGCGCCCTCTACCACACCACCAGCAGCCTCATCCAGACGGAACTCCTCATCCGTCGCCTCAAAGACGACCTCGCCCACCTGCGCAAACGCAACAGACAAATCGCCGTACTGTTACTCGGTCTATTGGCCGCGCTTGTCTTGGCTGCCACCTTAATGACGAGCAAGCAAAGCGAATCGAATCAAAACATCAGTGTTCTTTTTCAGCAAAACAAGGAATTGACGGAAGGTCTGGCCGACCTCCGTCAAATGTTCGAGACCAGTATCAAGGGAGGCAGTGAGACTAAGCTCACCTCTGATTATATTAGTGCCCTACGTTTTATCGCGTACAAGCGGGGTGTCGATCTTGATGCATTCCGTGTCTTTCTCGAACAAAACGCCACTCAAGCCCTAGGCAATGAGACTGTCGCGCTGAAAGACAAAGTGCGAGCCCTTCAAGAAGCAGGCAAGTTCGTTCAGGCCCGGGATTTCGCCTTAGAGCAGGCGCGCCGCCTCGAAAGCGAGAGGCAAAAGAGTAGTAAGGAAGAGGTCGAGTTATGGACCGAAGCCGCCATGACCGAATTCAACCTCGGCCATGATGTCGCGGCTCTGAAATATGCCACCAACGCAGTGAATCAAACAGATCGACAGGCTGACTTCACTACTTGGTCCTCCGCACGTCATCAACTCGGGCGGATATTGGCACGGCAACGAAAAGACAAGGAAGCCCAAGCCTTGTATGAGGAGTTGATTCCGATGCAAAAGACCGCTCTCGGACCAGATCATCTCGCAGTGCTCCAGAGTCGGCGGACCTTAGCCGTAATTATCTACTTAAAGGGCAACTACGCTCTCGCCGAACAGGAGGGACGGGCGCTCATCGCAGACTGCCAGCGCGTACTTGGCACGGAGCACAATGTTACACTGGGGTGCAGGAACAATCTGGCCGTCGTTTTGTTCTCTGAAGCGAAACATGCCGAGGCAGTGCAGGAGTATTCAGCGGTACTGGAAATCCAAAAGCACACGCTGGGCACTGAGCATCCCGACACCTTGGTCACTAGGAACAATCTCGCCAATGCGCTGGATGCCCAAGGTAGACATTCCGAGGCGGAGCAGGAGCATCGGGCGGTATTGAAGGTGAGAGAGCGCGTGCTGGGTGTGGAGCATCCAGACACATTGGCTAGCAGGAACAACTTAGCCGCAGTGTTACAAGCCAAAGGCGCATATGTCGAAGCGGAAGAAGAATTGCGCTCTGTGTTGCAGATCCAAGAACACATGCTGGGCGCAGAGCATCCTAATACTGCGAAGTCTTGCTTCAATCTAGCGCTCTGTCTTGAATCCCAGCAAAAGTTTCCGGAGGCATTTAAGTTTGTGCAGCAATCGGAGCAGGTTAGAACAAAACTCTTGGAACCCGATCATCCCGACACAAAAGACGCCAAGGCTCTACGCGAGCGTATCGAAGCGGCGATGAAGTAGAACGCGAGAACGTCGGACCCAGGTCTGGGTTTCTCGCGCCCTCCCCTTTTAACTTTCCCCGTCTTCGCATCCACCTGCTCTTTTTAGCCCGCAGAGCGAAGCATAATTATTTCTGCATTCAGCCTTTCCCCTTCCTCTCACTCTTTCCTACCACTTTCTGCGCACTTATAAGGCAAGGTGATCCGATCCGGGTGTAGATAATAGACCCTGACCGAATAGTCTCCTCGGTGATCCAGATCAATCTGGATGGCATCACTTTTGACCTTGGCTGGCGGCACCGCCACCGTCACATCAAACAACACCCCCGTAGCCCACGCCTTCCCTGAACGCGCAAGATCCACAAGTTCCTTTCGAAGAACCCTCAGCAGATCAGAAGGCAGCGAATGCTCTTCCCCTTCAATCTGCGCCCCCAGATGAACGACCTCCCCCTGTTCGTTGATGTATCCACCAAAAGGCAGGAAGCAGCCGTTCTCCGTCAGCATCCGCATCGCGAAAGGCACCAGCTCATTCATCAATCTCTCGGCTTCCTCCTTGGGAGTCATGCTCGTCAGGCAGACCTCACTCATGAAAGAAACCTTTCCGAAAATTCCATCTTGTTGATAAAATGCACCAGTAACCCGGCTACATGGGCCTGAGAAAAGCGGTACGCTGTCAGAAGCTGAGTTTCTCGATCAGCTAGAGGATTCTGGGTTTGGTTCGTAAGGTATGCATATGTTACAGGCAAAGAGCTACGAGCTTCTTCCGGAAGCAAACACAGCAGATGCCCCTCAAATGACGCTCCAAATTTGGACTGCCAATAAAGGCTTCCTAAAGCGGATGGAAGGTCCTTTGCAACGAGCTGGCGAAGAATGTTTCCTGCCTCGCTTGGATTACTGGGCAGTCGGCAAATGGATTGATATATTTTGGGTCTTTTGATACGCAGCATAATAAGGACAACCAAGGACTCAATAAAGCGCCAGTCTTGAATAGGGTTAGTCCGAATGAACACAGAAAGAGCAGTGAAAGACTTTTCCTGTTCGCGAATGCTCAGTTTTAATAGCTCGGCAATTTTGGGAAAAGTTTCCACTATCGAATTCGCTAAATTGTGGCTGCCCGTTTTTTCGATATGTTCGAAAAGACCAAAACGGTTCATTAGAGAATTGCAGAAAAAACGATGGTTTGTTATCGATAGGTTAAACTCTAAATCCACAAACCTCAGTAGGTAGCCGCCGGAGTCCGTCTGTCGCCCATACACATGTTTGATGGTTTGATTCAGCTGGTTTCGATCCCATGCGAAAACAAAAACGACCCCTGGCACATTGAGGAGGTGTTTCACCCTCTCCAGCACAGAAATGGCATACGTGGGACGGCAGCGATCAAGTTCATCGATGAAGTACACCACAGGCTGGCCGGTAGTTTCTGAATTTTTGACAAATTCGGCCAGTTCAGTTTGAAAAGCCTGGATGCTTTTCTTGTCGGACTCGGCCTTATCAATGGCGTAATTCGCTGATGCTTCTGCGAACTCGCCTAAAGCGGCTTCGGTGTCAGCACTGAGATCAAGTGCGCCCATGGTAAAATGCTTGATCATCCCCGCAGCAGACTTTTTGAGGATAGGAACTGCTTTTTCTTTTAACCTGGCAAATAAGGGAGCCAATGTGTCCTTGGATCCATCCCCCTGCGCTTTGACAAGCATGCGGAACTCGGAGAGGAGCGAAGCAAACGGATCCTCGGAGTGGTCACACTCCCAAGCGTTGAAACGCAGGGTGCGGAATCCCTGTGATTTCAATTTGAGCTCCCACATATCGATGAAAGTCGTCTTACCGGAACCCCATACGCCATTGATGGCAAGCACAAAGGGATGATCTGTAAAGCTGCTGATAAACTTCGTGAGTTCATCAGCTTGTTTTTCTCTGCCAAAAGCATCGTTGGCAAAGGGCTTGTCGCTTGGGTACTCAAGCGAGTGCGGTATGTGCCTCAGTGCCCGGTGAGTGGTGGTGCTCATAAGTGGAATTTTTAAACAACCGCATGCATCGGTGCATTGCAAGCCTGCACCGCTGTTCTTGTGGCTAGTCATTGCTTAGTATCCCTCGACTCAACATTCCAAAAAACCACCGTCAACAATCGTCAACGTCCCCCCTTCCGGCAATCTCGGCGGTGAATATCAGTCCTTGCCCGGCGTCCCGCCCTCCGCTCGATCATCAAACGGCAGATCACCCGCATAATCAGGCACCAAAACCTCATAGCGCACACGCCGCGTGCTGGGATCCAGCACGAACTCCCAGGCATTGTACTCGCTGTGCGCCCACAGCACCCAGGTGTCCGCATACCGTTCCTTCGGCACCTCATAAGCCAATCGCCCACGGTGCAGCCATCCATCGTCCTGCACATGCTCGATCATCCGCGTCAACCCATTGAGCCGAATGAACTCCTGCACGTCCGCATCCGACTTCAAATCGATCGTTCCAAGGTACGCCACCTCCGTCGGATGCTCCACCGCGCTCATCACCGCGCCCGCCGGAACCTTCACCCCCGTCATCCTCGCCATCTCCTTCCATCCCGTAGGGCGACCAGACCAAAACCACGCCAGCACCACCGCACCTAGAAGCGCGAGCGCGATAAGACAGCCTCGGGAGGGGTGAGTCATAGAGTCAGAAAAGGAACCGGTTCACGCATGCACGCCATCATCATCGCGACCCAACCACCGTCAACGGTTCCTTCCCCTCATTCCTTTTCCTCCGTCTTTGGCCCCGCCCCTGCCGCCCTGATCAGGACCGCGGACACTCTTGTCCGCTCCCATTCCGATCCCCAATCCTGAAATTCCGGAATCCTTTCAATCCTGTCCACCTCCGTCTCATCAGCATCCCATCAGCGGTTAAAAAATCCGCCCCTTTCACTGAGACCTTCCGCAGCCCCCGCGCCCTCCGGCAAAACACCCATCGGCGCCTCCCCCCTGGGAGCGCGGCATTCCAATGCCGCTCGGATCAGGAGCGCGGACACTCCTGTCCGCTCCCATTCCGATCCCATTCCGATCCCCAATCCTGAAATTCCGGAATCCTGTCAATCCTGTCCACCTCCGGCTCCGCCGCCTCCAAAGCAACGAATTCTTCACAATCTACCGCTCCCCCTCCCTCCACCACGCGGCTTCCCTCCACTCCCGCCCCTCCACGGTCACAAATCCGTCACCCACCTCCCCAACCTCTTTTTCCTCTTCTTTTTTCAGCTCCTCCCTCCGATCCCTTTTTGTCTGATTTTTGCGCCTCTTTGCGGCCACCTCTTCCCCTCCTCACCCATGACCTCCATCCTCCAATCAAGCGCCCAAGCCGCAGGAGTCATGGACTCTGACATCCAAGCCGCCCTCAACACCGCTGCCGGTGGCGGCATCTCCCCCGTCCTCGCACTGATCGAAAGCGGAGCCGTTGACGAACGCCTCTTCTCCCGTCACCTCGCCGACTCCCTCGGCTGGCCCTGGCTCGAAACCCCACGGCCCGAACCCGCCGACGCCGCAGAACTCAAGCGCCTCATCCCCGCGCGCTTCGCCGTCCGCCACCAGGTCTTCCCCGTCGGCTTCGGCCATGGTCGTGTGACAACCACGTCACACCAGCCCGTGGTAGATTCATCAACACCCCAAAAGCGCACCCTCAAGCTCGCCTGCCACGACCCCTGCGACCTCCTCGCCCGGCAGGCCGTCGCACGCCAGTCCGAGCTCCCCGTCGAGTGGTGCCTCACGCCCCGCACCGAACTCCTCGGCGCCGTCCAGCAGCTCTACGGCGTCGGCGCCGAAACCTTCGACGCCCTCATCGCCGCCGGCGGCGGCAGCACCGACGACCAGCACCTGCGCGATGAAGCCAACGTCATCGACGACGAAGACGAAGACGCCTCCGTCGTCAAATTCGTCAACCAGATCATCCGCGAAGCCCTCGCCCAAAAAGCCACCGACATCCATGTCGAGCCTCAGCCCGA
>JAPLUN010000229.1 GCA_026397715.1 Verrucomicrobiota bacterium
TCGGTGTTCCTTGCGATCGCGCTGGTCATCATCTTTCAGCCGGAGCTGCGCCGAGTGCTGGCGGAGCTGGGCAGCAGCCGTATTTTTTCCTTCAATCGTCCGGATCCCGAGGTGCTGGATGTGCTGATGGAGGCGATGCAGCAGCTTTCGTCGCGCCGCTGCGGGGCGCTGTTTGCGCTGAAGCGTGGCATTGATCTCAAACCCTATGCTGAGTCGGGCGTGGAGCTGGATGCGGTCATTTCGAATGAACTGGTCACCACGATTTTTCAGCCCAAGACTTCTCTGCATGATGGCGGGGCCATCATTGACCAGGGCCGCATCTCAGCCGCTGGCTGTGTTTTTCCGGTGAGTCAGCGTGATATTCAGGACCGCGCCATCGGCCTGCGCCATCGGGCGGGCATGGGCATTTCGGAGGAGACGGACGCGATCGCGCTGGTTGTTTCCGAAGAGACCGGGGCGCTTTCACTGTGTTTTCAGGGCAGGCTGGAGCATGATTTGGAGCCGATGAAGCTGCGCCAGCGCATCAATGAAATTCTCAACGAGGGTGGAGCGGCAGGTTCTGAATCCGCAACGGAGGGCAGTCATGAACTGGGGAAATCAGCTTAAAGAATTCATCATGCGCAACTGGCGGGAGAAGATCATCTCCCTGGTGCTGGCCTTTTTGTTCTGGTTCATGATCAAGGCGCAGGACGCCCGCAACATGCCGTCTTACTCGATGCCGCCGCCCGCGAGGATTCCGGTGCCGACTTCTCCAGCACCTTCACAGCTCACGCCGGTGATTCCTGCGCCGGTGCAGCTCCCCTCGGAACTGGAGCCCATGCTTTCGCCGCCGAATGCATCAATTCCGCCTGCGCGCGCGCCGGGGAAGGCAGCGAGTGGCAGCGCCGGGCTTTGACACTCTGGAAGTCCTGCGCTAGAAGCGCCGTCCTATGTCTGAAAAGCGCCAGTTCTTCGGCACCGACGGCGTCCGTGCCGTGGCCAATCGTCACCCAATGACCCCTGAGTTTGTCATGCGCCTCGCGCAGGCATCCGCCGTGGTGCTCGGCGGCAAACCGGAGGGCGGTGAACGCCCCAAAGCCGTGCTGGGCCGCGATACGCGCGCTTCTGGCGAAATGCTTGAGTCCGCGCTAGCGGCGGGGCTGAATTCCGCAGGGGTGGACGTCATCCTCGTGGGACAGCTGCCCACGCCGGCGGTGGCCATGCTCAGCGCGCAACTGGGCGCGAACTTTGGTGTGATCGTTTCGGCCTCGCACAATCCTTTCAAGGACAACGGCATCAAATTCGTTCATGGCGACGGGCACAAGCTCAATGACAAGACGGAGGTGGCCATCGAGCGCCTGGTGCTTGGCAATGAAGACACGCCGCGTCCGGAAGGCCGGGGCATTGGCCGAATCACCAAGCTGGCGGACGGCGTGGACCGTTACGTGGCGCATGCGATTGCCTCGATGGGTGGCGTGCGGCTCGACGGCATGCGAGTTGCGCTGGACAACGCGCATGGCGCTTCGTCCTTCACCAGCGCGCTCGCTTTGGAGCAGCTCGGGGCCGATGTGCAGGTGTACCACTCCGAACCGGATGGCTTTAACATTAACGAAGAGTGCGGCTGTACGCACGCCGATGAGATTGAGCGCATCGTGCGCCAGTGCCAGGCGCAGGCCGGCATCGCGCATGATGGCGATGCGGACCGCAGCGCGCTGTGCGATGAAGAAGCCATCGCATTGGACGGTGACGAACTGATGGCGATCGCCGCAGAATCCATGCTGCGCAAAGGCACGCTGAAGCAGAACACGCTGGCCGTCACGGTGATGAGCAACTACGGGCTGGACGATCTCGTTTCTCGCCTGGGCGGGCGTGTCATCCGCACTGGAGTGGGTGACCGCTATGTGCTCGAAGAAATGCGCGCACGCGGATTGAACCTTGGCGGCGAGCAGAGCGGCCACATCATCTTTGGTGACTGGGCCACGACCGGGGACGGTCTGATCGCGGGTCTGCAGGTGCTGCGTATCATGAAGGAAACCGGCGAGCCGCTGAGCGAGCTGCGCAAGTGCCTCAAAAAATTCCCGCAATGCTCGCGCAATCTCCGCGTGCGCACGAAGCCGCCCATCGAGCAGCTTGTCGAGGCTGACAAGATCATCAAAGAGACCGAAAAGAAGCTCGGGGACTACGGTCGCGTGCTGCTGCGCTACTCGGGTACGGAATCGCTCATCCGCCTGCTGGTTGAAGGACGAGATGTGGAATACCTCGAAGCGCAGGCTGACAAGATTGCTTCAGCAGTTCTCGCCCAGATCGGCTGATGTCGCATTACTTCATCACCGGCACCGACACGGACGCAGGCAAGACTTACGTCACCTGTTTGCTGCTCGAAGCCTTGAAGCGCAGCGGGAAAACCGTTGCCGGCTTCAAGCCTTTTGTCTGTGGGTCGCGTGATGATGCGATTCATCTGGCCAATGCCGGGAGCGAGGGGCTGACTGTCGAGGAGGTCAATCCGGTGTGGTTCAAGGTGCCGGCTGCACCCTACGCCGCTGCTTTGATGGAAAACCGGCGCATTGAACTGAACGAGGTCATTGCCTGCTTTCAGGGACTGGCGCAGCGCCACGAACACGTCCTCGTCGAGGGTGCGGGGGGGTGGGAAGTGCCGCTCAACGAATTTTCGACGATGGCCGACTTTGCGCAGCGTCTGGCGCTGCCGGTGATCGTGGTGGTGAACAACAAGCTTGGCTGCCTCAACCACACGATTTTAACCGTGCGCAACATTCAGGCCCGTGGCCTCACGTGTGCCGGCATCATTCTGAACTACGTCCAGGAAGAGCGCGATGCTGCGAGCATCAGCAACCGCATGGTGCTGGAACATTTTCTGGATGTGCCGGTCCTCGCTGAAATCATGCATGGCGAGACGGAAATCGAGTGGCCGTTGTGAGAGCGGTTTGAGAAAGTGAAACAGTCACGGAGTCGAGGTTGACAAAAACCCGCCGAGATTTCCTATTTGAGTGCTGGCCAGCACATGCTGAGCTCTTCATTAAACACCATGAAAACGTCGCTTCTTCTTTGTCTGGCCACTCTCATCGCCGCACCCCTGGCCCTCGCGGCTGACAAGGCGGTTGATTATCCCAAAGCAACTCCGCTCGTCACATTCGTGCTGCCTGACACCTGGGTGGTGGATTTGGACGACGAAGGTCTGATGGCCACGCCGACGAAGGACGATGACAGTGTGATCGTGGAACTGTCTGAACTCGAAGCCGGGCTGGACAGTCTTGAAGCTGCCCTGAAAGAAGCCAAGGAGACCGTGTCAGAATTCAAGAACATGAAGTATGACGAGATTGAGAAGGGCCAGAAAGATGGTCTTGGCATCGCCATCCTCAATGCCGAGGGTGAAGATGATAACGGCAAGGCGTTCATCAATCTCGTGCTGCTGGCCAAACCCGGCGCCAAGAACTGGATCTTGCTGTCCTGCATTTCGTCCAAAGAAGGCAGCGAGAAGCAGGGCGCGGCCATCGGTGCCATGATCGGCTCCATCAAGGCCAAGTGAGTTTCGCCTCCAGATTGATTTCCAGAGCAACCCCTTTTTCTGAATACGAAGAAGGGGTTGTTCGTTTAAAGCCGCGCCATCCATCGCCCATGAAAACCTCCCTCATCTTCTCTCTCATTGCCTTCGTTCTCGCACCTGCCCTGCGCGCGGATCAAGTTTTCAACTATCCGGAGAAAAAGCCGATCTTCTCCATCGCCTTTCCTGACGCCTGGAAGATCGAGACCGGTGATCAATCTCTTTCCGCCTCATCCGCCGATGAGCTGGTGAACATGGAGCTGATGGCCTTGGACGCTGCGGAGGCCGCCAGCGCCCTCGATGATGCCAAGGAGAGCCTGGAAGAGGAGCTCAAGGGCATCAAATGGCTGGGAGAGCCCGAAAAGGGCGAGCTCAATGGTTTGAAGGCCACCTTTCTCAACGGCAATGTCAGCCTTGAAGGTGTGAAGATGGCGGTGAACTGCGCTGTGTTTGCGCCCAAGGCTGGCGACACCTTTTTCATGCTCTTCAACATCGTCCCGTTGGAGTCGTTGAAGGAGCATGGTGACGAACTCGAAAAAGTGCTGAAATCCATCAAAGGCAAATGAGCGAAGCGACTTCGCCGACTGCTGCCAAAGAGGGAGTGTCCGTGGTGTGGAAGGTCTGTGGCATCCTCTTCATCGTGCTCTGGATCATTGCGCACCTCGCCTGGGGTGCGATGGCGTTCATTGCGGATGTGATGGCGAATGACTCGGGCAGGGCGGACCCGAACAAGCACATGATGCTGATTTTTGGCATGATGGGCGGCCAGGTGCTTTGCGGCGCGGCGGGCGTGCCGGCAGGGCTGGCGTTTTTCTGGCGTGGCAGGCGCAAGATGCTGCTCTGGCTGTTTGCCATCCTGTTTGTGGTTGGTGCTCTGATCCAGGGCGGTGTGTTTTATTCTTTCTTCTCTTCGATGCCATGAACAAGTTTCTCATTCTTCCATCGCTCCTGCTGAGCACCGTCATTTCAGCCGCTGAACCGCAAACGCTGTTTTTTGCGCAGGAGAACGCCAAGGATTACACGCGCATTGCTCTTACGATCGAGGGGGACAAAGTCACAGGAACGCAGAACTGGCTGCCGAAGCAGCCAGACGGGCATGGGGCGCATGGAACGATCAGCGGAACGGTCACCGACGGCATCATTCGGGTGCTTTATGAGTACACCATCGAAGGCTCTGAGCAGTCCGAGGAGGAGGTGCTCAAGCTTGATGGCGACAAACTTTACATTGGGGAAGGTCAGCTGCTGGCGGACCCCAAGAATGACGCACATCTGAAGCTCGAAGATCCCAGCAAGGTTGTCTTCAAGAAGCCGCTCAGCAAGATCCCAGTCTTTGAGCCGAAAGCGGGGACGCCGGAGCGCAAAGCCATCATGGATGCGATGCGTGCGCCGGTGAGCGCCGAGGTCGGGCGGGAAGTCGTTTTTACTGGCACGGTGCGTATCAGCGGCTCATGGGCGCGCTTCAACGGCCATGTGGATCCAGTCGGAGGCAAACCGAAGAACGAAGATATCGCTGCGGAGATGGAACTGGACTTTTTCGCGCTGCTGCAAAAAGACGGCAAGGGTGGCTGGAAGGTCCTGCACCAAGGCTTCGCAGGAGACATCGGAGTGGTGGAGGCGGCCAAAGAAAATTATCCGAAGGCCCCGTGGGTGCTGTTTGAATGACGGCGGGGTGACTGCGAGTCATGCCTGACGAAGGAAGCGCCTCGACGTGAACACCACTCCAAGGCCCACCAAGACGCCGATGGCCATCGAGGGCGGGATGTCGCTGGGCCAGTGTGCGCCGCAATAGATGCGTGAATAGCCGACTGCGGCTGCCAGCAGATACATGAGGATGCCTGCGTTGCGGTAGCTGAACGCGATGACCGTGGCGACGGCGAACATGTTGATGGTGTGACTGGAGGGAAACGATTTGCCAGTGGTTGCGCCGTTTGGTTCGCTCGGTTTGACCACGGGCTTTTCAAAGAGGCGCATGAAGGCGGGTGAGGCGGTGCCGAGATCACGCACGGTGATGCCAGCCAATGCATCGCGGGGGCGCACGCGACCGATGGATTTTTTCAGGGTGTTGGAGATCAGGCCGTCGCCGAGGCCGATGGCGATGCCGAGACAGAGCAGCATGATGCGGGCACGTTTGCCGCCGCGCCAGGCGGTGATCAGCACGGCTGCGATGATGAGCGGCAGCCATGCCTCGATGGCGGACAGGGCGGGCATCAACCAGTCGAGCGCCGGGTGCGCCCAAGCGGTGTTGATTTGATGCAGCAGGCTGAGATCCCAGGCGTTCATTTGGTGAGCACAGGCTTCCAGTGTTTCAAATTGTGTCCGAGATAGACACTGAACCCGCGCACTTCTTTCCCGAGTGGGACAAGGATGCTGCCACGGAATTCGAGTTTTTCGAAGGCGGCGGTGAAGAGGGTGTTTTGCAGCAGGGCTGGAACGGGGCCGGGTTCGAGAATCAGGGCATCGTAACCGATGCGTTCTTCGGGGCCGGGCCAGATTTCATACTGGGACTGCACCGAGTCGCTGGGCTCCCAGCGATAGAGACGCGGATGCGAGGGCATGTAGAAGGCCATCTCTGCTGCGTGGTAGCGATGGCCGAGGGCCATGACGAAGGTGTTCTTCGGCCGCGGCACTTGATCGAGGAATTTCTGGGCCTCGATGCCAGCTTCATTCCAGCCGCGCAGGCTGGAGAGTTTGTCGATGCCTTTTAATTCTGTGGTGAAGATGATGACGAGCGCGAGATGCACGATGAGGACCAAGGCACCGCCGACCCGCAGTGACCAGCGCTCCCAGCCGGGATGCAGCTTGAATGGAGTGACTCCGCGCAACCATGCAGCCGCCAGAATGAACGCAGGCACAAAGAAGGCGGCCGGCCAGTTTGGATTGATGCGCTGACGCAATGCCAGCACCGCAAAGCAGGCCAGCGCCGGAGCGGAGGCCAGCATGAGGAACAACAGCGAGCGTGAGAGATTTTTGCGCTGTTTCACTGCAGCGATCATGGCCGCAACAAGCGCGACAAACGTCACCGGGGTGTAGATGAGCGCCTGCAGGCCGACGTTTTCCAAGGTGCGGCTCAACCAGCGGCCGAAGCTGAGGTTGGAGGTGTCGAAGTGGTGCTTGGTGTGCTCAAGCGTGATCCAGGCGTGGTTTTGATTCCACTGCAGGACAGGAATGATGAAGGCCATGCCGCAGAGGATGGCGAGCCACATGCGTGGATTGCGCAGCAGGGCGCGATCTTCAGGGGAAACAGCGGCGAAGAGAAGCATGAGGGCCGGAAAGGCGAGCATCATCTGCTTGCTCAGGGTGCCGACACCTATCACGAGGGCGAGTGCAAGCCAGCGTGTGTTGCACGTTGGTTTTTGCGCGGCATACCAGAACAGCAGCAAACCAAGCGTCCAGCACAGAAGAAGGGGGGCATCGATGGTGAACAGCAGGTTCAGCCCGGCGTTTGCAATGGTCAGAAGCACCAGCACGGCGGTGAGGAAAGCTGTGCGTGCATCAAACAGCACCAGCGCGATGCGGTGGATGATGAACAGGGTGGCCGTGCCCAGCAGCAGGGCTGCGAAGCGGATGCCCCACTCGGCATTGCCAGTGAGCGCGCCGATGATGCCCATCATCCAGCCGATCATGGGCGGCTTGCTGTAGTAGCACCAGTCCGGCCTGCGGCCCCAGTCCCAGTAGTAGGCCTCGTCTCCCGCGAGATCCGCGCCGTGGACGAAGAGCAGCATCACGCCGATGCGTGCGATGAAAACGGCGGCCAGAAGCCACCAGAAGCGTTTAATCCAGGTCGAGGAGTCAGAAGCGGGAGTCAAAGACATGCGCGTGCATGATAGCCGTGAGTCCCGGGTGGGAAATGGGAAACCCATCTGACGATCTTGTTTCTTGGCTGCTTGCACCCAGCGGCGGCGCAGGCACCGTGCGGAAAAGGAATGATGAACGATACGGCGCAAAAAGAAATCGACTGGCTCTACAGCACCCAGTTTTACGGCATCAAGCTGGGGCTGGACAATGTGCAGCGGCTGCTAAGCGAACTGAAGCTGCCGGCGGCGGGGCAGAAGTTCATCCACGTAGCGGGGACGAACGGCAAGGGGTCGACGTGTGCCTTCATGCATTCGATTTTAAAGGCGGCTGGCATCAACGCGGGGTTGTTCACTTCGCCGCATTTGATTCAGTTTGGTGAGCGGATCAGGGATGCTGAGCGCATGATCACGTTTGACGAAATCGCGGCAGGTGTCGTGCGATTGCGAGAGCGTGTGGCCGGGTGGGATCCGCATCCCACGTTCTTTGAGCTGACGCTGGCCCTGGCGCTGGAATGGTTCGCGCAGCGGGGTAATCCGTGGGTGGTGCTGGAGACTGGACTGGGAGGCAGGCTGGATGCCACGAATGCTGTGGTGCCTGCGGTGAGTGTGATTACGCCCATCGGCTGGGATCACATGGAAATGCTGGGAGACACGCTGGCGAAGATTGCGGCGGAGAAGGCGGGGATCATCAAGCCGGGGGTGCCTGTGGTGACGATAAGGCAGGATGCGGAGGCGCTGGATGTGATTTCACGCGTCGCTGCCGAGCGTGAAGCGCCCCTCACGATTGTCGAAACGTTTTGGCCTGCAGAAACGGGGCTCGCGGGTCCGCATCAGCGATGGAATGCGGCGATGGCTGTGGCGGCACTTAGGGCGGCAGGATTCAACTTCGATGACGAAGTGATCGCGCGTGGTCTGCGTGAGGTGCAATGGCCTGCGCGGTTTCAAAAAGTGGGCGGCTGCATTATTGACGGGGCGCATAACATCGATGCTGCGCGCGTGCTGGCGCAAACCTGGAAGGAGCAGTTTCCGAATGAGAAGGCGGAGATCATCTTTGGTGCTGTGGCTGGCAAGGATACCGCTGCGGTGCTGCGTGAGCTTTCGCCCATTGCTGCGAGCTGGCATTTCACGGGATTTGAGTCACCGCGTGCGCTGACTCCGGAGGCGCTGCGGGAGATTTGGAATGGGCTTGGGCTTGAGGCCCGAGCTGTGACCACGCATGGGCGTGTGGTTGATGCCCTGGGGGCTGTTAAGGCGGAGGCTCGGGTGTTGATCGCGGGCTCGCTTTATCTGGCGGGTGAGGCGCTGGCGCTGATGGAGAACAAGGCTACTTCTTTTGAGAAGAGTGCGCAGTGAAGCGCGATGGCGCGCATCGATTGCGGAGCGCTGGAATCGACGGGCAAGAGTGCCCATCGTACTATTCTTCGGAGGCCGAGACTTTGATGCGGTAGCCGTTTTCGTTTTTCTCGAGCTTCATCAGGCCGCGATCTGCGGCTGCCTCTAGAAGTGCGCTGAAGGTGCTGAAGCCGTAGAAGCGTTCGTCGAACTGCGGTTGGCGGCGACGGATGGCCTGCTTCACGGGGCCGGCCCAGACGGTGTCGCTGCCGCTGCGGCCGAGCATGGCTTCGACCGTTTCCACGACGAGCTGGATTGCTTTTTCGGGATCACCGCCGGGTTTGCGTTCCTGAGTGGCGGTTGGTTTGACCGTGGAGGGCGCTGGCTTGGCGCGTGCGATGCGCTTCTTGGTCTTTTCTTCTTCGCGCACGAGGTCGTCGTAGAAGATGAATTCGTCGCAGTTGTCGATGAAGAGGCCGCTAGTGGACTGCTTCACTCCGACGCCGATGACGGTCTTGTTGTTCTCGCGCAGCTTGCTCACGAGAGGTGAGAAATCGGAGTCGCCGCTGACGATGGCGAAGGTGTCCACATGGGGCTTGGTGTAGCAGAGATCGAGTGCATCCACGACCATGCGGATGTCTGCGGAATTTTTGCCTGACTGCCGGACGTGAGGGATTTCGATGAGTTCAAATGACGCCTGATGGATGCCGGCCTTGAAGCTTTTGTAGTGATCCCAGTCGCAGTAGGCCTTCTTCACGACGATGCTGCCTTTCAGCAGGAGGCGGTCCAAGACCTTGTTCATGTCGAACTTGTCATACTGCGCGTCCTTCACGCCGATGGCCAGGTTTTCGAAGTCGCAGAAAACAGCGATGGTGTGTGTGCGGTCGGTGGGGGAGGCCATGATGGCAGAGCGTCCGCCCGCAGAGGCTTCGGGTCAACTGGCGTTCCAGTCACGTGTTTTCATAAAATGGCCATTCTGGCAAAGAGGGTCGCCCGAGGGATTCCTGCTCGAAGTCACCTTTTGTACCTGAGTCGCGCATGGCTTGCAAAGACGCGAGGCAGTCTGCCATGCATGGGTCGGCTAAGAGGCGGGCGATGATCTGGAGATCGGATGGTTGCAGGTTCTCGGAACCTTCGCGAGGACGGTGGCGCATGTGCAGGGGCTGGATGGTGCGGCATGAACGGGTGCGGAGATCGCGGAGGATGTCGAAACCTGCGGGATCGGTGTCACCGAAGTGGTGGATTGGGAGTTGAGCTGGCAAACGGGCGAGCAGGGCGAGAACGGCGCGGCCTGGGTAGCTGGTTTGAATGAGGAGAGTGTCGCTGTTCAGCTTCGCCAGTTCAAGGAAGGTGGTTTCGTTCTCGACGGTGAGAACCTGAGCGGCATCGCAGTGGATGGCGATGGCTTGATGGATGTCGGTTTCGGAAATGGAGACAGGTGAGTGAAGCAGGCCGAGATTGAGTGTGCCACCGGGCAGATCGAGGCGCAGCGGGCCGCGAATGAACACACGGCGTGGTTTCTCCAGCAGGCCGAGGTCTTCGAGTGATTGAATCCTGCCAGCGGTGATCTGGCGCAGGGCGGATTCGAGGCGGGGGCGAAGCTGTTCCAGTTTCTTCGAGTCGCGGCAGATCATGCAACTGGCGAAACGGAGCAGCGATTCGCCCTGCCAGTCGAGCAGGCTGGGGATGGCGGTGAGGAGTTCGTGATTTCCCACCAAATCATCGCGAGTGAAGGGCGTGACGGAGCTGCCATCGAGTGCGTGCTGTGCGAGTTGCAGGCACCAATTGGACCATGCGTTTTTCCAGCCGGATGAAACAGGTGCTTCTTGAAATGATTCGAACAGATCTGCCAATTGCCTCCGCTCTTCGGTGGGCGAGGACTCGCGCACGTGATTGAAGAGCCACGTTTCACCGCCTTCGTGAGAGAGGCGGACGATGTGGATGAGGCGCTCGTCACGAGAATGTGTGTCGTGTTTTAGTTTGCCTTGGGACTGGTCGGCGGCTTGACGGAGGCGGTCTTCGGCATTGATGCGGGCCTGGGCAGAGTCGGCGTTGGCGGCTTTGAGAAGCTTGTGGTAGTCGAGGGTGAAATCTGCGGTGCAGATGCCGGTGCGGCCCGCCTGGGAGTTGCGGTAACGATTGGCAAAGACCTTCAGGATGTCTGGATACTCATGAGCCATGCTTGTTCATCCATTCTTTGCCTTCGGGCGAATCGCGGAAGAGGACGGCGGGAATGTTGCGGATGCGGGTTTTGCCGCCTTCGCGTTTCTCGGTCTTGGTGACGACGATGAGTTCATCGCATAGGCTGAAGGCGAAGGGGATGTTGCCGCTGGACATGCTGAAGACACCCTGGAGATCGAGCTCCTGCATGGCGGCGAGACAGTCCTGGATGCGTTCGCCGCTAAGCTTGCTGAAGGCTTCGTCAATGGGCACGAGGGCGAGGCTGGGTTCTTTCCAGCGGGTCTCGTGGCGATTGTAGGCGTGCAGGTAACTGGCGAGAATGGCGACGAAATAGGGGCTTTGATTTTCGCCACCGCTCATCTTACCGCTTTGCTTGTCCACACTCACTGAGCGGGCGTCGGGCTGGCGTACATCGGTGACGAGCAGGTCGTAGTCGAAGTATTGGCGGTAATCGAGAAGCTTGGCGGCTTCGGGACTGTTTGCCTGTTTGACCAGCGTTTGCAGGAAGTGATCAAGCGCGGTGCGCAAATCGCCTTCGAGGCTGGAGAAAAAGAGATCGTCGGGGTCGCGGGTCGAATTGAGGTCGATGAGATGACGGTAGAAGCGGAATTCGGGATTCGGCTCCTTTTTGATGTGATACACATCG
>JAPLUN010000389.1 GCA_026397715.1 Verrucomicrobiota bacterium
AACACGCCGAAGCCGTCGCCGCCTCACCCGTGACCTACGTCACCAAAGACGACCCGCCCTTCATCACCTTCCACGGCTCCGCCGACCAACGCGTCGCCTACCTCCACGCCGAGGCCATCCACGCCGCCCTCCAAAAAACCGGCGTCCCGTCCTTGCTCATCCCCATCACCAACGGCGGCCACGGCTCCGTCAAGCCATCCCGAAGTCATCGCCCGCGCCAAACTCTTCGTCGGCAAAACCTTCCTTGGCACAGACACCACCATCGACACCACACCCATCCCCGCCCTGCCAGAAAAGAAAAAGCCATGACCTTGGAACGCATCGATCACCTCGTGCTCACCGTCGACGATCTGCAGGCCTCCATCCGTTTTTATACGCAGGTGCTCGGCATGACCCATGAAGTCTTCGGGTCAGACAGACACGCGCTCAAATTCGGCCTGCAAAAAATCAATCTGCACCCTGCATCCGCCCCCATTCAGCCGCATGCGGCAATACCATGCTCCGGTTCAGCCGACCTCTGCTTCCTCACCACCACTCCATTGGAGCAAGTCATCCAGTCTCTCCAAAACCATTCCGTCACAATCGAAAGCGGCCCCGTAAGTCGCACCGGTGCTCAGGGCCCCATCCTCTCAGTTTACTTTCGCGATCCCGACGGCAATCTGCTGGAAGTCTCCAACCAGCTTTGAATGTACACGCCCGCGCATTTCCAGATCGACGACCGCGATACCCTGAACGCCTTCATGCGCCAGCACAGCTTCGCAACCATCGTCTCACACGACGGCAAGGTTCCGCAGGCCACGCACATGCCCGTTTTGCTGAATCCGACACAAGGTACGCACGGTTGTCTGCTTTCCCACATGGCCCGCGCCAACCCTCAATGGCGCCATTTTTCCAACACCGAAGTCCTCGTCATCTTCACCGGCCCCCACGCCTATATCTCCCCTGCCTGGTACGTCACCGAGCCCGCCGTCCCCACCTGGAATTACACCGCCGTGCATGCCTATGGCATTCCACGCATCGTCACGGAACATGACCGATTTGTGCAAATGCTGCACGATCTCGTCGAATTTTACGAAGCCGAACGTCCCAACCGCTGGCACGGCACCCTCCCCGTCGAATTCCGCGATGGCCTCATGAAAGGCATCGTTGGCATCGAAATCGAAATCACCCGCCTCGAAGGCAAGTTCAAGCTCAGCCAAAACCGTCCACAAGATGCACAATCTGTCATCGCCATGCTGGAAGACAGCATGGATCAGACCGATCGTGACACGGCCAAAATGATGAAGGAGAGACTTTGATGTCCACCCACACCGCCATCGTCCGCTGGAAAAACCAAGGCCCTGATTTCCTCAACCGCCGTTACTCGCGCGAACATGCGCTTCATTTCGACGGTGGTGCCATCGTGCCCGGTTCCCCATCGCCACAGATTGTGCCTTCACCTTGGTCAAACCCCGCAGGCGTCGACCCCGAAGAGATGTTCGCTCTGGATAAGCCAGATCACCCTTCGGCCAATCATCATCTGGGGCGGTGACAAGCAGCCGACTTCCACCGAAGTTGATCATTTGCACCATCTTGCTCACGAACAATGCTTCATTGCCAATTCGGTCAAAACAGACGTGATCGTGAAACCCAGAAACTGACATGAAACCGCAGCCCACACCCCAGCGCTTCGATGGCCGCTTCATCACGCTCACTCCACTCGATGTCGCAGCGGATATCGCAGAATTGTTCGCCATTTCGCACGTCGATGAAACCACACGCAAACTGTGGCGCTACATGCCACGCGGGCCGTTTGCCCGTGTCGAAGAGCAAGCCACCTTCCTGCGCGAATGGCAAGCTACACCGAACGTGATCGCCTTTGCCGTGCGTGACGCTGCTGCTCAGAATTGTCTCGGCAGCATCTCACTCATGAGCATCCGCGCCGAGCATGGCGTGGCAGAGCTGGGCAACATCTGGTATGCGCCTGCAGCACAGCGCACCAAGACCAACACCGAAGCCTGCTACCTGCTTCTGCGTCACTGCTTTGAAGATCTTGGCTACCGGCGCATGGAATGGAAATGCGATGCACGCAATGAACCCAGCCGCAATGCCGCGCTGCGCCTCGGCTTCACCTTTGAAGGCATCTTCCGCCAGCACATGATCATCAAAGGCGAAAACCGCGACACAGCATGGTTTGCCATGCTCGACCACGAGTGGCCACAAATTGCCACAGCCTTCCGCCGCTGGCTCTATGAAGACGACTCAATTCCGCTCGGACGATTGATTGCCGAGAGTCGCAGCGTACAAGCCCGTGCATGAAGCACGCCTTTCTCCTCCTGCTGACCACCTCTGCGGCATTCGCCGCCGATGCGCCGAAACCAAAGCCCAAGCCCGAGTTTCAATACCAGACCGAGGGTATTCAGGTCAGCCTGCCGACGGCAGATGAACCCAAAGTGAAGGCTTTCGGTGCCGACACCATCAAAGCCGCCGCCAAATACCTCGATGACGGCGCCATCTGCTGGGTGCGCGAAAAAACCTGCGTGAACTGCCACACCACCGGCCCCTATTTGAGTGAGCGCCCGGCTTTGTCAAAACAGCTCGGCATGCCTCTGGAGGAGGTGCTGGCAGACTTCGTCAAAACCGTGCCTCCAGAGGTCAAGCCGCAGAAAGAAACGGAAAAGGATGGCATCAAGTACTACGGCGGCTCCTGGTCGAGCATCTGGCGCTCCATGGGTCTCGCCGAATGGGACAAACATGTGACTGGGAAGCTCTCCCCTCACACGGAGCGCTCCCTGCAGGAGATGTTTGCACGCCAGTCCGCCAATGGCTCCTTCGTCAGCTTTGGCGAAGTCGAAATTCCGCACATCACCACCGACTTCGAACTCACGCTGCAAGCCGTCCGTGCGGCCACCGCCGCTCCCGGCTGGCTCGCCAGCCTCAAGGACCCCGAACTGCTCGCCCGAGTCGAGAAAATGAAAGCATGGCTGCGCAATGCGCCGCCAAAAAATGACTTCGACCGCATCCTCCGCCTCCAGCTCGCTCATTACATGCCAGAACTCGTGCCGCAAGAACAACGCGATGCAGCACTAGTGCTGCTGTCCTCGAAACAACATGCCGATGGCGGCTGGTCCCTGCGCGACATGTCCGCCCTGAACGACTGGCACTTCAAAATGAGCGACACCGTGGTGAAACTCATCAATGGCCTGCCCGATGCCGCGAAACCGGAAAGCGATGCCTACATGACTGCCTTCGCCATCGTCCTGATGCGTCAAAACAAAATCCCCGCCACCGATGAACGCATCCAGCGCGGCCTCAAGTGGCTGAAGCAGGAGCAACGTGTCTCTGGCCGCTGGTGGATGCAGTCTCTCTATCGTGGAAACTACAGCTACATCACCTACATCGCCACGGCTCAGGCCCTGAAGGCGCTGGCCTTGTGCGACGAGTTGCACTGAGTTTCATCGCCGCGCACGCCGATACACCGCCGGTGACTCGCCCATGCGCTTGCGGAAATGCTGGGTGAAGCTGCTCGCATCCACAAAGCCGCACTGTTCGGCCACCTCGCTGGCGGTCAGGGTTGTCCTCTCCAGAAGGCGCACTGCGGCCAGCACTCGTGTCTTGATCAAGAACTCCTGCGGGGTGATGCCAAACGCGCTCTGAAACCGCCGCTGCAACTGGCGTAGTGATTGACCGCAGGATTTTGCCACGTCTTCAATCAAGAGCGGCTTTGAGTAGTCATGCCGGATGATCTCCACCGCTTGTGCCACAGTCTGAAACACCGGCAATCTGCGCTCCGCTTCATCAGGACGCCTTAATGTGCCCATGACACCCTGCACCCGGCGTTTGGAGTCGAAAAGCGGCAGCTTCGTCACCAGGAACCAGTCCGGGATTCCTTGGGAATCCCACCACAGCTCCACGCGTTCAATCACTTCCACCTTGCCGGCCAGGATGCGCTTGTCGTCATCCACATAGGCCTGCGCCATCGTGTCCGGGTTCAGGTCAAAGTCCGTGCGCCCGATGATCTCCGAATCATCCGGCATCTGGTAGCGCTGCATCAGCCCTTCACTGGCAAACATGAGATGCCCGGCCTTGTTCTTGGCAAAAAAGTAAACTCCCGGGATGTGGTCAAACAGCCGCTGAAACAGCAGCGTCGGTTCCAGCGCGGCCATCCATGCAGCCCGTTGCTTCCTCCAGCGTGCGATTTCCGCCGCCGAGCGCTTGGGGCGCACGCGGGGTCTCAAAGGCACATCAGATCGCCGGGGGGTCGTCACAGAAAACAGGATGGCGTAGCGCAGGCAACGCGCAACTGTCCCGCGGGTCTCAACGCACGATCTTTTCCAGCATCACCCGGCAGTCCTCCCAAGCCACCTCATGCGGCTGCTGCTTGTGCAGCGCGGCCAGGGCCGCGGCGACTCCTGCGGCCTCCCCCATGGCCACGGCATTGCCCGTCACCCGATAGCTCGCATGTGCCACAAAATCCCCGCTGATGCAGCGTCCTGCCATCATGAGGCCGTCCACATCCTTCGCGATGAGAGCACGGAGAGGGATGTCGTAGGGAGTGAACTTCTTCACGCCACCGCGCTCGATGGTCAGCTTGTCGTTGTCCGCCTTGCTCTTGGCATGAATGTCCACGCCAAAGGTCACACGCGCCACCGCATCGGGGTGGCGGGCCCCTTGGGTGAGATCCTCTGTTTTCACCACATAACGACCGTGGATGCGCCTGCCATCGCGCACGCCGATCTGCTCCGCCGTAGCCACTACCTGCAGGCCATCCCAAACGCCGCCAAGCTTCCGCAAAGCGCGGGTGATGGTGAAGATCTCCTTGCGCGCGCGCACCGTGGCGGTGGTCATGGCGTCAGCATCATCGGGGCGCACGCTGTATTCGTGGTTCAGCATCAGCAGCACGATGTTGTCACGCACATGAAAAATGGTCGGCATGCCGTAGGAGGGATCCACGCCTGCGCGCTGAATTTCCGCTTTGAAGTTGGCTGTTGCCTCGACGTGCCACTTGAGGTCGCCCTGATAAAAGGAGATGTACTTCCCCATCTGCGTCACGTCACGCACGACGGCCAGGGCATTCATGGTGAGTGGCTGGCAGGCGCACT
>JAPLUN010000639.1 GCA_026397715.1 Verrucomicrobiota bacterium
ATTCGCCCGTGCCTGGATGCCCTGGCTGAGAATGATGTGCTGCTTGGCATAGTCATGGCAGCAACCACCGGCCACGAGGAGGGCTTTGAGCGGCTTGGTTTCGGCATGGCCAACAGAGGCTGTGGCGAGGAGGAACAGGAGGGCGAAGGAACGCATGTGAAAAGAGGGAACGCAGAAGCCGCACAAAAAGCGGGGTTTCTATCAGAAAAGTATTGAGAACGAAGTTGACCTGTTGCGGCGCAACTGGGCTACTTGCTGAAGCGCGCCTTGATCAAATGACTGCCGAGGATCCACACCTTGTGCAGTTTGCTGAGGCGGCAGCGTTTGGTGAAGACGGGGTAGCGCTCGCGCTTGAGCTTTTCGAGGATGCGCGAGTAGATCGCACCCATGATCTCGGAGGCGACCATGTTTTTGCGGTCCTCCGGGGGCAGGCACTTCTGCGCGGCGTCGTAGTAGCTGCGCGCACGGGCATACTGGAAGTCCATCATCTTGGTGAAGCGCTCGCTGGGGCGGGCGTCCAAAATTTCACTTTCCAGCACGCCGAACTTCCGCAGCTCGGCCTGAGGGATGTAGATGCGGCCGGTGTCCCGTGCATCCTGACCGACATCGCGGATGATGTTCGTGAACTGCAGCGCGTAGCCCAGATTGATGGCGTAGTCCTTGGTGGCGGGGTTTTGATGTCCGAAGATTTGGATACTCACCAGCCCGACCACGCTGGCGACTTTGTAGCAGTAGCCCAGCAGTTCATCGAAGGTCTCGTAGCGCGTCTTGGTGATGTCGCTGGCGACGCCGTCGATGATCTCGCACAGCCAGGCGCGGGGGAAGCTGTACTTCTCCGGCAGCAGGAGCATCTCATCCAGCACAGGATGCCCCGGCGGCTGGCCCTGCTCCACGCAGTGCTTCCAGTGGTTGAGCTCCTTCTCCTTGTCCGCTTCGCTGACATTCGGGTCGTCGGCGATGTCATCCACCACACGGCAGAAGGCGTAAAACGCGATCATGTCGCGGCGGCGTTCCTTGGGCAGGCAGGCGAGCGCGAAAGCGAGGTTCGACTTCGCCCGCCGCACGATCTGTTCTGGAGAAAGCGTGCCGCTGGTCATGCGGAAGGGGAACGTGAAAAGCCAAAGCGCAGCATGAGAAGTAGGACCGTTAGCAATAGCCAGCAATCGAGCATGGCAAGCACCAAAGCACTTAGGGGCAGCTCAATGATGCGCCAAAATGGCGATCCGGCGCACCCGGCACGCCCCATTTCCACGGCGTAGAGCGCGAGAATAAAGATGAAGAGAGCGGTGATGGCGAGCATGAGCAAAGGCACGGCAGCACGCCACAGGATGCGCAGGGCAGCGGCTCCCTGATGCCAAAACGGGCCGGAAACCGCCGCCACTGCGACCGGCAGCGCCGCAAAGAGCAGAAGCAGCTCCACCCACCACCAGGCGCCCACGCTTTGCGGCGTGTTGAGCTGCCACCAGCGCCAGCTCATCCATAGGAGATTGAACCCCGCGAGAAATGCCACGCCCTGCCACCGCGCGAAGGCATGCTCCAGCGCAGCAGCGGCATCCCCACCGGCATCCGTATCCTGCGGTCTTTCCCAGGCCATCACAAAGCGCACCAGCCACACCTGCACGCCCGCAGCAGCCAGGGCGGTGAAGGCATACCGCAGCCCCAGCTTCAGCGTTTCCACGCCTTCAGCCAGCATGTGCCGTGCGCTGGATGCCTCCAGGCCCAGCCAGGCAAACGCCAGCAGCGTTACAATGAGCAGGCCAAACTTCTGCTCCGGGCCGGGCCTGCGCTCGCCGTAGCGGTAGGGCCAGCGCCAGATGCGGATCGTCAGAAACACGAGCACCAGCGGCACCCCACAGGCCAGCGGCCACGGCGGCATGAGCGCATGCGGCAGCGCGGCCAGATGTGCCAGCGCATCACGCGCCAGCGGCAGGATGATTTCCCGCCAGTCCGTGAGCTGGGACAATGAATAGGGCACATGCGCTTTCTCGCCAAAAACCCCGGCCAGCAGCAGGGCCCCGGCGGTGATGAGGATCAAAGCCGGGCGCAGCCGCAGGCAGTCCCAGGCGTCTGACAAATGCCTGCGCAGCGGATGCCAGCGCAGATGCAGCACCAGCCCGGCGGCAAAGCCGAGGAGGGCGAGCGCGGTGGTCTGCCAGTGGGTGAGATTCAAAGCGGTTGATCAATTCGCGAAAACATCTCGACATGCCAGTGCGTATTCGCTTCTCTCCCTTTCGCCATGAAATCACCCGCCGCCCTCCTGCTCGCCTGCCTGTCCTTCTCTTCCGCTGCTCTCGCCGAAAACTGGCCGAGCTGGCGTGGGCCTAATCAAGACGGCTCTTCGGGTGAGACCGGCCTGCCGGCCAAGTTCAGCCCCACCGAAGGCGTGCGCTGGGCAGCGGATGTGCCGGGGCTCTCCGCCTCAGTCCCCGTCATCTGGGGCGACAACATCTTCATCACCGCCCCCATTGATGCGGAGAAAAAACTCGTGGGCCTGTGCTACGACAAGCAGACCGGCAAGGAGAAGTGGCGCACCACCATCAGCGAAGGCTCGGAGATCCAGTGGGATGACAAGAGCAACCTCGCCAGCCCTTCCGCCGTGACGGATGGTGACCGCGTTTACTTCCTCTTCGCCAATGCCATCGCCGCCGCGTGCGACTTCGAAGGCAAGATCGTCTGGAAGCGCGACTTCAAGGAAACGCACGGCGCCTTCGCCACCCAGTGGACCTACGGTAGCAGCCCCGCCCTCGACGGTGGCAAGCTCTACATCCAGGTGCTGCAGCGCAACGAGGCCTTCAAGTTTCAGGACAAGTTTGAAAAAGGCACCGCTGGCAAGGACATGAGCAGCTACATCCTCGCCATCGATCCAGCCACCGGGAAGGACATCTGGAAGCACATCCGCCCCAGCCTCGGCAACACGGAATCGCTGGAAGCTTTCAGCAGCCCTATTTTCGCCACTCACAAAGGCAAGCGCCTCATGCTCATCTCCGGTGGTGACACACTAACCATCCACGACGCCGCCACCGGCAAGGAGCTCTCCCGCATCGCCACCTGGAACCCACCGGGCGAAGGCTACAACAAGTTCTTCCGCCTCGTCCCCTCCCCTGTGACCGGCGAAGGCATGGCCATCGTCTGCGCTCCCAAGAACTCCCCCATCTTTGCCATGCCACTGGATTCCAAAGGCGAGACCAAGCCCGTGTGGCAGACGGAGCCCAAAGGCGTGACCAGCGACGTGCCCACGCCTGCCTTCTACAAGGGCAAATTCTACGTCCTCGACGGCGGCAAGAAGACCCTGAGCTGTCTGGAGCCCAAGACCGGCAAGGTCGTGTGGACCGGCGAACTCGGCGGCAAGACCAAGTTTGAAAGCAGCCCGACCGTGGTGGATGACAAAGTCTACTGCATCAACTTCTGGGGCGAAGTCTACGTGGCCAAAGCCAACACCGAGTCCTTTGAATTGCTGGGCATGAATGAAATGGGCAACGGCACCAAGCCCAACGGCAACGCCGCCAGCGTGCGCGCCAGCGTCGCCGTGAGCGATGGCTGCCTCTTCATCCGCTCGCAGGACAAGCTGTACTGCATCGGCAAGAAGGTGGTCGCAGCGCCTTGAGTACGACAGACACTCCTGTCTGTCGGTCAGCGCGCTCGCCAAACCCAATAAAGTCCGCCCAATCAGAGTGTTACTTACGACATGATAAAACACCTGATTGCAGTCCTGTTCTACCTCTCATGCTCGCCGGCCTTTTCGGCTGACGTGCTTGAACCGATGAAGGCCATCGAACAATTTGGAGCCATCACCATCGGTGATGGCTCTTCATTTTTCAGCTTCGCCAAGGATGGATCGTTCGACTCTGGTCCGCTTGGCGAGAGCGGGCGCTCCTTGAAAGGATACTGGTTCAAGGATGAAAACGGAATGTTCGTCGTCACCGCAAGGCTGGGCTGGGTGAACGGGCTCAGTCTTAACGATCAATACCGCCGGATTGTCTTTCACATCTCGCACGTGTCTAAAAACGGCAAAAAGGGCATAACCTCTCCCTGGACGGCTGAACCTGATTTTGACAGCTACTTTCTGATTGATGAGATGATCGCCATTCCAAAGCCGGCAAAACCGATCCCAAATTGAGGTGTGGTTCCGGCCTGGCGTATGTTTCGAAAATCTGTTTTGCACACCCGCTGTTGGTGCTGAGAATTCCAACGATCATGAAAAAGCGTTCAGCGCGATTCGACGCCATCCTCTCCATCCTGTTACTGCTCGGTCTGGCGGTGCTCTTTTATACCATGTGGTATGGTCCACTCCCGCTCACACAGCAAATGCGAAACTTGAAGGCGGCTGAGCTGCATGTCCCCGCTTTGCAATCCCGGCTCAATCAGGATGCCCGCTACGCCGGATTGAAAGCGGGGATCTGGACCGGTGAGGGTGGATGTTTGTCCGTTCATGGGGTCTTGAACTCCGAAACAGACCTTCCCGAATTGAAAAAGCTCGTCATGGCGAGCAAGCCTCCGGTGGGGGTTATCTATCACCTCGAACTGCCGACCGGAGAACATTTTGGCGGGTGGGAGCCTTTGAAATGAAGTCATCGTTTCGCACCATCATCGCTTTGTGCGCCATACTCGCGGTCATCGCCGTGGCAGGGGGACTCCTGGCATTCTCCTTTCTTTGTGTCTCCGCAGATACAAGGTCAGAATGGCAGCAGCCAGTGGAACATCATCTGGCGCGTCATATGGACGATCTGCCGCGTGACCGTGACGCCTTTTTGCAGTCATTCCGCAGCGCCCGGCCCGGCACGTCCGTCAGACCGGAAGACCTGCCCGCGTCCCTCTGTGTTCCCGGTTTGATCTATGCGCAGGTGTACCGCGACCACATCACGCTCATCCTGTATCATTCTCCAGATACGGACTCAGGCTTTCGCATCTGGAAATCGGGCATGCCCGCCGATTTCGCCGATCAGGCCACGTCCATTCCCTTCGTCACACGGTTCACCTATTGTGACGACTATCCCGCCACTCCCGCGAACAAACTGGAATGACTTGGCGGAGGGAGCCATGCGCCATCACTTCAGGATCAGGATCAAACTGGGATCAAACCAGGATCATGATCCCATTGGGTATCAGGATCACAGGATCAGTACCTATATATAGGTACTGATCCTGTGA
Organism: Verrucomicrobiota bacterium; assembly: GCA_026397715.1. Lineage (GTDB taxonomy): Bacteria > Verrucomicrobiota > Verrucomicrobiia > Verrucomicrobiales > Verrucomicrobiaceae > Prosthecobacter. The sequence goes on from JAPLUN010000639.1 coordinate 5,149, forward strand.
TCCTGAGCCCAAAGGAGTACATCAATGGGTAAAGAAACAAAACCCCGCCGGGTGTCTTCAACACCACTGGAAGCATCACGTGACATGGAGTGGTATGATGGCGCAGTTTTCCACCATGCGTCGCTGGTCAGGTGTCAGGCTCAGCCTGGGATCAAAGCAGGCTCATGAGCCTGCGAACCTACTGCCAGGGTCACGGGCGAATGAGGTGCTATACCAGCACCATTGGGCTCTGATCCGGGTTTGGTATCATGGTATCAAATCCTATATATAGGGTTTGATACCGTGATACCAAACCACCCCCAGACAGGATCTCCCTTGGGTTCAAAAGACCTTTCCCGTCAGCAGCCTCTCATACTGCCTCTTGGCAGACAGGATTGACACCCACCGCCCGTAGATATTGCTTCCTCTTTATGCTTCACCGCGCCCTCG
>JAPLUN010000087.1 GCA_026397715.1 Verrucomicrobiota bacterium
CAGCACATTGTTCACGGGTTCTCCATACGAGTTGCGGCGTGTGAAGCGTGACCAGCCCACCCTTCCAGAAGCCGAACTCCGCAGCTCCATGCAGCGCCCCAGCCGCGTCCACATCTCCGCGTGCCCGTCTGCAAACCTCACCCGCACATTGCCGATGGGCAGTCCCCAGTCCCGCCGCTCTGCAGGCACATCCACCATCTCCGCCGCCACCGGCCTCTCAGCGGCAGTTCCAGTGAGGCCTGAAGCAAGGAACAAAAGGCAGGTGGTGAGCAGGCGTTTCATGTGACTACTATCCCATGGAATGAACGAACGCAGCAACCGCTTTTCCGCAGGCCTGTCAGCTCCTGCATGCCACGAGACACTCGAAAGCGGCAGCTACCGCAGCATCTCACCAAATAGGCCTCGCATGGCCATGCCCTCATATCTCAACACCTCAGAAAACGGGGCCCAGGCTTCCTGCCTCTCACAGCATCCCAGACAGGAGCATCAGCTCAAGAAACAGCCGTCATGCGCTCACCCGTCACCACCCAGACGCCGTCGATCTTTTTGAGGACATAGGTGTATGACGCGGCGCTCTTCGGACTCCTCCACCATCCGCCCGTCACCTCGGCCTCAGTGGCATTCAGAAAGCGGATATCGCGCACGATGAGCACCGCACATCCGTCCTCGCCAGTCTTCCGGTCCTTCACGCCTTTCCGGCTGATGACGCATTCGGAAGCAGGCGCCACCCTCCGTCCGGCAGCCCTCAATTCCTCAAAAAGGGCATCGGGAATATAAACATCCTCCATCACAGGCTCGCGGGGAGGATCTGGAATCGTGGAGCCATTTGAGAAATGCAGGGGCTCCGCAGGTCGGGTGAACTGCGCCCGCAGAAAGCAGCGCTTCTTCCCCTCAGGCTTCGTCTGGTACAAAAAGGTGGCACGTCGGATGGCCCATTCCTCCGCCTTCTGGTTCGGCACCGTCACGCTCGGCCCCTGGATCTGGCACCAAACGACATCAGATTTCTTTCCCTCACCCACCGCCTTTTGCGGCTGCCTGGCACGACCGCACGAAACCAGCCAACAACAGATCAGTCCCGCCAGCAGGCCCGCTTTCATGGCAGCTCGCTCCACATTTGCACCCAGCCACCATCCACCCTGTGGGGAGAAGAAACAGGTGCCGCCAAAGAATTCATGCAACGAGGCTGTTACAAAACACAGCCCGCTCAAGATTGAGTATGTGACGATTGAGACACACAGCACAGCCCCCCCGCCACACCGGCAGCAAGGAAGATCGCCACCGCAAAAATAATGCCAGGCATTTAGTTGTTGCACCCGTTGCCATTTCTCCCACATTCCGCGCCATGAAACGTGCTCAATCCCCTGATTCCCAGATGCTCCCGCTTGAAGAGCAGCTTGTCGGTGTGAATGCCAAAACCGGCCTCTATCCCGGCGCGCGCTCGTGGTCTGGCGGGCGGTTCCGTGTGCTCGGCAAAGGGCCGCTGGAGTCTTATTGCTACCACGTCATGTCACGCACCTGCGGCGGAGAGGTGCTGTTTGATGACGTGGAAAAAGAGGCGCTGCGCCGCGTGATCTGGCGCATGGCGGAGTTCTCCGGCATCAAGGTGGCCACCTACTGCATCATGGGCAATCACTTCCACCTCCTCGCCGAGGTGCCGCATCGCGAAACCTGGCTGCAGCGCTTCGACGGCCCCGAGGGCGAGTCGCGGTTGTTCGATCACCTGCGCACCCTCTACAGCCGCGCCTACCTTGGGCTGCTGCGTGATGAACTCGCCGATTTCCGCGCGCGCGGCATGGCCGTCCTCGCCGAGCAGCGGATCGACGCCCTGAAAAAGCGCTTCTGCGATCTCTCCCTCTTCGTCAAAGAAGTCAAAGAACGCTTCAGCCGCTGGTTCAACAAACGTCGTGGCCGCCGCGGCACGCTGTGGATGGACCGCTTCAAGAGCGTGCTCGTCGAAGGCAAAGGCGAGGCATTGCGCACCATGGCCGCCTACATCGATCTCAACCCCGTGCGTGCAGGCCTTGTCAAAGACCCCAAGGACTACCGCTGGTGCGGCTACGCCGAGGCCCTCGGCGGCAGCCGCAGAGCCCAGCGCGGCCTGTGCAAAGCCCAGGGCAAACCCGTTGACGGCTGGAAGACCGCCGGCGCTGCAGCCGCCTACCGCTGCCTCCTTCACGCCGAGGGCCGAGAGATCAAAGACGCGCAAAATGAGAAGGTGGTATCTCGTGGTATAAGCGCTGAGTCAGCACGCACCGTGCTCGCAGAAAAAGGCAAACTCAGCCCTGCCGAGCTCGTGCACCTACGCGTGCGCTACTTCACCGATGGCGTAGCTCTAGGCAGCCAAGAATTCGTGGAAGGCATCTTCACCGCGCAGCGCGATCAGTTCGGCCCCCGGCGCAAAATCGGAGCACGGCGCATGAAGGAATCAGACGCCCCCTTCTACACGCTGCGCCAGCTGCGCCTCGATCCCCTGGGATGAGCCGCCCCTACGGCCTTCCGCCGGTTCGAAAGCCTCACTTAGGACAGCTCCTTGGTGTAAAAACTGCGGTAGCGAAAGCAGCCGCGCGGCAAATTCACGCGGCCCGCTCAGCGGCCATCCGCACCGTTTTTGTCTCCACGCGGCGCAGCGTCCCTGCATCACCCCAAGCCCCGCGCCATCCCCAAAAACTCCTTCAAACAAAATCTAGGGTGACACACGGCCTTTCCACGCTTCTCTCGCAGCTTCGGCCCTATGACGACTACCGAAGCCCTGCGCATTCTCGACCTCACCGCCCCCATCACACGGGCGCACCTCACCACCGCCTACCAGGACGCCCTCCTCACCTGGTGCGTTGGCCGGTTTGAGGGAAATCCCGAGCTCATCGCCAAGGCCAACACCCAAAGCGCCGCGGTCAAAGCCGCCCACGCGCTGCTGCAGGCCGTGCCGGATGGGGCATTCCCCTTTATCAAAGCCCAGGCAAGCAAACGCGCCTCGCGCCACTCGCCCTCCTCCCAGCCCCTGCCCGCCCCCAAGCGCCCCTTTGCATCGCAGCAGCAGACCCCTTCCTTCTCGCAGCCACCACCACCCCCGCAGCAGCCCTGGGAGGCACCTTCCGCAGCACAGCCCCGCGCCTCCCGCCCACGCCCTGTTTCCCAGCCAGCCGAGCCCCCGCCGCCGGCAAAAAAGCCCGCCAGCACACTCACCCGCATCGCCATCGGCCTCTCCGTAGGTGCCGCCGTGCTGGTGCTCGCCTTCTTCCTCCAGTTCCCCTCCCAGCCCCCCGCAGCATCCGCCGCCGCAGCCACCACCCCAGAGAGCACCCCTGCCCCG
>JAPLUN010000455.1:0-669 GCA_026397715.1 Verrucomicrobiota bacterium
CCTGGGCTATCCCCCGCTTCCCGGAATGTATCCACGTGTTACGCACCCGTTCGCCACTAAACTATTCTCATATTGCTACTCAAATAGTTCCGTTCGACTTGCATGTCTTATCCACGCCGCCAGCGTTCGTTCTGAGCCAGAATCAAACTCTCCAAAAATTGGTGCTGACATTTTTAAGTGTCAGCTAAATTGACCATATTTAAACTTTTACATTTTAACATGCTGCACGCGTTATCACGCACAGCGCACAATTTAGCCTTTGTTTTTCGTGCACCGAATCAATCCAAATAACACTCTTGTGCCACTCAAACCAACCCAATGCTGTTCTCTGAAAGATCGATTTTCTGATCGCGATATTCGAAGCACCTTAGCACTTCGTTTGCCGTTTCTCAGCCGCTCCTTTTCGGTGGCGGATGTTGAGCTTATCAGAGTCCTTTTCTCCCGCAAGTTCTTTCTGTCTTTTTTGTGAAGTTTTTTCGATTTGGCCGATTCAGACGGGATTTCCAGAGCGGATCACCCATCTGGCACTGTCAATCTTAGCCATGCATGAACTGCTCATTCAGCAGCGGGTATCCCAGGGCCTTATATCCAGCTTTGCAACGATGCTTCTACTATCATTTCCACGAACAAGTTTTGTGATCGTAGAATAACTAACTGTGTGGTATTTAT
>JAPLUN010000455.1:697-19471 GCA_026397715.1 Verrucomicrobiota bacterium
TACTTTCGCGCTTCAGCCAGCGCTTTGGTCATCACTTCTTTCAGAGTTACTTCGGCTCCGTTGCGTCGCTTGCTTTCGTCAGCTGCTTCCATAAAAGCATAGATCTCTAGAGTCTCTTCAGACGAGACTGGGGCGATGCCTGTGCGGAAAAAGTGCACCGCTGCAAAAAGCAAAGGATCGTAACCATCGTAGGTTCCAACATCTGATTCCCCTTTTTCTCCTTTGGCTTTGCCTCCGTAGCCTTTGTTTTCAGCAAAGGTTCCTTTTCGTCCGCCGTCCCAGGTGCCAGTCACAGTTATTTTACCATCCGCTGTGGCACCCCGCTTTACAGAGACGCAGCCAGTGCCCATGACAGTGAAAAGACTTTCGACGCCATGAACACCATACCAAAAGAGATCCGGATGCGTCTGTTCCAGCGCGGCTGGGCTGAATGTCTCTGCCTGACTGACCTTTCCTATGCTTCCGCCACGCACAGCCTGCGTCGTTTTACCAAACCGCAGGGAAGATGAAGAAAAGACCGGAACCCCGGCAGCCTTGGCTTCATCAAAAATCTTGATGGCATCTACCAATGTTCCAGCGATGGGCTTGTCGATAAAGACGGGCTTATGCGCAGCTAGGCAGGGGCGCAGCTGCTCCAGATGCGGGCGGCCATCGTTGGATTCTAAAAAGATGACGTCCACCTTTTCAAGAAGCGCCTCGATGCTCGGCACGATCTCTACTCCCATGGCTTTCACTTTCTCGGTGTATTCAGGCACTCGCTTGGTGCTGCCTTCGATGTCTTTCGATCCCTCTGGAAAGGCTGCCACCATGTGCACCCCCATCACTTCAGGCTTCTGCGGCTGTGCGTTCAGCGTTTTGGTAAATGATAAAACGTGGGACGTATCCAGACCGATGATACCAGCGCGAATGTTTTGAGCATTAACTTGGCTGGAAAGTCCAAGTGTTAAGAGGAGAGAAAAGATGGTTCGTGTCATGCTCTACTTTAACGGAACACCCTGCCCTGCTCCTTGCATGCTAGGGCGACATCATCTGGATGATTTATGACGCTTATAAAAAGCTGAAGCCGTTTGCCAATAAAGACGAAAAGTCGTGTTTTATAAAAATTTTACATTTCTTAACATTTTATTCTTGCAATATTAATTATAATTTACATAATCACTATGGAATCCGAAACAAATATGAAAAAGCTCATCCTCATCCAAAACGATTATCCTGGCACCGGCAAGAGCACCCTGGCGCTCTGCTTCCACCGTTACCTCCAGCAGTATGGAGTCTCTCATCAGCTCCTCTCCCTCACAGAAGAGGATTCCTACAGTGCTTCCGGTGTTACCGCGCTTGATGCCAGTTCACTGACACCGCGATCCTTCCTCGCCCATGTGGATGCCTCCCCGCTGACCATTTTGGACGTGAGCACGGGCCTGGGTGAGTTCTTCAACAAGTTCTACCAAGGCTGCGAAATGGACCAGATTCTCCAAGCAGCGGGAGTGGCCCTTTCTGTGGTCCTGCCGGTGACGGTTGATCGTGAGAGCTTTGATTCGGTCATCGACGCGGCAGAGGTTTACTCCGACAACGCCGAGTACCTGATCGCCCACTTGGTGACGAGCTGCTACGACGAAGACGACAAGGTCTGGGACACCAGCTATGCCGCTCGTGTGATGGATATGTTTGAAGCCGTGGAACTGCACATTCCGGAAATCACCTTCCAGGCCGAACTGAGCACCGAGCGCATGAGCCTCGACAGCGCCCTGCAGCACGATGACGCCGAAGAACGCCTGGGCAAGGAATACACCAAATGGCACCGCCGCGTGATGGGCCAGGTGGACAGCGCCCGTCAGTATCTCTTTGGTGATGCCTTCCGCCCCACGATGGCTCCGAAGCCAGCCAAGCCGGTGCGCAAGAGCAAATCCAAGCTCGCTGCTTAACCCCAAAACCAAGAACTACTCGAACAATTCGGGATAGTTCCTGTCCGCCACAGCCCGGCTGAGAGATCGTATCTCTGCCGGGCTGGTGCATTTAAGGACGGCTTGCGCCAGGGCTTCACACTCCAGCACGTCGAGACGACGCACGGCATGCTTCACACGGGCAATTTGCGTGGTGGCCACGCTAAGTTCATTCAATCCCAGACCGATCATCAAGGGAGTGAGCGTCAGATCCGACGCCATCTCACCGCACATGCCGATGCGGATGCCCGCCGCACGCGCCGCCTTGACCGACATGCCGATCAGACGCAGCACGGCAGGATGAGTGGGCTGGTACAGATCCGCCACGCGGTCATTGAGCCGGTCCACCGCAATGGTGTACTGAGTCAGATCATTGGTTCCGAGGCTGAGGAAATCGACTTCTGCAGCGATCAAATCCGCGGACAGGGCTGCGCTGGGAATCTCGATCATGGCACCGATCTCGATCTCGTCCGGCACATCCACGCCTTCAGCGGTGAGTTCATCCGCGCAGTCGTTGAGGACGGCTTTCGCCTCCAGCACTTCTTGAACACCGGACACCATCGGAAACATGATGCCCACGCGTCCATGCACGGCCGCGCGCAGCAGAGCACGCAGCTGCCGCTTGAAGAGATCCAGCCGGCCCAGTGAAAGACGGATGCCGCGCCAGCCGAGGAATGGATTGGGCTCAGGCTCCACGGCAAGGCGCTCGTCCACCTTGTCACCGCCGAGATCCAGGGTGCGGAACACGACGCGTTTCGGAGCCTGGGACTGAACCACTTTGCTGTAGGCCGCGGTCAGCTGGTCTTCGGTGGCATCCGGATTTTCCAGATGCAGGAACTCCGTGCGGAACAGCCCCACCTCTTCGGCGCCGCTGTCCTCCACGATCCGCATTTCCTCGATGAATTCTGCATTTGCACCCACGCAGATGGCGGTGCCGCAGCGTGTGAGGGAAGGTTTGTGCCGTTCCAGTTGAAAGACATCCTCCCGCCGTTCCGCCTGCTCCTCCCGGAGCCTGTAGCGTGCGAGGGTTTCAGCGGTTGGATTTTGAATCAGCAAGCCGCCCTCGCCATCCAGCAGGACGGTATCGCCGCTGTGCAGGTCATCGCAGATGCCATGGAGTCTGACCACCGCCGGCAGCGCCAGGGAGCGGGCGATGATGGCCGCGTGCGATACTGCGCTGCCCGTTTCCAAGGCAAATCCCAGCACCTTGCTGCGATCCAGCTGCACGGTGTCGGAAGGCGTCAGATCATGCGCCACCACGATGACTGGTTCGTCAAACATCGGGTGGTCCAGAAGCTCTCCGCGGAGATGGCGCATGACGCGATGCGTCACGTCTTTCACGTCCAGAAAGCGTTCGCGCAGATAGGCGTCTGAAAGCCCGCGCAGGGCGTCCATGTGCTTGCACATGAGCTTGTAGTAGGCCCAGTCCACGCACACCTGCTGCTCGCGAACGGTTTTTTCCGTCTGCTTGAGAATCGTGGAATCCTGCAGGATCAGAAGGTGGGTCTCGAAGATCTCGCTCTCGGCGCTGCCGTGCTCCCCTGCCATCACGCGCTGCAGTTCCTCGATCTCTTTGGCGGTGACGGCCAGCGCGGCATGGAGGCGCTCCATTTGATGAGCTTCCGCCCCGGGCTCGATACTATCCTCGTCCGGTTCGTCAAAGTGATCCTTAAGGACGTGCACCACCGCATGCGCAACCCCATCGGACACCGCGGTGCCGGTCCAGGTTTTTTCTTGCAAAGGGGGTGATGAAATCATTTCCGCTCCTACCTTTCATGCGGACGAAGCATTTGGCAAATGCCACCGTTCATCAAACTGCCGCCAGCACCTTTTCCATGCGCTTTTTCAAGGCGGTGGCCTTGCCTTCTTCGCCAATGATCTCAAGCATGGCGACGTAATCGGCCCCGATCGCCTCATAGCTGCGTTCTTCCTGGGGAAGCTGGGCCTCCAAGATCTTCAGGCTTTTCTCAAAATGCTGCTGAGCCGCCTCATTATCCTTCAATTCGTGGCATGCCGTGGCCAGATTGCAGAGGGACTGGGCTACATCCCGGTGGTTCTCACCGAGCACCTCAATGCGGATCTGCAGTCCGTCCTCAAACATCTCCTTGGCCTGATCTGGAAATCCGGCTGCGTAGTAAAGGCTGCCCAAGTTGTTGAACACGCAGGCCACGGACTCCGATTTACGCCCACGCTTGTTTTCCAAGGTCTCCAGCGCACGCAGGTAGTGCTGCTCCGCCAGCGCAAACTTGTCCATGCACTTGTAGGTCATGGCCAGGTTGTTGCGCAGCTGAGCCGCCACTTCGAGGTTGTCACCGCCCAAGGCTTCGTGGTTGCTGATCGCCTCCTCGTAATAGGGCAGTGAATCCGCCTCTCGGCCGTTGAAATCCAGCAGCGTCGCGAGACTGGTGCGCACATTTGCCATCACATCCGCCGGCAGTTCCAGATCCTTGCCAGCCTCCAGAGCATCGAGAAAGGAAGCTTCGGCTCCGGCGATGTCGCCCGCGTCGCGCTGGGCATCTCCCAGCGCCTGCAGCGCACGCACCAGACCGGGAGCTTTACCGGGAAATTCCTTCACAGCTTCACGCTGAACCTCCACCGCCTTGCGAGCGGCATGGATGACAGAATCGGCAGTGGCAGCTGAAGAAGTAATTTCGGGCATGATCTCGACAAAAAGCTGGTCGGGGTGGTGGAGACGTACCTTCGTGGACAGAGCCGCCCCCCGTCAAGTGCCGCGTTTGCCCCAAAGCACAAAACTCGGCGGCTGCGGACAGTCAGTTGTGCCAGCTCAAGCAGATGCGAGCAGGCGCACCCGAGCGAATGCAGGCCGCCGAACACTGACACTTAAAGGGATGTTTACCCCTGAGTAAGACAGCCGGCAGTTGTTGTGGTGGAGTCAGAGCACCAACTTTGGCGTTCGCGCCAACCCCGGTTGCATCTGTCTCTTACACCAACCCACTCCTTCCACCTATGATGAAACACGCTTTTAATTGTCGAATTCCAGCGCTTCGCGCCTTTTTAGACCGGGTGCACCGACTGAGTGTCTGCCCTGCCGTCCTGCTGGCAGGAGCCATGCTGCTGACAGAGGTGAATGGCCATGCCGATCCTTCGCCCGCTCCTGCGAGCGCTTTTTGGACGGGCGATCAGGATGGCAACTGGTCCACAAGGAACAGTTCAAACACCAACTGGGCCACCTCACTGGATGGAACGACCGACACTCATGCAGTTCCCGGATCGATCACGGATGTGTTTTTCTCCGCCACGGGTGCGATCAACAAAGCCACCACGCTGGATGCAAATTTCACCATCAAGAGCCTGACGGTGAATGACACCATCAGCATCGGCGGGATCCACACGCTGAGCGTCACCGGAGACAGCCGCGTGGACAACGGCAGCCTAACCCTGAACAATGGCATCACACTGGCGGGAGCGAACAACTTCATCGGCACAGAAGCAGGCCAGACCGGCAGCGTGATCGTGACCGGAGTTGAGGTCCAGTGGACGGCATCTGCAGATTTGAACGTCGGCTTCCAGGGAAAAAACACCACCCTTGAAGTCTCGAATGGCGGCCATGTCTCGGCGAATTTCACCAAGATCGGCGGCTATGTGATCTCCACCGGCAACGTGGTCACGGTCACTGGTGCAGGTTCCCAGCTCAACAACACTCATGATCTGACGGTGGGCTACGGCGGCAATGGCAACAGCCTCACGCTTTCCAATGGCGCAACGGCCACCAACGTGAACGGGTTCATCGGCTACCGCTTTGACGCGGATTCGTCTTCGAACAACAACTCGGTCACAGTGACGGGCAGCGGCTCGCTGTGGACAAACACTGGAACGCTCTATGTGGGTGAGTATGGCACGGGCAACAGCCTCACCCTTTCCGCAGGCGGTAAAGTGACCGTGACCACCGCCAGCCAGGACACCGTGGTGGGAGATCAGGCTGGCTCCACCGGCAACAACGTGACCGTGACCGGCGCAGGTTCGGAATTTTCCAACGCTGCCACCTTCTATCTGGGCAAGTCCGGCGGCAGCAACACGCTGAGTGTGCTCGATGGCGGCAAAATGACGACCTTCAACGTCCGCATTGGGGGCAACTCCACCTCCGGCAGCAACACCGTGACGGTGGACGGCGCGGGTTCCGTCTGGAACGCCTCGGGCAGCCAGTTCCGCATCGGTTCCGGTGGCAGCAACAACACTCTCAACATCACCAATGGCGGCGTGGTGAACGTGACCACGGGCCTCACTTTGATCAGCCGCGATGTGGGCTCGAATGGCAACACGGTGAAAATCAGCGGCGCGGGCTCCGCACTTACGACGGTCAATTTGACCATCGGCCGCAGCGGCACGGGCAACACTCTCACTGTGTCGGACGGCGGCAATGTGATGGTGACCGGCAGTCCAGCCAACGTGCTGATCGCTGAAAACAGCGGATCCTCAGGCAGACTGCAGATCGGCGACGGTGCGGCAGCAGGCACGGTGAACGCCAGCACCGTCACCGGCGGTGCCGGCACTGCGGTGGTCGCATTCAACCACACCGACAGCGCTTATACCTTTACCCCCCAAATCACCGGCACCGCCTCAGTGCAGCAAAACGGCAGCGGCACCACCATCCTCAACACTTCCAGCAACTACACCGGGACCACGGACGTGAATGCAGGCGCGCTCGTCGTAAACAGCACGCTCAGCGGCGGCTCCACCTTCACCGTAGCCAGCGGCGCTGCGCTGGCCGGCACCGGCTCCGTCAGCCTCGCGGCGGATCAGTCCATGTACATCAATGGCGTGCTCAGCGTGGGTGATTTCACCAACCACTGCAATTCGGCCTCCGTCTTCTCTGTGACCACCTCCGGCACCGGCAGCGTGGTGATGGGTGCAGGCAGCGCCATCGTGGTGGATCTCTTCAGTGGCGCGGGCCAGGGCGATAACACCCACTGCATCAACACCTCAGACCGGCTCAGCCTGCAAGGCAATCTTGATGCCACCGCCGGTGTCACTCTCTATCTGCAAAACCCCAATGCCATGACTGGCTTCGCCATCGGGGACCAGTGGAAAGTGGTGAATCTCAACTGCGGCGCAGGCACGATCACCGGCACGCTGGGCGTGAATGACAGCGCGCTGGGTCTGGCTGCGCTGGGCTACATCGGCGTGTTTGACTCCAGCACCGGCATTGTCAGCATTGTCGATCATCGTGCGGAGTTCACCGCATCCAACAGCGGCCTGCCCATGGCCAATGCCCAGAACCAATCAATCATCAGCGGCATGCAGGCGGCGACCGGTGACGTGAACAACCACCTCTTCAATCTGCGCAACGGCGGCGGCGAAGAAAGCTCTGACGGCAGCATCGCCTCCTCCCTGGATGAGGGCGTCATCGTCGGTCAGGGAGACGGTCCCGAAAGCCCCATCGCGAAGCGCGTCAAACGCAGCCGCCAGTGGGAGGTCTACACCACCGTGAACTACGGCAACGTTCGCCTGAGCCCCATCAACAACCAAGCGGGTGTGCAGGTGGACTCCTGGGCTTCCAGCGTCGGCATTGAGCGCCACCTTTCCCGCGGTCTGACCGTCGGCTTTGCGGCCACGTTCCTGCAGAGCACGCAGACCTACACCGGCGGCCTCGGCAAACTGGAACTGGAAGGCCCCACCCTCTCGGTCTACCTCTCCTATGTGCGTAAAAACTACTGGGGCAGCCTGCTCTACAGCTTTGGCGATTATGACCTCGGCTCCCACCGCAATCCTGGCTTCGGTCTGCCCGTAGCTCTTGGCTCCACCCGCAGTTTCACCAATGCCGTGCAGTACAACACCGGCTGGAACTTCCGCTTCCAGAACGACACCCTCGTCACCGGTCCGTTTGCCGGCATTGATTACCTGCATGGCACCGTGGACGCCTACACGGAAACCGGCGGCGGCGTGGGCGCGCTGAGCTACGGCAAGCAGACGTTTCAGTCGCTCGTGACCCGCGTCGGCTGGTCCACCTCGAAGAAGTTCGACACCACCTGGGCGGTCATCACCCCGCAGGTGCGCTTCAGCTATGAGCGGCAGAATTTGAAGAATAATGGCACCAGCGTGCAAGCCATCAACGCGCCCTTCACCGCTGCAGGTGGCAATCAAACTCCCGGGCAGGACTACATGGTCATCGGTGCTGGTGTGAACTTCCAGTTCACCCCCGACTTCAACATGCAGCTGGGCTACCAGACGCAGATCTTCCGCAACAACATGGAAGCCCACTTCGGCAGTGTGCGCTTCGGGTACACGTTCTAAACGCAGCTCACTGCATATCTCATCAACCCCGTTGACCACGCCCTATGCGCGTGGCGGCGGGGTTCTTTGTTTCTGGCTCACGGCTTGAGCCAGTATTCGAAGAAGCGATAGATCTGCTCGTTCGATTCCTCGTTGGGATCGTGCTTCTCGCGGTTCGTCATCGCCACACGGCTGGTGACGCCAAGAAGTTGATTTACGGCGATGGCGTGATTGAGCGCGGCCCAGCGTTTCGGCGGGTCTTCGGCACCGCCGGAGACGAGGAAGGGACGCGGTGCCATGAGGGCATGCAGTTCCTGGAGATCGTGGCCTTGTTCGATGAGAGTCTTGTACGCGCCGGTGCGCGGGCTTTCGGCGCTGACGAGGCCCGGCTTGCGAGTGAGGGCTGGGTCAAGGCCGAGATACCAAGGTTCCTGGTAGTTGATGCTGCCGCGTGTTTCATCAAAGACGATGCCCGGATCGCTCCAGACGGCGCAGGCATACTTGTCCCAGAGGCAGGAGCCAAACAGCGACCACTTGCCGCCATACGAATGGCCGACGATGCCGATACGCTTGGCATCGACCTCAGGCAGCGAGGCGAGGGCCTGCCACATGTTGGCGCTGATGTAGCCGAGGTAGGAGAGGGGCTGGCACTTGGCGGCCTCACTCAATACGGGCAATCGTGCATCTCCGCCGGGTGAGCCGATGGAGAGCGTGACGAAGCCGCGCCGCGCGAGCTGCCAGGCGAAGTCGCGCAATGGCTTGGTGCTGAGGCCGGCGCTGGTTTCTGGATCGTAGTAGGGCACGAAGACAGCAGGGCGCTTGCCCTCGTTCGCTGGGAGCAGCAGGTAGCCATCTCCTGTTTGTCCGGGGGCGATTTCGACGCGCACTTTGCGCTGGGTGATGTTCCCTTCCCGCTGGGTGGTTTCCAGCACTTCGATTTTTGGTTTCTCAATGACCGCAGGCCATGCGCCCATGACGGCATGCCAGTCTGTGAGGATTTCAGCGCGGCGTTTGGGCCAGTCTGCTGCTTTCTTCACCTGGCTGCCATCTTTGAAAACGAGGGGAGATTTTCCCGGCGAGAACTGGCCGGCGAACTCAGCGGGGACCTGGGTGAAGGGAAGCTCATCGGCATGAGCCAGCACTGCGGAGGCCAGCAGGCCGGAAAGGAGGAAAGGTTTCATGGGGTTGGTATTTCAAGAACGTGACTTCGCGGCGATTCCATGCGAGCAAGTCGGAGGGGCCGGAAATGAATGGCCGCAAAAATACGCAAACCTGATCCTGAAAAAATTCTGAACCCAGATGCCCGAACGACGAACAACAGACGCGTTCAGCGCCCGCTTTCCTGCAGATGCTCGCGGAGGACGCGGACGACTTCCTGAACGACTTCGGGGCGCTCGACGCAGCCGTGCCAGCATGGGACGACTTTTTCGGACTTGGCGCCTTCGAGATGGGCGCTCCAGTAGGGGACTGCGCCGTCGGAGCTGTCGAGGAGGGGCTTACGACCGAACTGTCCGATGATTGAGTGGTAAGGCACGGGAATGGGCACGGCGTTCAGCCCATCATAAAAGGGGTGCTCATTGGAAAGGGTGCCGATGCTGAGAAAGGCGAAGAAGCCCCAGTCGCGAATTTGCGGCGAGAGCGCGTCGGTGTTCCCGGTGAGCAACTGCTGGGTCATGAGCAATGTATCCACCGGCAGACGAATGAACGAGGCGAGGCGACGCACGATGTTCATGCCGGCGAGATTGCTGCCGCGCTGCGGCGTGGTGATGAACAACAGACGCTTCACCTCGGGCTGAGGTTTGAATTTGAGGGCCCTGACGAGGCGCTCGCGCACAGGCTCTGAAACGTCCAACTGCTCCGGCGGCTTGCGAAACATGGAGTCCCACAGCTTGTCTTTGGGATCGATGGCCTGCATGCGGCTGAGGAGCCCGCCCATGCTATGGCCAACAAGGACCATCTGGCTCATGCCGGGATCGTTGTGATCAGGATCGAAATAATCACGCGCCTGCTGCAGGGAGGCGCGCAGGCGTGCGGACGTCTGCGGCACACTCAAGCCGGTGGGATACAGAAAATACCAAGGCTGATATTTGGCGCGCAGTTCGGGGTCTGAGCTGATGGCATTGACGGCGTTCAGCCAGATGTGCGGATCTGACATGAGGCCATGCACAAAGACGACGGGGATTCGCTTGGGGTCATACCCGTCCATGCAGTAAAGATGGCTGTCTCCCAGCGTGCGTTCAGGATAGAACAACCCCAGCAACGAAAAGAGGCCGAGGGATTTTTTGGACAGGGCCAGATCTTTGGCAGCGGTGAAGTTTGCCGCGAGCAGGCGCTCATCACTCTGCACTTTCACGGTTTCCACGTTGAGGGCATCGTGCAAATGCAGGCGGCAGCGGCGTGGGGTGGCGGGATCAGCGTCATCGTCCGCCATCTCCAGCACGGCGGTGAGGGTGAGGTTGCCACCGTTTGGCGGCAGGAAGGGCTGCTCCTTGCGCGTGGTGTCCGTGCGGTAAATGTGGCCGACGACGGGCACGCCCAGGCCGGAACGCTCCGAGAGCGTGTCCTCCCCTCGTGACCGCTTGCGTGAAGCGAGCATGATCTGATCAAGCTGCTTGGGCAGCACCTCGCGTTTGGCACTCGTCTCATTGGTCAGTTCGATCTGAAATGACTGCCGTCCGGAGGCAAACTCGGTGCCGCTCTGCCAGTAGCGCGGACATTGATGCGCGTCCCATTCACGCAGGAACTTGGCGAGCGCATTTTCATAGCGATCCTCTGCTGCGCGCCGTGCGGCGGACTTGCCGTGCTGCATGGCATCCCAGCCTGCGGCAACTTCATCCAGAAGGGCGGCCATGTGCCGCTTCTCGCGCGCAGTGAGTTCGGTCTCGGCGCGCGTAACCTCCACGCGCAGAACGGAATGGCAGGAGGTCAGGGCTCCGCAAAATGCGAGAGCGAGGAGGCGCAGTGCAGAGGTGGGCGGCATCACTTCGGCTCTGTGATCGGAGTCAGCTTGACGTTGCGGATCGCGGCGGTGGTATTGAAGGTCGTGAGCGAGAGCGGCAGATAGCTTTCGATGGGGCCGGAACGCACGCTGATTTTTTTGCCTTCGATGTCCTCGTCGATGATCTGTTTATCCCCCAGCCAGACGCTGAGATTTTTCGGGGTGACACGCAGTTTGATGGCATACCACTCGTCATCCTTGTAGCGGCCCTGCATGCGCTTGGCTTCCAGCGTGATCTCGTAGTTGGTCGTTGGCAGTGCGGCTGCTTTCTTGTAAATGGCACCGCTCACATTCTCGCCCTGATTGATGATCATGAGACCACCCTCCAGTTCCACCTCACCGCTGCCGCCGACGTCCACGGACTCCCAGTCGTCGAGTGATTTGCCATTGAAGAGCATGATCTCCTTGGCAGCCTCCGGCTTGGCAGCGGCAGGTTTGTCTTCAGCAGTGGCAAAGGCGGTGCCGAGCACCAGAAGAGCGGTCAGGATCGAGTATTTCATGGCTTCGGTCCGCACCCTCAGCGTGGCATGCCCCACGGTCAAGCTTCACAAAAATCACCTTCACACATGCTCCACCCCGATCTAAAAACCATCATCATCATGGGCGTCTCCGGCAGCGGCAAGTCCGTCGTCGGCAGTCTGCTGGCCGCCAGGCTCGAAGGCGTCTTTGAAGACGGCGACGATTTCCATCCGCCCTCTAACAAGGCCAAGATGTCCGCCGGCACGCCGCTGAACGATGACGACCGCTGGCCCTGGTATGCGACGCTGCGCCAGCGCATCGAGGACATGCGCCACCTCACGCCGAACTACGTGCTGGCCTGCTCTGCGCTGAAGCCGATCTATCGAGACAAGCTGCGCGCGCATGACCACCCCGAGACGCTGCGCTTTGTGCTGCTGGACGGCACGGAGGAGCTCATCGCCACCCGTCTTGCGGGGCGCAAAGGGCACTTCATGCCGCCCACGCTGCTGGACAGCCAGCTGGCCACACTGGACCCGACGCCCGACATCATCCGTGTTTCCATTGATCAGACGCCCGAGGAGATCGTGAACGACATCCTCAATAAGCTGGAACACTCATGAGCGCCCAGATCCAGCGGCTGTTCTGGGGCTGGGAGACACCCGTGCTGGATCAAGCCGTGGCACTGCTCTGCCGCGACTGGGATTCGGCGCGTGCGCTGGATCTCAGCAGCACGCTGCTGCTGGTGCCAAACGGTGAAGCCGGACGCCGGCTGCGCGAGGCACTGGCAGTGGTGACCAATGAGACGGGGACCGCGGCCATCGTACCGCATCTCTGGCTACCGGAGCAGGCGCTGCTGCCGCAGACGCGCCGCTTTGAAGCCGCGACTGCGGTGCAGGCGCAGATGGCTTGGCAGCGGGCGCTCGAACGAGTGCCGCTGGATTCACTCACGGCGCTGTTTCCCAAACCGCCCACTTCTTCCGGCTGGGGCTGGCAGGCGGAAACGGCACGCATGCTGGCGGAACTCAAGATGCTGCTCGGCACGGGCGGTCTCACCTTTGCCAACACGGCCGACCATCCTGCCGCGCAGCGCGAAGCTGCGCGCTGGCAGGATCTGGCGAAGATCGAGCGTGTGTACTTCGAGGAGCTTGCGCAGGCAAAAGTGGCGGATGCCCAGGTGCTCAAGCGCAGGCATGCGCATGAACCGGCGCTGCCGGAAGGGGTGCGGCGGATTGTCGTGCTCGCCTCGCCGGATTTGCCACCTTTGCTGGATAATTGGATCACGGGCTGTGCCAAACGCGGACTGCAGGTGGACATTGCGATTCAGGCACCGCAGTCGATGGCGCACACCTTTGACGCCTGCGGACGTCCCCTGCCGGAATGCTGGGGCGAAGACGCGAGATGCAGCCTGCCGTTTCAAGATGAGCAGATCCACGTGGCGCGTGATCCTGCCACGCAGGCGGCGCTGACGCTGGATCTCATGCGCGAACTTGTACCAACGGGCCGCACGGCGCTGGGTGTGTGCGACGCGGAAGTCGGCAGTCTGCTGCTGGAAAAGCTCACGCTGGAGGAAGCGCGCAGTTTTGAACCGGGTGGCATTCCGGTGCAGCGTGAGGGCATGTGGCATGTGCTGGATTGCTTCCGTCTGCTGCTCAGCTCTGGGGCCTGGCGTGCCTTTGCCGCGCTGCTGCGCATTGATGAATTTCGCAAAGCCGTCATTCCTGGCAATGAGAGTACTTCCCAGCTGCTGCGCGAGGCGGATGACTTTGCCAGTGAGCATCTGCCCGTGACTCTGGCGCATGCGCTTGAGCTGCCGCTGACGGACTGCCCTGCCCTGCAGCCAGCCATCGAGAACACGCTCGCCTTGCTTGATGCGCTGCGTCGGCTCACTCCGGCCAAAGCGGCGCGCACGCTGATCTTGAAGCTGCTCGGTGAGCAGGAGTTCAATCCCAATGCCCCTGGTGATCGTGAACGTACGGAGCTGGCCACGGAGTGGCTGCGCATCACGGAGGAGCTTGAGCAGGAGGCGCAACGTTTTGGATTGCAACCGAAAGCGGAAGACATGTTTTCGCTGTCACTGGAATGCCTCGCGCAAAGCCGGCTCGCTGAGCCGCGGGGCGATATCGACCTCGTGTTGCAGGGCTGGCTTGAGCTGCTGTGGGAAAAGGCGCCGAACCTGATCGTCACGGGTCTCAATGAAGAGCATGTGCCGGGCATTTTCATCAGCCATCCGTTTCTGCCGGATAGCCTGCGCAAGGCGCTGGGACTGCCGTGTCAGAACACCCGTTTTGCACGTGACGCCTTCATCCTCGCTGCGCTGGCGCAGCAGCGTCTGGGTGAACGTGGACGCCTGCGGCTGCTATGCGGGCAGTGGAGCGAGGATGGCCATGCCCTGAGGCCATCCCGGCTGCTGTTTTTGTGCGACAACCAAGTGCTGCCGCAACGTGTGGAGCATTTGTTTCCGAAGGAGGAGGATCAACCGTCCGCAGCCGAACCGCCGCGCACGCTGGCCTGGAAGCTGCAGCCGGATTGGAGCGCGAAGCCGCTGGACACGATCTCGCCCTCACGCCTGCGCGAGTATTTGAGCTGCCCGTTCCGCTACTACCTGAGCTGCACGAAAAACATGAGCTCCATCGAGACTGGCAAACGTGAGCTGGATGCCGCTGAGTTTGGCAATCTCATTCACCATGCGTTTCATCGGCTGAGTCTGGACCCCGGCATGCGTGACAGCACGCACCCCGCACACATAGCCGACTGCCTGGAAGCCGCAGCACGTGACCGGGTGAGGGAGATCCATGGGCAGCGGCCTGCGCCGCTGATCACGCTGCAGCTGGAAAGCATTCTGCAACGCCTGCGAAAAGCGGCTGAGATTGAAGCCAGGAACCGGCAGGAAGGCTGGCAATGCATTGATGCGGAACTGCTGATCGGCGACAAGGAGGATGCCATGCCCTTCCTCATTGCTGAAGCTCGTTTGAGAGGCCGCATTGACCGGGTGGAACGCCATGTGGACGGCACCCTGCGCATCGTTGATTTCAAAAGTTCCGACAAAACGCGCACGCCGCAGGAGGCGCACGTCAAGGTGATCACGGCCCGCACGAAGCTGACCGAAGCGGATGAATGGAAGTGCTTTGACCTGCCCGATGGCAGGCGCGGACTGTGGCTGGATCTGCAACTGCCGCTCTACGCCGCCGCTCTGCAGAAGCGCGGTCAGTCCATCATCAGCGTGGCCTACTTCGCGCTGCCGAAAAGCATTCAGGACACCGCCATTCTGCCGTGGGAGGGATTTGATACAGGACTGATCGAGGCCGCGCATCAGTGTGCTGCCGAGGCGGTGCAGCGCATCCGCAGCGGTCAGTTCTGGCCTCCGGCGGAGCGCTCTCCCAACGCCAGTTTTGACGAAATCCTGCTGCATGATCCGCTGCACAGTGTTCAGCCGCCTCTTGCATAATTACGGCACCCCGTTTATCAACCCGGCTCATCATGTCCGACATCAAACTCCTCATCACCGGCAGCAAAGGCCGCATGGGCCAGGCCATCATCCGTGCCGCCGAGGCTCAAAACGTCACCGTCTCCTCCACCGTTGACGTGGGCGATGCATTGTCCCCGGCGCTCGCGAAAGCGGACATCGTGATCGACTTCTCCTCCCACACCTTCTGCGATGAACTGCTGGGCGAATGCCTCAAGCAAGGGAAGAGCCTCGTCATCGGCACCACCGGCCATACCAATGAAGAACTGGCCCATATTCGCGAAGCGTCCAAGGCCCTGCCGATCGTCTTCGCCTCGAATTACAGCATCGGCGTGAACACCTTGTTCTGGCTGACGCGCAAAGCCACCGAACTGCTCGGACCGGACTTCGATCTCGAAGTCGTGGAGATGCATCACCGCATGAAGAAGGACTCCCCGAGCGGCACGGCGCGCACGCTGGTAGAGATCCTCGCGGATGTGCGTGGCCTAGAATATGACAAGGACTGCAAGCATGGCCGCTTTGGCGATGTGGGTGCCCGCACGCCGAAGGAAATCGGCGTGCACGCCATCCGTGGCGGCGATGTCGTGGGAGATCATACAGTGATCTTTGCCAATGTGGGCGAACGCGTTGAACTTACGCACAAAGCCAGCAGCCGTGACACCTTTGCCACCGGTTCAGTCCGTGCCGCCCAATGGCTGGCTGGCAAGCCTGCGGGGCTGTATGACATGCAGGATGTGCTGGGACTGAAGGGCTGAGTTGACGGTGGCTGGCAGGGCGCCGCAAGCCACTTAACTCTTCCCTTTCCCCGGGTGACGTCTTCGTTTACTTTCCGCATGCCTGACGATGTCTCCAATTCAAGCCAGCCAGCCGCCTGTGAAGCCGCTGCTCACTCAAAAGCAGATGGCGAGGATCTTATCGTCGCGGCGCTCGCTGACCTCCGAGGAAGTCTATCGGCAGATGGAGGCTCACATGGGCCGCCCTCGCTCGCCCGGCAGAAAAAAGACCTTCGTGAATGGGCGGGAAGTCTGGGTCTGCTGCTGAGTTCCAGTGATCTGCCTGCGCAAGTCGTGCGCGGCGGCATGGAACACGATTGTTTTCGAGAAGGAGAACGCATCTTCACACTGTCATCGCTGTTCGCACCGTTTCCACTTCGCCACGCTCTGCGGAATAATGCTTCTGCGACCTTTCCCCTTCTCACTATGATTAAGCGGTTCCGAACAGATCCTATGCGGCTGACAACCACCCCCAAATACGTTTCCCAATGAACTTCGGCATCGCTCTTGGCTCCAATCTTGGTGATCGCGCTGAGAACATGCGGCGTGGTATTGAGCTGCTGATGGCGCGTGTGCCGGGCATCAGGCTCAATGCGATTGCGCAGGTATATGAGACGGAGCCGGTGGATTGTGCGCCGGGGACGAAGGCGTTTTTGAATACCGTCATTGAAGTCGCGGCTGACTGCTTGCCAAATGAGCTGCATTACCACCTCAAGGCCATCGAACAGGCGCTGGGGAGGCCGGAGCAGCGGGAGCGCAACTCACCGCGCACGCTCGATTTGGATCTGCTGTATGCGGATGATGTCGTGAGTGATGATCCCGTGCTCACGCTGCCGCACCCGCGCATGCACCTGCGGCGCTTTGTGCTGGAACCGCTGGCGGACATCCGGCCTGAGCTGGTGCTTCCGTGCCAGAAGGTGTCGGTGGCCGAACTGCTGGCGGGTTTGGAGTGATGTGGGCACTCTTGCCCGCAAGGCGGATGACCCACGACATCCATTGCAGGCAGGAGTGACTGCATCACTTCGCGGATTCTGCGTGGCATGGAGCGGAATCTTGCTATGGAATGATGGACCATGACTGAAGCCCAACCCACCTCTGCTGATCCTGGACGCTGGATTCGTTTTGCCCTCGTCATGCTGCCTGTGGGCACCATCCTGCTGGGGATTGCTTCCTTTGGCATCTGGCAGTGGAAGAAGGACCAGGCGGCGGATCGTTCCTTCAAGTATGCGCTGGCGCTGCGGCGGCAGATCAGCCCGGAGGGCATCGAACGGTATGCGGGGATCGTGCGCACGGCTTTGAGCAAAGCGGACCGGGACCTGAGCATTCCCGGTTATCTTGAGTCTACGATGGGCGCTGAGAACATGGGCTACACGGTGCGGCGCGGGCGCTTTGGCAATGAGAAGTCGGTCATCGACGCCGAACTGACGGGCATCAAACGACCGCTGGAAATCGTGATGGTCCTGGCTCTCTACGGTGGCCCGGCGGATCAGCAGGAAAACACGGTGCAGGCCATCGCTGAATCCTTGTCTGTCGCGCATGAGCTGACGGGTGAGAAAGTGGTGCGTTCACTGCGCTTTGCCTTCATCCCCGACACGCCGGAGGCGCTGAAGCAGTTGAAGGATGGAATGCAGCGCGATGGCGAACGCCTGATGCATCTACTGGTGCTCGGCGGGCCCGAAGTGGCAGGCATTGAGGGCATCTCCAAAGCCTTGGACACCACGGCCAAAGGCACGCGCGTCCTGTCTCTGCCTGCCACAAAAACGACCCAGGAAACGGTGCTGTCTGCCCATCAACTCAAAGGCATGCTGCTGGAAGCAGCGGAAATCCCATGATCGTCACGTGCCGCCAGATGCAGCAATGCGAAGAGGCCGCCTTTGCATGCGGTGTGAGTGCGGCGGCACTGATGGAGGAGGCGGGACGAGGCATCGCGAATGTGGTGCGGCAGTTTGCGCCGCGTGCGGGATCGCTGGTGCTGTTTCTCGGCAAAGGCAATAACGCGGGTGATGCGCTCGTCGCGGCGCGAGAACTGGTGGCTGATGGCTGGCAGTTGTACGCGCGGCTGAGTGGTGTGCCCGCCGCGATGAAGCCACTGCCGCGCAACCATCTGGCCGTGCTGGGCAGCTTGGTCCGCGTTTTGGAGGATGCCACGACGTTTGATTTCCCAGCAGGACCGATCGTGAGTCTGGATGGATTGCTCGGCATCGGTGCCCAGGGGCCGATGAAGCCGGAGCTGCAGGTGCTGGCGCGAGAAATGAACACGCTGCGCACGCAGAAGCATGCGTTGACGATTGCGATGGACATTCCCTCCGGTCTCGACGGCGATCATGGTGACGCCTGCGAGGATGCTGTTGAAGCGGATGTGACCGCCGTGGTGGCACAGATCAAAGCAGGGCTGCTGGAGGATGGTGCTGATCATTACGTGGGACGCATCGCGCTGATTCCGCTGCCTGATTTGTCGCAGACGGATGGCGATGCGCAGGCCGAAGTGCTGACGCCGCAGATGCTGCGCTCCTGGCTGCCACGCCGTGCCAATGACATGCACAAGGGCGATGCGGGCCGCATCGGCATTCTGGCTGGCTCACCGGGATTTCTTGGTGCGGCGGAGCTGGCCTGCCGTGGTGCCATTCGTGCGGGTGCGGGACTCGTCACGCTGCTGGTGAAGGAGGATGTCTATCCGCTGATCGCGCCGCGCATGCCTGCGGAGGTGATGGTGAAGTCGATCGACGATTATCGCGATGTGCTGGAGATGCGCTTCGATGCGCTGGCCATCGGGCCGGGGCTGGGCTTTGCGCATGAAAAGGAAATTCTTGAAGCCCAAGACAAAGGCTTCCATCCTGAAGAAAAAGAGTTAACCCTTGATAATTTCGGCTTTTTAAAAGATGAGGATGTTTTAGATGAAAAGTCAAAAAA
>JAPLUN010000183.1 GCA_026397715.1 Verrucomicrobiota bacterium
GCTTCCAGCGCAGACGGCGCAGCTTCAGCATCGACTTCGACTTCGACACCACCACCAACGCAGAGCACGCCCACGCCTGAGGCCGGC
Organism: Verrucomicrobiota bacterium; assembly: GCA_026397715.1. Classification (GTDB taxonomy): domain Bacteria; phylum Verrucomicrobiota; class Verrucomicrobiia; order Verrucomicrobiales; family Verrucomicrobiaceae; genus Prosthecobacter. The sequence continues at coordinate 88 of JAPLUN010000183.1, forward strand.
ACACCACCCCGGCGCAGGCCGCGCTGGCGGCTCATCGCGGGCGCTCTGCTCACCTTTGGTCTCTGCCTCGGCGCTGCCCTGCTGGTGAAGCGCGAGCATCAGCGCCAGTCCGCGCTGACCCTGCTGGAGGACTGCGGCTGCAAAGGCAAGGCCTGGCACAGCCCCTGGGGCCGCGTGCCCAGCTCCGAGACGCTCGACTGGGACGAACTCCGCAGCCGCACCTTTTTATACCCCGATGTCATCGTGGTGCCAAAGCTCCAAAGCGGACTCGCGGGAGAGATCTGGGCCGTGCGGACCATCGTCCCCCATGAGGAAAACGAGAGCGCGGATGACCGTGAAAACGAGGACACCGATGAGCATGAAAACGAGATCACCGATGACCGTGAAAAAGACACGCGAGTGAAGGAGTTGCGCAACGACGAGGCGCTGCAGTTCCTCGCCGCGCTGGAGGTGCTGCGGCCCAAGATGCTCATTGTGGGATGGAGCGCACCGCAGGCGCCCGCCTTCTGGCACAGACTCAGCCAGGTCACCAGCCTGGAGGGGCTCATGGTGCGGGCAGGCGGCAGCATGTTCGATGATCGCTCATTGCAGGAGATCACGCGCCTGCCGCACCTCAGCGTGCTCATGCTCACTCGCACCCGCATCACCGATGCAGGCCTCGCCTGCCTGGACACCTGCCCGCAGCTCAAGACCCTCAGCCTGGACGGCAGCCAGGTCACCCGCGAAGGCGTCCTCGCCTGCCTGCGCCGCTGCCCGAATCTGCAGATCAAGCTCAATGGCGAAGGCGTGTCCCGGCGGTGAGGGGGGGATGGATCAAAGCCCGCCTTACACTCACTCATCAGGCAGGTCCAAATAAAGATGCAGCGCGGGATTCGCCTCTGCCGCATTCTTCTTCAGCGCCCGCAGCTCAACCTCAGGGGCCTGCATGCCGTGGATCTCCAATCTCTTCAGCGCCGGCATCTTGAACACTCCCGACGCACGCACACCCGCCACCGTGACTCCGGTGGCGTACAGGCACAGCCGTTCCAGATGCGGACACTGCCTCATCAGATGGCGCAGTCCGGCATCCGTCACCGGCGTCCCGTTGTACTCCAGATAAGTCAGATGCGGGGAAGGGGGAAAGACCTCCCCGGATACCAGGTTGTTGTTAAAAATAGCACTCTTCAAATCCGCCCCCGCAAAGCCCGCCAGGTGCGCGTCATTCATCTCGCTGTACATCACCATCAGCACCTCCACGCTCTGCCGGTGCCGCCATTGGGAAAAGAACGCATCCAGCCACGCCGCCGTGTTGCGCCGCAGCGTCAGCGTCCGCACGCTCCCATAATGCTCCAGCGCCGCCCCGGCGGAAACCGCCCCCACTTCATCCTCATTCAGGTCCACGTCCAGCGGCTGACGCCAGACCCAGGAGTCACCTTCATGCGACCAAAGATCCTTGTCCCCATTCCCAGACAGCACCCCGAAATGAGTCCAGCGCACCGCCACCCAAACCGTCGCCAGCGCCAGCAGCAGCCCCAGCCAAGACAAGCCCCCCCTTTTTTCTCATCCCCCATACAACTCAGAACCCCGCACTACCGTCAAGCGCATTCACCCCACGCCCTGCACCGCTCCGCCGATTTCACTCAAACAGCCAGTTTCACCCAATGCTGAAAAAGGCCTCCCCAGTGAAACGCCTCTTTGAATCGGCACAAGATCCTTAGTCTTGCGCGCATATCCGGGCTTCAAGGGCCTGAGCCAATGCGGGGTCAGATCGGCAGATGGAGCCGATCATGACCTGCTCCTCCACTTTCCAACTGCCGCCGCGCTTCAGGAGCGACGCGAAGCGCCCATAAATCTGCTTTTCGATCTCCCTCCCTCAGCTAGAAAGCGACAAAATCAGATGATGGCAGGTGAAATCTGTTATTCCACTCTTGCCTGAAGCGGTGCGCTCATGGCGGCTGACTCGATGGGGACGATTCGCGAAAGGCGTATGCGTCTCAAGCTTCTGGCCGAGCCGCGTTTCCAAATGAGGGAAGACTTCGTTAGCGAGACCTGACCTGAGGTAACCTGCCAGAGCTGCCGTTCCTACCATGGGAGATGCTTTTCCAGACAAGTACTTGTCATCCAAATCCGCAAGATAGCGGCTCACTTGCGCAGAATCGTCCAGCACCTTGGCCTCAATGGCGAAATGCACCGAAGGATTCGCCACGCTCTCAAAAGCAATATCCACCGCCAAAGGCTTGGATGATCTCGATGCGCGTTTGCGCCACTCACACTCTTCGGGAATCGGAATGAAACTGGAAAAGCGGTTCCAGAGCAGCAGAATTTCACGAATGTGCAGTGATGTCAGGCCTCGCTCCAACTGCTCATAATCCACAGTAAAATCGGCGCGGCATAGATGCTTGGACTTCATCTGATCAAACCCTTCCCAGACAAGCGTCAGCATTTTATCCACCATCTCCTTCGGCCAAAGTTCCGCGATAGCATCGAACTCCGGCAGATCCGGGAAGAGCGCTTCGTGGAGGCTGGGTGCACGAGGTCTCATGCTTTGGGGCGCTTCCTGGCACCGGCTGCGAAAATCGTAGCTGCCAGTTCATCTGCATCGCGCAGAGCTTGGGAGCGCGTCCAGTGGCGGCGTTGGTCCGGTTTCAGATAGAGAACGGTGGGCACCATTTCACCGCCGGGAGCTTTATGGCTGATGAACACACGGGCGATTCGCTGGAAGCCGATGCCGGCACTCACGGGAACTCCCTGTCGTGAACGCACCCCCATCAGACTGGTAAAGGCGTCCTTCAGTTTCTTGCGCATCCCTCTTGAATCGAGGGTTTCCTTGGTGATGACCTGTCGCTGTGAAGGCCAGTCCAGATGAATGGCCACCATGCGCAGCGGTAGCTTGTCGTGCGACTGCTCCTCTTCAAACACCGTGGCGCACACCGTCTTGTCCTTGCCAAAGGTGGCACGCAGAGCCTTCACGAAGAAGTCTGCATAGCGGTGCAGATCGCCCGCCTCACCCTCCCTGGCTCGCAGCGTCGGCTTGCGGCCTTCGCGTTTTTCTCCTCCCTCGCGATAAACAAAGGCCAGCATGTCCTCGATCAAAGCCGACTCAGCCGCTTTGAGGTGGAAGGCTTCTTCGACCAGCGAGTCCACTTCGGACAAGTCCGTCACATCCTTGGTCAGGCTGGGAGAAGGATGTGGAATGGGAACATCCAGAATATCTCCCGACAGCGCTTCAGCGCGATCAGACGCGAGGCGACTCGTGAGAGCCAGGAAGTAAGCCGAAAGACGGCTGCGGAAGGTAAGGCATGCCGAGCGAAGCCATCCGTCACCCTCTTTGAACTGGTGAACGCTTGTATAGCTCTTCGAGACGAGCAAGCCATCAGATTTGCTCTCAGTCGAAACTATGCGAACAGCTTGGAACCTGCCAATTTCCCTGATCAAACTTTGCTTGATAACGAGCTGTGGCAGTTGGAAAGCGGTAAAATCTGAGGTGTGATAGACCAGTGGATTTTGATTTTTGGGACACATGGAAGCATCAAGAATGATGCCGCAATCTGCGGGGAAGTCGGGTTTTTCTAAGATGCGTCGACCAATGATTTCGGGCCTTTTCGTCTGATTAGACAAGCCGCGATCTATTCCACGTCGGATGAGTAGCAACTTTCCATCAATTGCTTTCTCTTTCGATGGAGCCTTCAATTTCCCCAGCGTCATCTCCCCCTGCAACTGGCGCACCAGCCGCAAGTCCCGCCTTCCTCCCGACAAAAGCACCGTCCATACCAGCGGATCATGGGCTGCTTCATCATGGGTGATGAAATGCATGTCTTGAGGTTCGATGATGACGGTGGATTCGTCTTCGGAACTGTACTGCGGCTTAGGCGTGATATAGCAAAGCTCGAAATCCAGCGATTTGGGCTCGGCAGGCTGCAGCGTGACAATGCAGGCGGGCGATTTGACCCCTTTGAACATTTGCCAGCGCAAGGAGGCAAGCGTCACCACTTCCTCCACGGTGTAGGAGGTGAAGAGCTTCTTGCGGAAATCGTTCGACCCTTCAGAGCTGCTCTGGTAGAGCAGGCTCGCCGCCGGTACAATCATCGCCACTCGTCCCTTCTTCTTCGTCAGCGCAGCGGCTTTCGCCAGAAAGATCAGGCCCGGATTCTTGTTGGTGACAGGCCAGCCGTTGTTTTCTCCCCAGCGGATGCCTGCGGAATCATCAGCGAGGGAACCTCCGCCCCAGGGCGCATTGCCAATGACCAAATCCCAGGTGCCTGCATCGTCCTTGGTGCGAATACCCGGTTGGTCCTCGGCGAAGAAGTCGCTTTCGATCAGCCGTTTGTTTCTCAGTGGCGGGAAGACGGTGCGCTTCCAGTAGTGCTTTGGATCAAGCGCGTCACACAGTGCCAGGCACAGGCTGAAAGAGGCCACGCGGAGCGCCTCCTTGCTCATGTCCACACCGAGGAGATTGTTTTCCAACAGAGGACGCAGATCATCCACAAGGGGATCATCATCAGGATGCGCATTCTTCCAGCGCTGTACGAGGCGCTGAAAAGCTTTAACCAAAAAGATAGCTGAGCCGCAGCAGGGATCGAGGATTTTGAGGTCCCACTCTTTGCCGCCCCACGGCAAGACACCATCCAGAACAAAGTCCACCAGATGTGGCGGCGTGTAGTGCGCCCCCAGGGCAAGATCATCAGCAGTCAGAAACTCCTCATACACGCTGCTGATGAACTCCAGCGGCAGCGTGTCGAAAGAATACTCCGACCAAAGAAACTGCTGCTTGGACTGAATGTGAATCTTACCGCTGACGAAGTCGGCCAGCAGATTCAGGTGCTTGGGCGCCACCTCATCTTTTTCGGCCTGCCATTCGGCTTCGCGCTCTTCCTCGGTACCGCCTTTACCGGGGAACATGTCGCCGTTGAACTTGGCATTGAGCCAGTAGAACAGCGCATACGTCTCCTCTTTGTCACGCAGGATGGCCTCCAGCGCGGTCGCGTGCTCGTAAACTTCGCGGAGCTGGCCATCAAACCGGCCATCCAGAACGCTCTGGCTGATCGCGGGTCGTCCAGCGCTGTCGGTGCGTTGAAAAAGAAACTGGGTGAAGATCAGCCGCGCCAACAGGCTGTGGCAGACCTCGACGGGCAGCTTCAGCTTGCCAGTCAGCTCTGCGCGGACGGCCTTGAGATTGGCCACCAGCATGGCATCCACCCGCTCGTTCTTGGGGAATTTGTCCTTGTGCTGTTCCAGCAGTCCACCGCTGACAAGCTGCACCCAGTGCAAGGCCTGTGCGGCCTCCTGCTGGAGCACACTGGCCGGGGATTCACCCTCTTCCCACTCGATGGGAGGGAGGATGCGAAAGTCCTTGGCTTTGCGCTTCTTGCGTGGGGCTTTAGAACAGGTCCACGACTGAAGACGCTGCGGTTCCAGAGTGACCAGCAGTGCCGTGCGCGAGAAGTTCCAGCAGAGACGCTGTGCTTCCAGCAGGTCTTCGTCAGAGACCATTCGCGAGAACTGACAGATCACGGCGATGGGGGCCTCGCTGGTGTCCGCCTGCGAGTCTGCACACAAGATGCCCGTAGTCACCTCCACGCCTGACATGGTTCGCTTCAGCGCTTCACCGATTTTTTGTTTCACCCTCTCTGCGTAATGCCGTGGTCCCGCCGCATGAGGGCGCAAAATCTCCTTATGGCTGGGCCATCCGAGGACTTGGCAGGCGATATCGAGAAGCATGGCTGAGGATGGCGTGCAGGCAATGTTGTGCTGGGTTGCATTGCAAGCAAAATCCGTGCTGCCTGTCCGTACCGATGCATTTAATTTTGAAGCTGCCATATTTAAATTGGTCAGCTGTTATGGTTTTTGCTTAAATCCCAAAAATCCGGCACCTCCTGCGGGACTTCGACCATCCAGCTGCCGTCGCGTTTGAGGCGGGAGGCGATGCGGCCGTCGATTTGTTGTTCGATCTCGCGGCGGTAGAGGTTGGCATCCAGCAAGGTCCATTTGCCGGAGCGGAGTTGGAGGAGTTCGGCGATGCGGTTGCGGGTGACGGCACCGGCGCCTTTGTCCAGCGCGGCGCCGCTGCCGATGTCTTCGATGTAGATGACGTCGTACTTCGCGTAGTCGCGGGCGGCGCGGAAGTCCTCCAGGTCCACGGCGGGGATGAGGTGGGCCACTTGGGGGCCGCGATGGCCGGTGGGCGTGGGGATTTTCCAATGACCGCGAGCGGCGGCGGACTGCAGGCAGGCGAGGGCTTGCTTCAAAACATGCGTCTTGCCCACGCCGGAGGGGCCCAGCAGGGAGACCCAGCGGCGGGGCTGCTCGCGGCGAATCACGGCGCTGCAAAAGGCCTGCACGGACGGCAGCACCTCGCGCAGGCCGGGGTGATAAACCTCAAACCGCCAGGGCCATGCGGCCACGTGCGGGTGGAGCTCTGCCAGGGCCGCTTCAGGCGTGGCGGGCGGTGGCTTAGGCGCGGC
>JAPLUN010000438.1 GCA_026397715.1 Verrucomicrobiota bacterium
CACAAAGGTGTTTGCGCTCAGCGTGCAGCCGCACGCATCCCGCAGATCAATGCCTCCCTGCAGATGATGGGCGATGACGTTTGCACTCAGGGTGATCCCATAGCAGTCGCGGTCCAGAATGATTGCCGTGCCATTGCACTCCTCGATCATGTTGCCGCTGAGCACCGAGCCATAAGTGTTTTCAATGATGACGCCGTTGCCCAGGTGGTCGTCGATGTTGTTCCCGTTCATGCACAGGTTGAAGGCGTCGATGCAGCGCAGCCCGTCCCAGTTCTCTTCAAAGTGGTTCGCGTTCACCACAATGTCATGCCCGCCGAGGATCTCGATCCCGCTCTTCTTGTTGTAGGTGAGGATGCAGTCCGCCACGCGCGGATCTTCCGTGCAGTTCACCATGTGGATGCCGTGGCCGCCATGGTGATCCACCGACACGCCTTCGAAGTAGATCTCCTGGATGCCTTCGGCAAAGATGCCGTCGCCGCTCTTTTCATTGCCGCTCACTCGCAGGTCCGCCATCTGCACGCGCCACAGCTGCGCCTTCTTGTCCGTATCGAGAGTCGGCGGGCGCAGAATGAAGGCCGGCGCGCCCGCTTCATTCTTGTTGATGATGTGCGTGGCAGCACCACTGCCCACGATGCGCGTCTCCGCAGTCTTCACCCGCAGCGATTCGGTGATCTCATAATTCCCCGGAGGAATGCTCACCAGCCCCCCGGCTGCTGGCAGGGCATCCAGCGCGGCCTGCAAGTTGGGATGTTTGCCCGCGTCCACCGTCACCGGTGTCACCGTTTGCGCATGAGACACCACCACAGACAGAAACAGGAGGCAGAAGATTGTTTTCATCCATCCACAAACGCAGCCCGACCTTCCCTTTCATGAACTTTCCACCTGCAAAACATCCGCGCCGCGCCACGTTTGCCTCTTCCACCCATGATCAAACGCCTCACGCTCCTGTTTGTCGCTGCTCTCTCGCTTTCCGCTTACGCGGAGCCGAAGAAGCTCCTCGTTGTCACTGTCACCACTGGCTTCCGCCATTCCTCCATCGAGACCGCCGAGAAAGTCCTCGCCGAACTCGGTGCCAAGTCCGGTGCCTTCACCGTCGATTTCGTCCACCAGCCCGAAGGCCAGCCGAAGAATCCCGGCAAGGCCCCCGTGCGCGGAGAAAAGGAATCCGAAGAGTCCTTCAAGGCCAAGGCCGAAGCCTTCAGCAAGGCCTCCGCTGACTTCAATGAAGCCAACAAGATCTGGAACGACAAGATCAAAGCCTACATGGCCGACAAGATGGCCCTCGACAAAATCAAAGGCTACGACGGCTTCGTCTTCGCCAACACCACCGGTGATCTCCTCCTCCCTGACCGCGACGGCTTCATCAAGCTCATCGAAGGCGGCAAGGCCTTCATCGCCATGCACTCCGGCTCCGACACCTACCACCCCTTCCGTGGCTACATCGACATGCTCGGCGGCGAATTCGAAACCCACAAATCCCAGGTCGAAATCCAGCCCGTCATTCACGACCCCGCCCATCCCATCACCAAGACCGTCCCCCTCGGCTGGAAAGTCTTCGACGAAATCTACATCATCAAGACCTTCGACAAAGCCAAGGTCCACGGCCTCCTCGGTCTGAACACCCACCCGAACCTTGAGCAGATGCGTGCGGAAGCCGCCCAGCGGAAGGAAAAGAACATCGAAGACCCCAAGAAGGATGCCGACCTGAAGGATGTCGAAGCCCAAAAAGGCCGCTACTACCCCGTCTCCTGGTGCAAGGAAGTCGGCGCAGGCCGTGTCTACTACAACTCCCTCGGCCACCGCGAAGACGTCTGGGACCCCACGTGGAAAGCCGACACCAAGGACCGCAAAAACAGCCCCGAGATCGCCGAGACCTACCAGGAAATGATCCTCGCCGGCATCAAGTGGGCCCTCAAACTCGAAGAAGGCGTCTCCACTCCCGGCAACATTCCTTGAGTTAAAACCATCTTTCCTCAATCCTAGGGCGCTGTGGCAACACAGCGCCCTTTTTATTGATCATCGGGAAGCACGCTTAGAAGAGCGCTGCTCCAGCCAGTCCAGCAGGAGCTTCGTATTGTCTTCTCCCAGCTGTTCTTTCAACAGCGACAGGGTGACTTCATAGCGCTTCGCTTCCTTGAACCGAAGGACCACCATTTGTGAATGATCCGCCACCGCCTCCAGGTCCTCCCACACCTGCCGCTTCACCGGCTGCCGCCCCTGATGAATCGAGATGCTCAAATCATCGATGATGATCCGGTTCATGAAACCCACGCCCGCAAGGATGCCTCCAAACAGCGCCAGAATCAGCGGCAGCGACAGCCCCACCAGGGTAAACATCCACGCGATCTCACCCCATCGGCTGAACGCGGACCTGCCACCAAAGTGGTGCTCCACAAAAGTCAGCATCTTGGCCGAGCCTTCAGACACAGCCACCCAGCGAAACAACAAGATGCCCACCACGACCAATCCAAGGCCGCCCCACGCCTGCCACATCGGCAGTCCGGCATTGATCGAAATCCCCAGAAATAATCTCATTCAAAAAACTTAAAACATAACTCTGCGCACGAGTCACGCACGAAACCGTTCCGCCCATCCCACCACGCCCATCATCATCATCGAAGCTCTGCCACCCATGCCCTTCGTCGGAGCTTCCTGATCCTTGGTGATCGCCTCCATCAGCGTCATGGAATTCATCGCGATGGAGCCCAAGGCCACGGCCCCCAGAGATACCATCGCCGCCTGCGTCAGGATCTTCTTGAGCGGGTTAGTATCCGGCAGCGCCGTTACATCGATCGGCGTACCGTTCAAATACTTGAAGTAGGCCACGCACGGACTTTCACCCGTGCCCGCCAGCAGCTCCTGGCGTTCCTCCGCATTCATCATCGAAAGGTTGTGCACGTTCTTCTGGCACACATCATAGAAGCGCGTCTTCTCATTCCCCTGCATCTGCGCCCAGAGCTTGGGACAGGTGAATGAAAGGGCCGGAAATTCGGCGGTGGCGCTCATGGTTGGATTGGATCTTTGATCACCCACGATTGTTCACAAATCCGCCGCCATGTCAGCATCATTCTTTTTCGCCAAGCAGGCTCAGAGCCATCTACGCCAGCTCAAACTCCACATGCCTGTAATCCAGCACCTCAGGACACCCCGCCTCAAACGGAAACGGACGCGCGGCAGTGATCGCAACGACATCGCTGCCAGCGCGGCGGCCTGCCT
>JAPLUN010000285.1 GCA_026397715.1 Verrucomicrobiota bacterium
AGCCGGTGGCGGCGAGTTTTTCGATGGCGTCTGCGGAGAGATCTTTGTACGGCTGCGGCACCATTTCATCGCCTGCGAGCTGCTCGCGCACGAACTGATCGAAGGGCTTGTCCTTGTTGAAGGCATTGATGACGTAGTCGCGGTACTTCCATGACCACGGGCGCTCGATGTCGCGTTCGCCAAAGCCTTCGCTGTCGGCGTAGCCGGCGGTGTCCAGCCAGTGGCGGCCCCAGCGTTCGCCGTAGTGCGGTGAGGCGAGGAGGCGGTCCACGAGGCGCTCGACGCTGAGCTGCGGATTTTTGATGTAAGCGGCGACGAATTCGTCCACCTCGGCGGGCGTGGGGGGCAGGCCGATGAGATCAAAGCTGGCGCGGCGGATGAAGGTGACGGGGTCGGCCTCGGGCGAGAAGGAGAGTCCTTTTTCGGTGAGCTTGGCGGCGATGAAGGCGTCGATGTTGGTGGCACCTTTTTTCTCCACCGGGGGCTTCACGGCGTGAATGGGCTGCAGCGACCACCAGGCGCGCTCTTCATCGGTGAAGGCGTGCTCGGGCCCGAGCTTCTCCGGCTCGGGGCGTGCGGTCTTGGCACCCTGCGCCACCCAGGCTTCGAGGGTGGCGATGTCCTGATCCTTGAGCTTGGTTTTGCCCTTGGGCATCTCGCCTTTTTTGACGAGGTCGAGCAGATGGCTCTCGGCCACTTTGCCGGGGACGATCACGGGGCCGTCCTTGCCGCCTTTGAGGATGAAGCGTGCGAGGCGCACATCCAGCCCGCCCTTCATTTCGCCCTCTTCGCCGTGGCATTGGAAGCAGTGCGTTTTCAGGATGGGGCGCACGTCTTTTTCAAACATCACGGGTGCCGCCGCTGCCCAGGCGGGCGCGGCTGCCAGCAGCACGAGGGCGAGGTGTGAATAGGAGCGGCTTGTCATGGGTGAAATTACGGGGTGGCGTGCTTCGCTCTTGCATCTCGGTCTCAAACCGGATGTCATGGGGCCAGCGAGCGTTTTTTATGCCAGTCCCGTCCATCCTTGCGCGACCCAAGCCGACCTACTGGCTGAGCTACCTTCTGGTGATGCCGCTGGCGGGTTTTATGCTGGCGGCGTTCATTGTCGTGGGCGGCAGCGAACTGCTGGGCCATAAGCCCACGCGTGCGGAAATACTCACAGGATGGGCGGTTGCCACCACGCTGATCACGTTGTTTGCGCTCAACGTTGACCGGCGGAAACCGCACTTTGAGCTGACGGAAACCACGCTGCGGATGGGTCGTGGCAGCTATGCCACGGTGATTCCTCTGGAGGAGATCGAATCCGCTGTGTTTGGTCTGCCGGAGCACACGCCGTGGTGGTTTCGCGTGCTGCGATTTGCGCCGCAGAGCCGTGGCACGCACCAGTTCATTTCCATGACGCGGGCGAATACGTTGTTCATCCGCTTTGGCCAGCGCCGCTACGTCCCGCTCTGCTTGTACTACACGTGGATGCAGAACGGGCGTGAACTGATGGAGGCGCTGCGGGAGCGGCTGCGTGACAAACTCGTGGGCGCTGAGAGCTACACGGCGGCTGAGGTGAAGGCGCTGGGGCTGGCGAAGTTTAACCGGGTGGGGGTGTTGCGGGGGTTATGTTGATTCAGCTATTTCGATTTCCGACGCCTCTTCAGCATGAACCGAATGCGGATGGGATGCCTTCGACCACTGACCACAGCCAGAATGAAGCGCTCGTCTTCGCCTTCAGTTACAAAGAATATTTTGTGTGAAAACCGTTTGATCTTCACCCAGCGAACCTCATTGCCTGCAACATAAAGATGACTGACAAGTCGTCCTGTCGCGATCCCGCGCAGTGCGACACGAAAATCCGTTTGGAACAAACCCGCAAGATCCTCATCAATTTCCGCGAAGTAATCCTTTGCGCATTGAAAGTCCGCTGCCGCAGCGGGGTGATGCGTCAGCTTATAGCGAAAAGCCATAGGCAGCTTCGGTGCTTAGCCCCTTCACCTTGCCACTGCGGAGATCGGCGGCGCGTTGCTTCAATTCGGTCAGCAAGGCGCGGTCGAGCTCAGGTTCGTCATCAAAGCTCTCCAGGAGCAGCGTCGCAAGGCTCATGCGTTTTTTCGCAGGCAGTTGGAGAGCGCGAACTCGGAGAGGTTTGGGAGCGGCAGGCATGGCACCAGATTATCTTGATAGCCTGAAAGGGTCAAGACATCACTGCACCTGGTGAGCGGTGCGCTAGAGTCGAGGACGAGTAGGAGGACGAGTAGGATTTCGCTTGGGCGATTTCTTTTGATCTCTCGTCCCCCTTACGCACTGAGTCCACTGCCCTACTTCCCAGCCACCGCATCATCCACAGCACCATCCAGCACGTCGCAGGCTTCGATGAGGGCCTCCTCAGTCACGGTGAGCGGTGGGCAGATTTTGACGGTCTGGCCCCAGGCGCCGACGGGGGCGAAGAGGAGGAGGCCGCGCTGGTAGCAGAGCTCGATGATGCGATGGGCGAGATCGTGGTTCGGCTCTTTTTTATCTGGCTGGATGATCTGCATGCCGGCAACGAGTCCGGCGCAGGTGACGTGGCCGACGACACTCGGGTGGCGCTTTTGGATGGCCTTGCAGCGCTCCAGCAGGATGGGGCCCAGACGGGCGGCATTGCCGGTGAGGTCTTCGGCGAGGAGCTTCTTGATGTTGGCCACGGCGGCGGCGCAGCACACGGGATTTCCGGTGTGCGTGCTGGTCATGCTGCCGGGTCCGAACTGATCCATGATGACCTCACGGCCGATCACGGCACTGAGGGGCATGCCGCTGCTGATGCCTTTGCCGCAGCAGATGAGGTCCGGGGTGACGCCGTAGTGCTCGAAGGCCCAGAACTTGCCGGTGCGGCCAAAGCCGGACTGCACTTCGTCAAAAGTGAGCACGACGTTGTACTGGTCGCACCAGGCGCGGAGTTTTTCGATGTACTCGACGGGGGCGAAGTCGGGGCCGACGCCCTGATAGCTTTCCATGATGACGCCTGCGATGTTGTCACCGGTGAGGCCTTTGTCGGCGATGGCTTTGAGGAAGCTTTCGAAGCTGATGTCTTCCGTCCAGTAGCCATCCGGGAAGGGCGCATTCATGATGGCGGGGTCTTCATTGACGATCCAGTCCTTCTGCCCTGCCATGCCGCCGGCCTGCTGGCTGGCGAGTGTGCGGCCATGGTAGCCGCGAGTGAAGCCGATGATGCCGATCTTGGTCTTGCCGCCGACTTTGATGCCATGCGCACGGCTGAGTTTGATGGCGCACTCGGTGGCCTCGCTGCCGGAGCTGAGGAGGAAGACTTTCTTCAAGCCTTCAGGGGAGACGGAGGCGATGATCTCGGCGGCTGCGGCGCGCTCTTCGCTGGGGAAGACGTAGTTGTGAATGAGGCCGCTGTTGATCTGGTCGATCATGGCCTTGCAGATTTCCGGCGCGGCGTGGCCGGCGTTGGTCACGAGCACACCGCTGCTCCAGTCGAGCCACTTGTTGCCGTATTTGTCGAAGATGTGGATGTCCAGGGCCTTGTCCCACACGATGGGCGGCATGCCGCGCATGGACTGCGGCTCAAAGTGACGCAGCTTCTCCAACGTGGCGATGGAGTCCGGGTGCGGCAGGGGTGTGCAGATGCGGCGGTGCTTGGTTTCGACGTGTGGAACAGTCTGTGGTGTGATGCTGAATTCTTTGCCCATGGCATGATTGTGGAGGAACCGGCTTCATGCTGCTACTCGCTTTGCAGCATGTGGCGGTATTTTTGTGCACTAACGAATTATGTGGTCGGTCGATATGATTGTGATGAGAAGACGACCTGAACGCACGAGAAGCGGGTGTGCTTAGGGATTCTCGGCGCTCTTTTGCGCATGCAGCGTACCGGCGGCGCCTTCGGACCAGTAGGCGCCGTCTTCGATCCACTCGCGCAGCATGCCGATCTGATCGTCCGTGAGGCTGACTTCCGTGCGCGGCATCATCTTGGGGTGCGTGCCGCCGCGCTGCACGGCGCTGATGAGCAGGCTGCAGTCGGGGTCTTCCGGCAGGATGTACTGGCGTCCGCTGGCGCTGCGCTTGAAGGCGGTGGCCTTGGTGGTGAGATTGAGCGAGGGCGGTGGCAGGCTGCCATTGTGGCATTTTACGCAGTGCTCCTGCAGCACGGGCTTCACCTGCGTGAGGAAATAGTGCTCGCGCTCGCTCTTGCTGGCTGGCGGCTGTGAGCAGGCGGCGACGATGAAAAGGAGGGGAAGGAAACGCAGGATCATGCCATGAGCCTAACGACGGCACTGAAAACAATCTACACCGTGTTTGCGCAATCTTATGCTGAAGCTTGACGCCGCTGTGCTGCCGCGACCACATTGTAAGAATGCCCCGCAAATCCAAACCTGAGTCCAACGGCCACTGTCGCATCGTTTTGACCGGAGGCCCCGGCGGCGGCAAGACGACGGCGGGCGATCTGTTTCGCCGCGAGATGGGAGAGCAAGTGGTGATGGTGCCGGAGGCGGCCACGATGATGTTCAGCGGCGGCTTCCCGCGCGTGAGCATACCGGATGCCGTCCATGCGGCGCAAAGGGCGATCTACCATGTGCAGATTCACCTGGAGGAGGCGGTGATGGCGCAGCACCCGGAGCAGATCCTGCTGTGTGATCGCGGCACCGTGGATGGCGCGGCCTACTGGCCGAGCGGACCGGAAGGCTTTTTTGAAGATCTCGGCAGCACGCTGGAGAAAGAACTGGCACGCTACGATGCGGTGATTTTCTTTGAGAGCGCGGCAGTCGGCCACATGAGCATCGAAGGCGGGAATCCCATCCGCAACGAGACCATCGAGCAGGCCATCAAGCTGGACCGCAAGCTGCGGGAGCTGTGGAGCCAGCATCCGAAATTCATGCTGGTGCCGCACAATCCGTCCTTCTTCAAAAAGATCAGCTTCGGCCTCGCCGTGCTGGATGGCATGGTGAGCGAGCTGGGATGTCAGGAGCGGAAAAAGAAGAAGTAGCGGCGGATCTCTGCTGGGAGCTTCGCAGCACGCAGGACTGGTAGGGACGCGCTGTGTCCTAACTATTACCCACAACATGAACAAGCTTCCAGGTTTCGGTCATGTCGTGGAGATGACGCAGGCCTCGCCAGAGAACTTCCATGCCTGGCGGTGGATCGCTTTTGCGATCCAAGTAACCTCCCAGCCGTGCGATCCAGCGCACCGCCTCGGCGATGCTGGGTGGACTTTGAGTTTTCGTCTTGAACTGACGCGTGGCCCAGGCGCTTAATACGGCGCATTCCTCCGCCTCCAGCCATTGGCTCGCGGGTTCCTGCGGCTTTTGGCGTGAGGCATCACGCAAGGCCATGAGCCTCCAGGCCACGATCAAGTCCAGGCTCAGTGCCCGGCGCAGCCTCTCCATGCTGCCCAACCGTCTCGCCTCGCTCTGACAGCCGCTTTTGAGCGTGCGGTGGAAAACCTCGATGCCCCAGCGCTTCGCATACCACTGCAGCTGCCGTTGAACTTGGGCCGCATCGGCGCAGGGAATGCTGGAGAGCAGCTTCCAGTGCAACGCTTCGCAGCCTTCTGGTGCGCCGGTCTCCAACGCGTCGATGGCCCAGAGATCCAGCGGTGTGCTCGCGCCAAAGAACTGCGCCTTGTCCCTTGGCACCCCCAGCTTCACCGGCGCGCTGCGCAGCACCAGCGTGGCCGTGCGCTCCTTGCGCGTGCCCTGCGCTGGAACCACGATCTCGACACGCGCCAGCTCCTTCTGCGCTTCGAGGTGATCCCACACCACCTCTCCTGTTTCGTGCAGGCGGCGCGCGTGCAGGGCGCGCACGAGCACGGCACATTGCTCGTCGTGCTGCAGGTTGCTCACAAACAGTTCGTAAAGATCGCTCTCCCGGTCAGCGACAAGCACCACGCGGGGCTGCCTGCCAGAGGCAGCCTGACGCTGGGCCACGATGGCTTCATAAGCGCTGATCCAGCGGTGGCTCTCGCGTTGATCGAGCGCTTTGCGGTTCTTTTGCGCCTGCCGTTGCCGCCGCGAGGGTCCGTCACGCTCGCGCGCCCAAGTATGGGCATGGAGAACGCCGAGAGCCTCGCCCTGCTCACTGAAAGCCAGCACGCTGTGCAGAAAGAAGCCCTGGGCGCTGCTATTGCTCTGGCCGATGGGACCAACACCCACCGTGCCTGCATGAGTCGTATGATTGAAGCTTGTCGTGTCAGCCACGGCCAGCACGACTTCATGGCTGGCCATGCGCCCCCAGGTGGCCTCGCGGTGACTCCGCCCAATGTCAGCGGCTTCGAGCCGCTCATTGGAAAGCAGACGGTAGGAAGCCTTGGCAGCCGCTTTGCTGCGGCTGCCTTCAGGGATGGAGGCCTGCGGCTGAGCCGCCCAATCTTCAAGCATGATGGCCAAACGTCTCACAAGACGCGGATCAATGCCACTGAGATGCTCCAACTCGCGTTGCGACCAACCCTTCTCCAGTGGACTGCCAATATCTCTGCCTTTCGATGACGTTGCTGCTGCCATCACCCATAGTTTAACCGCGCCGGTCTTTGTACAGCGATCCTTCCTCAAACTTGTGGGTAATAGTTAGG
>JAPLUN010000584.1 GCA_026397715.1 Verrucomicrobiota bacterium
GTGCCAGGGCTGCGCGTGCCCGGATGCCACGATGTCGCCCACCTCCCACTCCCTGGCCCTTTCACCGCCGCCTCAATTCAAAAATGCTTGGCTCCATTCACCCCTCAATAGCAGACCGCGTGCCGAACAGTACTGGCACTCTTGCCCGCAAAGCCGTTCTCTCCGTGGGCTTAAGTGCCCTCAGTTCTCCTCCAGCCGTTCATCACTGTCGATGAACACCCAGCACAGTGCCGCAAGCAGGTAGGTCGCCGCAGCCACATACATCACCTTGTCCCAGCTTTGGTTCGTCAGGTTCATCAACCACGGCACCGCCACGCCACCGAGCGCACCGCCGAGATTGCCGATCATGTTCATGCTGCCTGAGACCGATCCCGCAAGCTTGCCGCCCACCTCCATGCACGCACCCCAGGCACCTGGCATGGACAGATCATTAAAGAAACCCGAGAAGCCCAGCGCCAGCATCGCATACGTGGGATTGTTCAGGGTCGTGGCCAGAATGATCATCCCGCCCGCCGCCAGCATGCCCAGCACGCCGATCGTGCGTCGCGCCCGGCTCAAATTGTTAGACTTGGCCGACATACGACGCGCCACGACTCCTCCGATGAAGCAGCCGATGCCTCCAAGGAACAGCGGCAGACCGTTCAAGATCGAAGTCCACGTGTCCTTCATGTCCATCTTCAGCTCCAGCTCCATGTACTTCGGCATCCAAGTGATGTAGAAGTACCACACGTAACTGATGCAGAAGTAATACACCCACAGCAGCAGCACCGACTTCGTCGTGAAAAGCCGCTTCCAAGGGATCGACGCGTGCCCGCCGCTCAGGTTTTTTTGCGCTTCCTCCAGCAGTTCACATTCCGCCGCATTCACTCCCTTGTGATCCTTCGGATTGTCACGGAACCACAGGTAAAAACAGATCGCCCAGACCACGCCCAGCCCGGCAAAAAGCACGAACGTATTCCGCCAGCTCACAAAGCCCAAAATCCACACCACCAGCAGCGGCGTGAACGCACCGCCCCAGCGCGCCGCCATCCAAGTGATGCCCTGCGCCACTCCGTGCTCACGCTCCGGCAGCCACACGCTGAACATCTTCGCAATGTTCGGAAACCCGCCCGCCTCACCAGCGCCAAACAAAAACCGACACACGATCATCGACGCCAGATTCCACGCATAACCCGTCGCCGCTGTAAAAACGCTCCAGAACATCACAACACGCAGCAGCACCCGCCGCGGCCCCCATTTGTCCCCCAGCCAGCCGCCCGGAATCTCAAACAGCGCATACGCCAGCGTGAATGCTGAGAACACATAGCCCATCTGCGTGTCATCAAATCCCAGATCCTGCTGGATGAACGGCCGCGCCTTCGAAATGCACACCCGGTCGATGTAATGAATGATGCCGAGCATCACGGCGAAAACGATCACGCCATAGCGCGTGCGGGTGGGACGAAGGGTGGTGAATTCCATGTTCGGGTTGGGAAAGCGCGCATGCTGTCACGCGACTTGACTCAACGTCAACTCCTCAAACATTCCATCACGGCTCTCCCACGGTAGGATTCTCCACCACAATGGCGCTCGCCTTGACCGCCCGCGTCAGCACTTCCTTCGGCTGCTTGCCGCTGGGCACCAGCTCATGCGCCATGCCCTTGTAGCGCAGCGGCTTGTAGCCGAGCGCCAGCAGCGCATCCAGCGGCGCCTGCTTGAGGCCGGGCTTCCAGTAGTCCGGCGCACCGCCCGTCTCATAGTAGTAGATCCAGGTGTGCTGCGGATCATACCATCCGGCGCAGAGGATCACGTGCCGGTGCGGAATGTTCAGCACATCCCCGGGCTGCAATTCCTGCGCGCTTCCGAGTTCCGTGCAAACCGCAGGCAGCCGGCTGGTATCATGCACGCTTGGCAGTTTCAGACAGCGCGACACAAATCCCGAGCAATCCACCCCTGCGGCCTGCGCGCTCACGGCCGCATTGTCAGCACGCCGTTTCTCCGGCGATGACACATCACCGCCCGCGCTGCCATTCGCGATGGCTTGATCAAACGACGCCGGATCATCAAACCCGCCCCACTTGTACGGCACCCCGCTGTTCATTTCTCCCGGCACCCACCAGCCCTTGCGGTCCTGCTGCGGTTCGTGCGTCACATCCGGCGTGTTGACGAGCACTCCCGCCTTGTCCTTCCCGTGAAGAATATTCCGCGCAAACGGCCGCCACGGGTGATTCGCAAACCGTTGTGCAATCGCCATTGCCTCATCCGGCGTGACCTGCGAAGGCGCAGCTGGATCTCCAGGAATCAGCGTCGCAGAGGCAGCGTCAGGCTTCAACGTGGCGTTGCAGCTCGTCAGAACAAGCATCAGGGCGGGGAGGGCACACTTCATCGGGCCGGATGATGCGAGCTCTCCGCGCCGGGTCAACCGATTGCGCCCGTCCATATGGTTGACCTGCCCGTTCTCGATTGCAGAATGCGTCCATGCCCTCCCGCCTACGCCTAGCTGGCTTCCTGCTGCTGGCCGCCTTCGCCCTGCGAACGCACGCCGCACCCGCCAAGCCCTTTGCACGCACAGCCCTCGTCATTGGCAATGCGAAGTACGAAGCCGCCGTGGGTCCGCTGCGCAACACCGGCAACGATGCCAAAGCCGTGGCCAAAACCCTCCGCGACCTCGGCTTCGCGGTGATCGAGAAACACGACGTCACGCGCGATCAACTGCTGCGCGCCGTGGTGGAGTTCCGCACCACTTTGACCGGTGCCGAAGTCGGCCTCTTTTATTACGCAGGCCATGGCATCTCCGTCGCAGGCTCAAACTACCTGCTCCCCATCAAATCCGGCTACACCTCCGAAGGAGCCGACGATGTGACTCTGCGCCTGCTCGCAGAAACCAAACTCTTCAATGTCGAGCAGGCCGTGGCCGACATGAAATCGTCCGGCGCGCTCTGCAATCTCGTCATTCTCGACGCTTGCCGCACCACCGCCGTCGCACGCACCGGACGCACCCGCGATGCCACCAGCCCCGGCGGCCTCAGCGAGATGAAACCACCCGCCGGATCTCTCATCGCCTTTGCCACCGATGCCGGGCAGACCGCCCTCGATGGCGATGGCACCAACGGCCTCTACACCGAAGAGCTCCTCAAAAACCTGCGCACCCCCGGCTTGACGGTCGAGCAGGTCTTCAAACGCACCCGTGCCGGCGTGCTGGAGCGCTCCAATGGTGGCCAGATTCCTGCGGAATACTCACGCCTCGTCGGCGATGACATCTTCCTCGCCGGTCAGGCTCCCGCTGAGGCACCCATGGTGGCATCGCTTCCAGCTCCAGCTGCTCCAGTAGAATCACCGCCCTCTCCACCACGATCAGTCACTCCACCCGCACTGCCCACTCTGAAGGAGGTCACGAAACTCGCCAACGCAGGCAAGGCTCGTGAATGCGTCGAGGCCTTGCAGCAAATCTCAAAGTCCAAAGGCCCCGGCGACTATGCCGCTCTGCCCATCGAAGTGCTGCTGGATCGCGTGAAGGAAGACCTCAAAGACGCCACCACCGCCTCTCCCGCCGTCGAATCCGCCGCCGCCACCTGCGAGCTCATCCTCCAAGCCCTGCGCGACTGCCTGCCGCCGGATCATGAAAAGAAAATCCCTTTCACCGCCAAGGCGCTGAACCGTCGTGGCGATACCCTCCTGCTGCTCGGCCGCGCAGATGAAGCCCTCGAAGCTTACAACGCCGCCCTCCCGCTCACCCCCGACGATTCCTACATCCTCTACAATCGTGGTCGTGCCCACCTCGCCCTCGGCAGCACGGACGCAGCCAAGGCTGATTTCACCGAAGCCGCGAGCACCAAATACCACCAGCTCAAGGCCCGCAAACTGGCGGAAGAAGCCCTCACCAAACTCAAATAATTCCACCATGGCGAAATCCTGGAGCGAAAAGTTTGCCCATCCGCCGAAGCCCACCGTCTCCCGGTTGGGAAAGCCCTACGCCGGACATGCCGAAGGCGAAAAGATGCTGATCCCCACCCCCGCCGTGGTGGCCGCCTATGTGGCCCAGATTCCCCCGGGTGAATCACGCACCATGCCACAGCTGCGCGAAGATCTCGCCGCCGCGCATCAGGCAGATTTCACCTACCCTCTCACCGCCGGCATCTTCCTGCGCATCGCCTCCGAGCTCGCCTGGGAGCAGCATCAAAACGGGAAACCATTGGAAGACATCACCCCCTTCTGGCGCGCGGTCGATGTGAAATCCCCCATGGCCAAAAAACTGGCCTGCGGCGTGGATTTCATCCTCCAACAACGGCAGCGCGAAGGCATTGCATAACACATCACTCCTCCCAGCCGATTCGTTCCCGGCTGGCGAGATAAAGCAGGCCCATGAAACGCGCATGGGCGATCAAAAAATAGGCGGACGCCGAGCTGGCAATCAAAGCTCGAACAAATGTACCCTGGGTGGCTGGCAGCAGGTTCCACACGGTCTGAAATGACAGCGGTACGAGCACCAGAGCCGCACCGCATAGCATGAAGGACGCACCGCTTTTAATCATGGCAGGCAGAACATGCTGCGGCAGGATCTGTGTGAAATTGTTGAACACCACAAGCGCCAGCGTGCCCATGCAGAAATACTCACAGCCAAACGCCGCCATGAGCTGGCAGGCCGCTTCACGCCACTCCTGAGAAGGCGGCACGAGATAGGAAACAGCAGCCACTGGCAGCCACGAAATGAACGCCAGCCCCACCATGCTGAGCAGGGAGGACCACAAACCATCCGTGTCCAGCGTGGTGTTCTGCCAGGCTTCCTTCCCCCAGCCTATCAGTGTGTGCTCAATGATGGTGAAATAGCAGCGCACAATGACTCCGACCAACGCCAGCGCCGCCATGAATATGCGGGCTTCCATACCCCGTCCGTTCGTGAGTGAGCTAAGCTTCACTAGCACCAGAAATCCTGCTGCACACAGCACCACCAGCAAAAACCAGCTGATGCGGGCCATGGGGTAGCAAAGGGCATCAACAACTGCTGGAGTCGGACGTTTTTCTTCAGACATCAGCGCTTTTATCCAGCGCCTCGCTTCTTGTCAGCAGAAATATGACGGGGACGACTCTCCAATCTTACTCATGCCACGTCCGCGCCACACGCTCAATGCTCAGCGCCTTGCCCGTGGCGGGATCAATCGTGATCAGCGCCCCATTCACCCGCACCGCCCCACTTCCCACGCCAAAGCGCGTGGGCATCATGCTGTGAAAGCGCTCCAGCACCGGCTCGATCTGGCTGCCGATGACACTGTCCATCGGGCCGCACATGCCGGCATCGCTTTGAAAGGCGGTCCCCTTCGGCAGCACGCGCTCGTCAGCCGTGGGCACATGGGTATGGGTGCCGACGACGCCAGAAACTTTGCCGTCCAAATGCCAGCCCATCGCGACTTTCTCGCTTGTGGCCTCAGCATGGAAATCCACAAAGATCACCGGAGTTTCTTCACGCAGCTTTTCCACAAGGGCGGTGATGGCCGGGAATGGGTTGTCGAGCTGCTGGTTCATGAACGTGCGCCCCTGCAGGTTCACCACGGCCACTTTGCACTTCTTCGATTCTAACACGACGTAGCCGTTGCCCGGTGTGCCCTCGGGGTAATTCATCGGGCGCAGCATGCGTGGCTCATCGGCCAGATACGGCACAATCTCCCGCTGGTCCCAGATGTGATCTCCGCTCGTCACCACGGCGGCCCCGGCTCGCATGAGGCTGATGGCGATCTTCGGCGTGATGCCCCGCCCCCCCGCTGAGTTTTCACCGTTGACCACGATGAAGTCGAGCTTCAGCTCCTCCTTGAGCACTGGCAGCAGCAGCCCGACCGCCTTGCGCCCCGGCTCACCCACCACATCGCCCAAAAAGAGAAGGCGAAAGAGTCCATCCGCACTGTCAGCCGTATTGTCATTCATCGTGGCGCTACTTAGTAGATGATGAAGCCGGGGATCAAGTCTAGGATGCACTTTATGATGATGAAACGAATGCTGTGTGGCTGCGCGCTGCCGGTCATGCTCGTGTCCGTAATGGTGACGCCGGGCATGGCGCAGACGATTGTGCCCGCCCCCACCCCAGCGGCCCCTTTGACGCCTTCCCAGGTGACCCCAGGCCCAGCGCCAGCAGCGCCTCCCCCTGCCCCCACGAGCCCAGCCAGACCGTCTGCACCCGCTGCCCCTGCCAGCCCCTCACAAGCGGCACCCGCCCCCGTTCCGGCCACGCCCCCTTCTGTCCCAGCGCTCGCACCAGCACAGCCCGCCCCGCCACCACCCCCGGCACGTCTGGACCGCCTGAGCCCCCTCGGCACCAAGCCCGACTGGCTCAAGCTGCAGTCCTTTCATCAAGCACTCACCCGCAGCGAGTTCGAAGCCGCCATGCGGGATGTCTATTCAGACGGCTCCCCTTTCCCTCCACCGTGGAAACTGGAGCCCGACGGCGTGGTCATCAAAACAGGTGACTCTGTCAAGCCGGAAGCCCGCATCGCCTTTGCCTCCCGCTCCGAAGCACCGCTGCCAGGCACCCGCACCTGGAGAGCTGCGGCTGAAATGTCCCCGCTCAATGGCCGCCCCCTGCTCAGCGACATTCACATCGCCATCGACCCCGGTCATATCGGCGGCGCTTATGCCCAGATGGAGGAGCGCATGCTCAGCTTTGCCCCTGGCGAATCCATTCAAGAGGGCAATCTCACCCTCACCACCGCGCAAGTCCTCGCCGAACGGCTCAAGGCTCTCGGCGCCTATGTCTCCCTCGTGCGCGACCGTGCCGAACCTGTCACACCGCAGCGCCCTTCCGACTTTGTCATCCAGGCGCGTCAACTCCTCGTCGATGCAGGCTTTCCGCTGCCCCAGGAAAATTACACCGGTGTCACCGGAGACGCGAAAATCCTCACCGTGCAGTGGCAGAGCGAAAAGCTCTTCTACCGCGTGAGCGAGATCCACGCGCGCGGCGAAAAGGTCAATGCCACCATCAAGCCTGACGTGGTGCTCTGCCTGCACTTCAATGCCGAAGCCTGGGGCGATGCCACCGCGCCGCAGTTCTCGCCCATGAATCACATGCACGTGCTCGTGAATGGCTGCTACTCCCCTCTCGAACTCGAGCAGCAGGACGTGCGCTTCGAGATGTTCCGCCGCCTCTTCTCCCGCGTTCATCAGGAAGAGCTGCCGCTTGCCGAAGCCGTCGCCAATGGCATGCGTCTGGCCACCGGCCTGCCAGCCTACGTTTACACCACGCCCAATGCCCGGCGCATCGGCACAAACTCCTATGTTTATGCACGGAACCTGCTGGCCAATCGGCTCTATGACTGCCCCGTCGTCTACCTCGAACCCTATGTCATGAACAACGAGGAGACCTATCACCGCCTGCTGCGCGGTCATTTCCTCGGCCGCACCCTCATCGCAGGGCGGCTGCAGACCAGCGCCATCGAGGACTACGTACAGGGAGTCGTCAAAGGCATCGTCTCCTACTACCAGAAAAACCGCCAGCCATGAAAGTGCTCGTCGCAGGATGTGGATTCGTGGGCGAGCGCGTCGCCGATCTCCTGCATGCCGCCGGGCATGAGGTCATCGGCCTGACGCACTCGCCAGAATCCGCCGCACGCCTCGCCACGGTCAAACCTTGGCGCACGGAGTCCTGCGACATTTCAAACAGTGCTGATGTCACCGCACTCGCTGCCAGGCTCAACGCCAGCAGCATCGACACCGTCATCCATTGCGCCAGTTCCAGCCGTGGAGGAGCTGAGATGTACCAGTCCGTTTATGTCGATGGCATGCGCCATCTCACCCAGGCCTTCCCCGCCGCCTTTCCTCTCTACACCAGCAGCACCAGCGTTTACCCCCAGGTGAACGGCGAAACCATCGACGAAACCAGCTTTGCAGATCCTGATCGCGACACCGGCCGCCTGCTGCGCGAGGCCGAGAACATCGCCCTCAATGCGAAGGGCACCGTCGCCCGACTCGCCGGCATCTACGGCCCGGGCCGTTCCTTTGTTTTGAAGAACCTGCTCGAAGGAAAGGCCGCCATCGAAGGCAATAATGGGCAGGGCCGCATCCTCAATCAAATCCACGCAGATGATGCGGCCAGCGCACTTGTGCATCTCGTCACGCAACGCCTGAGCGGCATCTACAACATCGTCGACGATGCCCAGGTGACACAGCGCCAGTGTGTGGAGCGTTTGTGCTCCATTTTTGGTGTCAAAATACCCGGAACACGCGAGCCTGACCCGAATCGCAAACGTGGCTGGAGCCATAAACGCGTCTCCAACACCAAGCTGCATGCCACCGGCTGGGCGCCGCGTTACGCCAGCTATTTCGATGCTCTGCGTGACGATCC
Source organism: Verrucomicrobiota bacterium (assembly GCA_026397715.1). Lineage (GTDB taxonomy): Bacteria > Verrucomicrobiota > Verrucomicrobiia > Verrucomicrobiales > Verrucomicrobiaceae > Prosthecobacter. The sequence continues at coordinate 8,306 of JAPLUN010000584.1, forward strand.
CAATCTCGCCTCCTCCATCCTCGATCTCGTTCAAACCTCCGGAGAAACTCCCCCGTACCGCCAGCCCAATATTTTGCTGATCGGCCTCATGGGTTCGGGCAAAACCACCGTCGGCCGCATCGTCGCGCAGATGATCGGCTTCCAGATTGTCGACACCGATCACCTCATCGCCGACACCGTCGGAAAAAGCATCCCTGAGATTTTTGCCACCGAAGGCGAAGCCGCATTCCGCCTGCATGAATCCGCCGCCCTGCGTTCGCTGCTGGGCAAACGCGGCTGCGTCATCGCCACCGGCGGCGGCATCGTCACCCAGCCACGCAATCTGGCCATCCTCCGTCATCTCGGCTACATCGTCTGGCTGGACGCCGATCCTGAACGCCTCGCCCGCCGCACGGCGATGAACACCAACCGCCCGCTGCTCAATGGCGAGGAAGACCCCAAAGCCAAGCTCGAACGCCTGCTGACTGAGCGCAAACCGCTCTACAAAAGCCTCGCCGACCTCCGCATCAAAACTGCCGAGCTCACGCCCCAAGAAACCGCCTATGGCGTCATGGAAAGCGCGCGCGTCTTCTTTGCCCGCAGGCAAAAAATCGAATCAGTGAGCTGACAGATCCAGCTCCAGTTGATCCTCCGCCCCCAGCGCCCGCGCATCATGCCCGCGCAGACGCAGTTCCGCAGCAAACTCACGCGTCGAACCATGCACCAGGTAAATGCGCCGGGGTTTCACCTGCTCAATCGTTTCATGCAGTTCCGGATGGTCCGCATGATCACTCAGCGGCAGCGCCAGATCGACACCATACCGATACTTGGCGCTCGGCTGAATCGCCCAGCCCGACAGCATCGCCGTCCGCATCTTGGGCAGATCGAGTTTTGATCCTGGTGGAAACACCAGCACATGCCCTGCGACTTCGTCGGCCTTGAACAGCCGCCACTGCGGCAGCTTCCCCAGATGCAGCGCCAGCACCTCCGTGATCTGCGCTACACTCGGGTGCACCATCACCGGCAATCCCTCATCTCTCAGAGCACAAAGAATTTCCTGCGCCTTGCCAAGCGAGTAACCCTGTAACACCGGGATTCCACCGTCAGCCAACGTATCGCGCACAAATGCCAGCATCTGGGCAATCACATCTTCAGCCGACGGAAAGCGATACTTCGGCAGTCCAAACGTCGTCTCCATGATCAGCGTATCCGCTTGCATCAGCTCGCAGCGCTCCGCGCTCAGCCCCTGCCGCAGTTTGTAGTCACCCGTGTAAAGCAAGGTCGCTCCGTCCGCCTTGCGCGTCAGATGCAGCATCGTCGAACCCGTGATATGCCCCGCAGGCAGCAGCCGCATCTCCCAGCCTTCCCATTCAAACACCTCCCGCATCTGTGGCGACACCACCTTCCCCGTTTTTTTCACCGATTTCCGCACCACCATGAGCTGATGCGTGATCTCCGAACAAATCGTCAGCCCATGCCGCGCCACATGGTCGCTGTGCGCATGCGAAACAAACGCCCTCTCCTTCCCAAAATGCGGATCCAGCCACAAATCCGCCTCCGGCAGATAAATGCCGCGTGGATGAGTGACTTCGATGAGCGGGGGCATGATCTCGATCATACGTCACCCGCTGCCAAACATCCACTGATCTTGGCCGCATCTTGCTGTTTCCTCAGTTCGCAGCAATCAGGGTTCACGCGTGGGCTATGTCGGTGGCTGCGTGCCTCTGCAGGGTGGCATCGCGCTGTCGGTCGCGCGCATGAACAAGATCAAGGAGATCACCCTCGCAGACGGCGTGGCAGTGATCGAACCGGGCGTCATCACCGGCCATCTGCAAAATGAAGTGCGCAAACTGGGCTGGTTCTATCCGCCAGACCCCGCATCCCTCAAAGAATGCTCCCTCGGCGGTAACATCGCCACGAATGCAGGCGGCCCGCGCTGCCTGAAATACGGCGTCACCCGTCACTACGTGCTCGGCCTTGAAGCGGTGCTCGCAGACGGTTCCATCGTGAAGGCGGGCTGACGCTGCCACAAAAACAAAACCGGCTTCGACCTCGTCGGCCTCATGGTCGGCAGCGAAGGCATGCTCGGTGTCGTCACGGAGGCCACCCTGCGTCTGATTCCGCACCCGCCCATGCGCGCGATGCTCTCCGCAGGCTTCAACTCCTTCGCCGAAGCCGCGAATGCCGTGCAGCGCATCCTCGGCAGCGGGTTCCTCCCCAGCGCGCTCGAAATCGCCGACAAATTCACCCTCCGTGCCGCCCGCGAGTATCTCGGTGCCTCCGTCACGCCGGAAGGTGATGCCCACTTGCTGGTAGAAATCGATGGCCAGCCTGATTCGGTCAAAGGTGAGATAGACCAACTCGCGAAACTTGTGGAAAGCCTCGGCAGCATCTGCCTGAACAAAGCCATGGGCGACGAAGCCTGTGAAGCCTTCTGGAAACTGCGTCGTGAATTCAGCTACAGCCTGCGCAACACCGGCCTGATCAAACTGAACGAGGATATCGTCGTGCCACGCGGCCGCCTCGTGGATCTGGTCGATTTCGCGGAAACCCTCCAAAGTGAAACCGGCTTCCCCGTCGCCTGCTTCGGCCACGCCGGCGACGGCAACATCCACGTCAACATCATGGTCCCCACCATGGACGATCCCGCGATCCGCGAACGCGCCGAGGTCGCTCTCGACAAGCTTTTCCATCAGGTCATTGCTTGGAACGGTGCCATCACCGGCGAACACGGCATTGGCGTCGCGAAAAAGCGCTGGTGGCGTGATGCGGTCTCCCCCGCCTCTCATGAAACCCATCTGCGTATCAAGGCCGCGCTGGATCCCAACGGCATTCTGAACCCCGGGAAGTTTCTCGGCTGATGCCGCAGGCCTGCAAGATCGCTCCTTCCAACTCTGTTCCATTCCTCTCACCATGACCAAACTGCTCATCCCGACCCTGTTGCTCGCGCTGCCCTTGTGCGCGGCTGATTTGAAGTTCAAAAAGTTCACCCTGACCGAGGAATTTGTGGCCGAAGGCGCGCACTTTGCGGATTTCGATCATGACGGTCAGAACGACGTCTGCTCCGGCCGCTTCATCTGGAAGGGCCCCGAATTCAAGGAACGCATTGAGTTCGCGCCCAAGTTCGAAAAAGAGCCCTACGATCCGGCCAAGGGCTACAGCGATTTCTTCCTGACCTACAGCTATGACTTCAACGGCGACGGCTGGAGCGACATCATGGCCTATTCCTGGCCGGGCAAGGAGACATGGGTGTTCGAAAATCCGCAGAACAAAGGCGGAGAATGGAAGCGCCACACCATCTTCGATGTCACGGACAACGAATCCCCCGATTTCAAAGACGTGAATGGCGACGGCAAACCCGAGCTCATCTGCCACACCGGCGGTCAGCTCGGTTATGCTGAAATCGATTGGTCCAATCCCTTCGGCAAAGCCCGCTTCCGTCCCATCTCGCCGAAATCACCGGAGAACGACAAGAAGTACTTCCGCTACACCCACGGCTATGGCGTGGGCGATGTGAATGGCGACGGCCGCCCAGACATCCTCGACAAAGAAGGCTGGCGCGAACAGCCCGCAGACACCAAGGCCGACAGCGACTGGGTCTTTCATCCTCAGCTCTTTACCGTCGCAGGCGGACGCGGCGGCTCCTTCATCCTCGTTTACGATGTGAACGGCGACGGTCGCAACGATGTGATCAGCAGCTATGACGCGCATGGCTACGGCTTCGGCTGGTTTGAACAAAAAGCCGACGGCACCTTCGCCGAGCACAAGCTCATGGGAGCCACCGTCGAAGAAAGCCCGGTGGGTGTGAAATTCAGCCAGCTCCACGCCATGCAACTCGCCGACATGAACGGCGACGGCATCATGGACGTCGTCACCGGCAAACGCCGCTGGGCCCACGGCCCCTTGAAGGACGATGAGCCGAATGCCGCCCCTGTGCTCTACTGGTTCGAAATCAAACGCAGCGGCAAAGAAGCGCAGTTCATCCCCCATCAAATCGACGACAACAGCGGCGTCGGCACCCAGGTAACTCCAGGCGACGTCAACAAGGACGGCAAAATGGACGTCGTCATCGGCAACAAGAAGGGCGTCTTCGTCTTCCTTCAGGAATAAGCTACTCAGTGCAGCACATCGCCCGCGTGCAGCGGGTGCCCGCGCAAGAAGTCGGCGGCAGACAAGCGTCTGCCGCCTTCTATTTGGACCTCGCTCAAATTGAGCAGGCCGTTGCCACAACTTACCAAAATACCGTCGGCATTTGCACTGACAATCGTGCCTGGTGCAGGACAGGCATCAGCATTGGCAATGACCTGCGCGCGGTGGACCTTCATTTGCGTGTCCTTGAGCAGGCAGGAAGTTCCCGGCCAGGGGGTGAAGGCGCGAACGAGGCGATCAAGTTCAATGGCGGGGCGCGTCCAGTCGAGGCGGCCGTCCTGACGAGTCAGTTTACGGACATGGGTGACCTTGGAGTCGTCCTGTTTTTCACGCGGCTGATTTCCAGTGGCCAGAAGATCGAGGGCTTCTTCGAGCGCTGCAGGGGCGCGCTGCGCGAGCTTGTCATGCAGACTTCCGCCCGTTTCATCGCAAGCAATGGCAACACGATGCATCAGGAGGATGTCGCCGGTGTCGAGACCTTCATCCATGAACATGATGGTGACACCCGTTTCAGTATCACCATCACGAATGGCGGCCTGGATTGGCGCGGCGCCACGGTGGCGTGGTAGCAGCGAGGTATGGACATTCAGGCAGCCGAGAGGGGGCACCTCCAGCACGGCACGAGATAAAATCTGACCGTAGGCGATGACGACGGCGACGTCGGCGTTGAAGGCCTTCAGTTCCTCCACGGCGTGGCGGATTTTCAGAGGCTGCAGGACGGTGAGTCCTGCTGCAAGGGCGCGCACCTTGATCTGCGGTGGGGTGAGCACCTGCTTGCGGCCCACGGGTTTGTCTGGCTGGGTGACGACACCGACGACGGTGTGCTTGGGTGTGCTGAGCAGCCAGTCCAACGAGGGGAGGCCGATATCGCCGGTGCCAATGAAAAGAACTCGCATCGATTTGCGGCTAAACCTTCATCTTTTCCAATTCTTTCCACGCATCGAGCTGCATGACGCCGCCGATGATGTCGTAGAGCACCTTGGCGGGAGCCTGGCTGGCATCGATGTCGAGGATGCGGTCGCCGGCGTAGTAGTAGAGAATGGGCTTGGTTTCGGCCTCGTAGGTGGCGAAGCGCTGCTGGATGACGGTTTCGTTGGCGTCGTCGAAGCGGTTGTCCTTGAGGGCGCGTTTGCGCAGGCGGCGGGCGAGTTCGGTGCGGTCTGGGCAGGAAAGATGGAAGACTTTCAGGACTTCGATGTGGGGTTCCATGAAGCGGGCCTGCTCCACATTGCGGGGGATGCCGTCGAGGACGAGGAAATCGATCTCGGGTTTAAACTGATGAGAATCAATGCGTTGCTTGAGGTTTGCGTGCCAGAGTTCGACGGTCACGTCATCAGGGACCAGTTCACCGCGGCTGGAGTATTCGACGAATTTCTGCCCGATTGCGGTGCGGGTGTCGAGGGAGCGAAAGACATCGCCGCAGGCGAGGTGATGGAAGCGGGGGATGCTGCCCAATACCTTGCCTTGCGTCCCCTTGCCACTTCCGGGTGCACCGAGGATGAGGAAGGCTTTGATGCGGGCGGAGTGGGGATCGTCTGACATGATTTTTGATGAAGCTAGCACGTTAGGATTTGGCAACAACTTGAGCGGCGGCCAATTTCACCTCGGGGGCGGATAAAGCGGACAACTCGTGTGTCGGATTCCGCAAAACATGGACCCAGGGCTGGGGTGGGGACCAAATGGCGGGATCGGTGGGGCCGAACAGGAGGAGGGATGGGACCCCGCAGGCGGCGGCGAGGTGGGAGATGCCGCTGTCATGGCCGAGGAAGGTGGTGCAGGTGCTGAGGCGGGTCGCGAGTTCGGTCAGGGGGAGGGCGTGCCAGATGGGACGACCGGTGGGCTGGATGCCGCGCTCTTGTTCGACTTCGCCGGTGATGAAGATGACTTCATCGGTGGGAAATTCATTGGCGACTTGGAGCCAGCGGTCGAGGGGCCAGTTTTTCTTTTCGGAACCGCTGCCGACGTGGATGGCGATGCGGCGCTGGTTGGTGGGAGGGCGCTGGAAGTGGGCGCGGTGGAGGTGGTCGTCTTCCAGAAACATGGCGAGCTTTTCCAGGCCTTTGGCGAGCTGGCGGGAGGCGTGGGGGCCTTCGGGGTTAACGAGGGGGGAGCACTCGATGAGGGTTTTGACGCCGACGCGTTCCATGCTGGTGCGGAAGAGGCCGTCGGGATCGTAGAGAAAGCTGACGACGAGATTGAAGCTGCGGAGGTGTTCGGCGAGGGCTTCGTCGATGGGGGCTGTTTTGGCGAACAGCGGGGCCATGGTGCGGTGCTCGAGGCTGCGGATGGAGTCGGCGAGGCCTGCGGTGCGGGCGAGTTCGGCGATGGCGGGGTAGCCGATGACTTCGAGGTGGCAGCCGGCGATGGTTTCGCGCAGTAGGCGAAGCGCGGGGAGCGTGAGGATGAAGTCGCCGATGGCGCCGCCACGAATGACGAGGACACGGGGCTGCGGGTGCATCAGTAGTACAGGAAGGCCGCGGCGAGGAGCACAAAGCCGTAGGCGATGCCGCCATAGACGGCGAGGTTCCAGCGCTGCGGTTTGGAGATCAGGGAATTCACCCAGTCACGCATGAGGAAGGGCATACCGATGAAGAACATGCCGACGATGATCCAGACGTAGGCGAGGATGGGGAGGAGGAGGCGGCTGGTCTGGGGCTGAAGGAAGGCGGCGGTGAGGACGGGGCCGGCGACGAGGAGCAGGAGAGCGCCGAGGGCACGCACGGCGAGGAATTCCTTCACGTAGATGAGCACGGCGATATAACCGCCTGCGACGATCATCATGAACTTGTCGCGCATGTTGAAGAACTCACCCATGTCCATGTTGACGAGGGCGAACTCGCTCCAGATGAAGTCGATGGTGAGGAGGATGACGCCCCAGGAGTAGGTGCGGGGGAAGGCTTTGAGGAAGGCCTGGGTCCTGGCGGTGTTGTTGAGGGCCCAGCCGTGGGAGAGGATCAAGGCGAGAGCGACGACGATGCCGGTGCCCTTGAGCGGGATGCCACCGGTGGGGGCCAGGTGGTAGAGGTAGTCGTAGAGGTCTCGGAACATGCGCGGAGGGCGGGAAAAGGGGTGGCACAGGTGGCGCAGACCCTGCTGGTGCGCAAACCCGTTGTTGGATGCGGGGGGAACCGGAATGGGTTGGCCGCAAAAAAGCGCAAAAAGGCGCAAAAAAAGAGGGGGAGACTGAAGGGGTGATGGGGTGCGGGCGGGGGCGTGTTGTAGGAGGTGCTGCCACTCGTGCTGTGGGGTCAGGGTTTACGCATGGAGGGGACGACGGAACGACAGATTTAACACCGCAAGAGA
>JAPLUN010000092.1 GCA_026397715.1 Verrucomicrobiota bacterium
ACAGCCCAGCGAGAACAGCGTGTCACCGGCGAATGCGGCGTTCTCCGCAGGCATGATGTAGGCGACATGGCCTAGCGTGTGCCCGGGGCAATCCCAGACCAGAATCTCACGATCAGCCCAGGTGAAAGTGTCCCCACCCGTAACTTCTCTTCTAATGCCAGGAATTTGCGCGGCCTCATGTCTCGGCCCGGTAATGTTGCACCCATAGCGCTGCTGGAGAGCAATGTTTCCTTCGACGTGATCGCCGTGGTGATGAGTCGTCAGAATGTCCGTGAGCGTCCAGCCAAGACGATCCAGCTGCCCTTCGACGGCAGCAGCGTCAGGCGCGTCGATGGCGGCAGTGGCGCCAGTCTTGCCGTCATGTAGAAGAAGGCCATAATTGTCAGAACGGCAGATAAACTGGTGAAATGCGAATTGGCTCATGGCAGTGATCAACCCCTTGGTCGTCTTCGATGAACTGTTTACCACCTGGAGATAAGCATTATTCCGATGGATATCGTTGATCTTCGGGAATTCTATGGCAGCAAGCTGGGTTTGGCCACCCGCCGTTCTTTGGCCGCGCGGCTCCGGCCGCGGTTTTCCGGCCTGACGGGTGCGACGGTGATGGGGCTTGGCTTTCCGATGCCGTATCTAGCCGACTGCGTGGGCCAACCTGCTGCCCAGCTTGCTTTCATGTTGGCGCGCCAGGGCGTGTTTCGCTGGCCAGAGGAGGGAGCGGTGCAGTCTGCTCTGGTCGATGAATGTGATCTGCCGCTGCTTGAAAGTGTCGTCGACGTGGCCCTGGTTGTCCACGGTCTCGAGTTGACTGACGCCCCCCAGGACATGCTTCGGGAGGTCTGGCGGGTGCTGGCACCACAGGGCCGCCTCTTTCTGGTTGTACCCAACCGGCGCGGGGTTTGGGCACGGTTCGACTCTTCGCCATTCGGCCACGGGCAGCCATTTTCCAAACCTCAGCTTTCTGCCCTACTCAAGGAAAACCAGTTCTCGGTCGTGTCGTGGTCCTATGCACTGTATTTTCCGCCATCTACCAGCAGCACCTTGCTTTCCGCGGCCCCCGCCATCGAAGCGATGGGTTCCCGGCTGATGCAGGCGCTGTCTGGCGTGATCATCGTTGAGGCCGTCAAGCAGGTTTATGCCGTGGCCACAGGCAAGCGAGCGCGCCGGCTGGCGCCCCGGGGGCGGCCGGCCCTGGCCACTGCTCCGGCCAAGGGCGCATGGCGGCATCCCTAGGACAGGATTGCATTTTCAGGGCTGGCGCCTATGAATAGCCCGCCCCGGCGGCATAACCGCCAGCCATAAGCGAGCCCGCCGATCGATGACTGCCTCGAACCCCGACATCCCACTCGTTGCCCTGCGCCGCGAGATCGATCTGATCGATGATCAAGTGCTGCACCTGCTCATACAGCGCTTCGTGGCCACGGAGAGGGTGCGGGCTTCCAAGGCGCAGGATGGAAGCATCAGTTCCTCGCCATTCAGGCCTGCCCGTGAGGCGGTCATCATGCGCCGCCTCACTGCGGAAGCGGAGGGCAGGCTGCCTCCCGAACTTCTGGTGCGTCTTTGGCGTGTCATCTTGTCAGCCTCCATCCAGTTACAAGCACCTGTCACCTTGCACATGGATGCCGCGCTGGGGCAGGACCTCAGCACGCGCATATTGATTGCTCAGCACTTCTGCGGCATGGCGGTGGTCTTGCATCCCAGTCCGAAAGATGCACTTGCGGCGCTGCTGACGGCGCAAGGCGATCTTGCAGTTATCGCGACGAGTTCTGATTGGGCTCAGGGCTTCGCCCCCCGGGAAAAGGGTGGAGCTCAGGTGATCGGAACTCTTCCGGTTCTCATGCATGGCAATCAGCCGCAGCTCCTCATTTTCGGCCATGCCGAGCCCCAGGCGAGTGGAGATGATGAGACGCTCGTACTGATTCCGGGCCAGGACCTGGACATCGTATCCAACCTCTGGCAGGCGCACTCCGGCACTTATACTCTCGTTAGCTTGCCTGGTTTTCTCGAAGCTGCTGCTCCACTGCTCCATGACGTTCTCACTCGTTTTCCGGGGGCCCGCATTGCTGGGAGTGCCCCGCGGCCACTCAAGGTATTTCCATGACACGCACGAACCAGAACCACCCCCAGCCCAAGCCCGGCATTCTTGAGATTGCAGCCTATGTTCCGGGAAAGAGTGGCGCCAAAGGTTCGAAGGTCCACAAGTTGTCTTCCAACGAGTCTCCCATTGGAGCCAGCCCTAAAGCACTGGAAGCCTATAGTGCGGCCGCGAACACGCTTGAGCTCTATCCAGATGGATCCGCTGCCGTCCTGCGCTCCGCAATCGCCAACCGCTTTGGGCTTCTTGCAGAAAACATCGTCTGCGGGGCCGGGTCTGATGAGCTTTTGCAGCTCCTCGCCCATGCTTATCTTGGGCAAGGTGACGAAGCGATCTACAGTCAGTACGGATTTCTTGTCTATCCGATTGCCATCCAATCAAATGGCGCAACGGCTGTTGTTGCGCCTGAGAAAGATTACCTGGCGGATGTCGATGCGATTCTGTCATGCGTGACAGAGAGAACGCGCATGGTCTTCATTGCCAATCCAAACAACCCCACTGGTCGTTATCTGCCATTCAGCGAGGTAAAGCGCCTGCACGCGGGTCTACCTTCAAGTGTTCTGCTGGTACTGGATGCAGCGTATGCCGAATATGTGCGCCGCAACGATTATGAGGCCGGGATAGAGCTGGTCGCGACATCCGGCAATGTGGTGATGACACGGACCTTCTCGAAAATACACGGATTGGCAGCCCTGCGCCTGGGATGGGCCTATTGTCCTGCCCATGTGGCAGATGTTCTGAACCGTGTGCGTGGTCCCTTCAATATCAGCGCCCCGGCCATTGCGGCGGGAGCTGCGGCCATCGCTGATCAAGACTTTGTTGAGCGTGCGATTGCGCACAATGAAGAATGGCTTCCCTGGGTGACTGCGGAAATCGCCGCTCTCGGGCTTGAGGTCACGCCCAGTTGCGGAAATTTCGTGCTGGTGCATTTCCCGGCGGATACGAAGCAAAACGCCCACGCGGCCGATATTTGGCTGCAGGAGCGTGGCTTCGTTGTCCGCCGCATGGACGCCTACGGCCTGCCTGGTGCCCTGCGCATAAGCATCGGCACGGAAGAGGCAAACCGCGGACTGGTCGCAACGCTGAAGGCTTTCCTGTCATGACAGTGCTGTTCGAGCGTGTAGCTCTCATTGGCATTGGCCTCATTGGCTCATCTCTGGCCCATGTCATGCGCAGCAAGGGGTTGGCCGGCGAGATTACTGGCTATGCAAAAAGCGAAGCGACACGTGCCAAGTCAGTGGAACTTGGGCTTGTGGACAGGGTCTTCGACAGCGCAGCAGACGCAGTGAAAGATGCAGATCTTGTCATTCTGTGTTCACCCGTCGGCACCTACGGCGCGCTTGCTCAGGAGATCGGTCCGGCGTTGAAGCCTGGCGCACTGCTCACCGACGTTGGGTCCGTCAAGGGTGCAGTGGTGCGCGATGTACTGCCCCATCTCCCGCCGGGCGTGAATTTTATTCCGGGCCATCCCATAGCGGGAACAGAGCAGTCCGGTCCGGAGTCTGGTTTCGCCGAGCTCTTCATCAATCGTTGGTGCATTCTGACGCCGCTGCCCGATTCGGATCCCAAGGCGGTCGAAGCTCTTACAGGGTTCTGGCGCGCGTGCGGCTCGAACGTGGAGAATATGACACCGGAGCATCATGATCTTGTGCTGGCCATTACCAGTCATCTGCCTCATCTCATTGCCTATAACATTGTTCTGACTGCGGCCGATCTTGAGGAAGTCACATCCTCCGAGGTGATCAAATACTCGGCTGGCGGTTTTCGCGATTTCACCAGAATTGCCGCATCCGACCCGACCATGTGGCGAGATGTATTCCTTAACAACAGGGAAGCGGTTCTCGAAATGCTGGGACGCTTCTCAGAAGATCTTTCCGCCCTCCAGCGAGCCATAAGGTGGGGTGATGGCGAGACGCTGTTCGATGTCTTCACCCGCTCCCGCCAGATTCGGCGCAGTATCATTGCGGCGGGTCAGGACACTGCCGCACCAGATTTCGGGCGTAACCCGCCCAAAGCTCAATAAATTGCTGTGAGGTCAGCGATCTTGAAAGGCCCAATATAGAGTGCGCCATCCTGTGCGATGACGGGCGCCTTTGCGGCATTGCCCAGAAGCCCAAGCATGGTCTTGAGATTGGATATTTGCGCGGCAGACAACGTCAGATGTGGCGCGAGTACGGCAAGAAGGCCGCTGATATCATTGGTTTCGGTGTCCAGCTTTCCCGTGATGCGGTGATTTGAGTCAAGCCTCAGCGTTCCAGAGCCCCAGTAACGCAGAGTTCCCTGCTGCAATTCAAACTTTTGGACCTTTAACGTCTGATCCTGCACGACGGAGCTGAGCAAGCTGCCACTGTCCACGGTTAGCGGTACGTGGTCCGGACTTTGATATTCCAGACCCGTGATGGTGATTGCCAAGTCCATTCCCTCCGTGGGAGACGGGCGTGTACTCAGCATGAGTTGCTTCAGTTTTCCGAACCCGGAGACCGAGAGTGCCGGTAGTTCAAGCGAAACGGTGGGCACTTCCTCGGCTTTGAAGGTGATGGCGGCAAATACGCGTTGGTGATCGACTTTCGTGGGCGAGAGGCCCAGTCCGGAGACAGTCGTCGGACCGTCGAGAAGGGCCGCAATCTGCCAAGGCGCATAGGCGAGGGCGACGAGGAGCAGGTTACTGGAACGAAGTTCTGCCCGGCCGACAATTGTTGCAACAGGTGAACGGCATGAGTACTCCAGGTGGAAGGGATAGCCACCCCAGTCTTCCTGTGTGCAGGAAAGCGCCGCTCCCTGATTGGCCAGGATTTCGCGCTCAGCGGCAAACCGCTCTTTCGCAATGCCGAGGGCGACGAACCAGTAAATGGACCAGATCAAGGCAAGGACGAGGACAATTCCCAAAGGCAGGAACATCCTCCAGGAGCTGGGCGCGGCATTGGGCATTTGATCTTGGATCGGCTTTTGCGTTAGTCAGACCATCACAATGGATCAGTTCTGGATTTTTGGCTATGGCTCACTGATGTGGCGGCCGGGCTTCACCCACGCCGGGAGTGAAGCTGCGCAGGTCCATGGCTACCACCGCAGTCTCTGTGTCTATTCCTTCGTTCACCGGGGCACACCGGAAGAACCTGGCCTCGTTCTAGGTTTGGACCGTGGAGGTTCATGCCACGGCATGGCTTTCAGCGTTCTTCCCGAACACTGGGCGGAAACGCTCGACTATCTCAGGGGACGAGAGCAGGTGACGTCCGTCTATATCGAGAAAACAAAGAACATCAGGCTGCTTGAAAGTGGCCGCACGGTGGAGGCAGTTACTTACGTCGTCGACAGGAGCCATCGTCAATACGCGGGCGTTCTCGATGAAGCACTGTTGGAACATCATGTCCGCAAGGGGCACGGTATCTCCGGACACTGCATCGACTATGTCATGAGTACTGTGGCGCACCTCCGCGAGATGAAAATTCATGACCCGGGGCTGGAGCGCCTGGCAAAAAGGCTTGAGCTTCAGGCGGCAAGCAGCTCAAGTTGACAGGGCTTCTGGTAGGCGCGCCTCTCTGGCGCACTTTGAACGGAAGAAACGAGTGCAGCCTGAAGGTCGCGCAATACCTTGTCCGCAGCCTCAGCATCGCGCGCTAACAGGTGAACATGGATTTCGAAATCGGCGTCTCCACGGATTTGGGCTGACGGAAGTAATCCATCACCACCGAACAGTCCCACTAAAAACGCTTGCCGCACACCTTCGACCTTCCGAACGAGAACATAAATTGCGCCCGCCACCGGCGGGCAGAGGCCGGGCGAATAAATGGAGTGAATATAAGATTGGCCCGACGCGCCGCGCCAATACCAGAAGCGTTCACCGAGGCCGGTTTCCTCGGGCAGAGAAGCGGAGAGGGAGTAG
>JAPLUN010000671.1 GCA_026397715.1 Verrucomicrobiota bacterium
GGGCTGCGCGTGCCCGGATGCCACGATGTCGCCCACCTCCCACTCCCTGGCCCTTTCACCGCCGCCTCAATTCAAAAATGCTTGGCTCCATTCACCCCTCAATAGCAGACCGCGTGCCGAACAGTACTGGCAGGAGTGCCCGTCGATCAGCGCTCCGCCAAAACCCACGATTTCCGAGCCAGCTTGCCGCATCCCTATGGCAGACTGAGGATGCTGAACCTTGCTTTGTGTTCGCGAGAGAACTTGCCCGCAAAGGAGGCGCTCTTTACGGGCGGAATGGTCCGTGCTGCTGCTGGTCTGTTTGCAGAACCAGAGTGCCATGAGTACAAGCTCCTGTTTTAAAGCGTAGAAATGAACCACCATGAGACTCCTCCCGCTGCTCCTCGGCATTGCCGCCAACGCCTTCGCTGCTGACTCACCCACGCTGCATCCCAAAGCGGCGGCGCTGCCCTTCACTCATCAGGGGCCGTTTGTCACTGCTGCGGACGGCGGAGTGCTGTGCATTGATGCAAAAAACGCGCTGCGTAGTACGGATGAAGGCCGCACTTGGAGCAGCACGCCATTGTTTGCCGAACCGGCGAAGTTCAACGTCAGCAACGAGCGAGCGCTGTTGCGCACACGCGAAGGTGTCGTCATCTCCGCTTGGATGAACGGTGCGGAGAGAAAAGAGCCCAAGGGCTGGCACTGGGGCGAGCCGGGCGTGGACTGGAGGGCTTTCGTACTTCCGACCTATTCCTGCCGCAGCACGGACGATGGCAAGACCTGGGAGAAACCCGTGCTGCTCAGCACGCCATGGTGCGGCTGCATTCACTCGATGATTCAGATGAAATCCGGGCGCATCGTGCTGGTGGGGCAGGAAATCATCCCGCAGTGGCGGCATGCCACGGTGATGTGGGCTTCGGATGATCTCGGCAAAAGCTGGCAGCGCGGCGACATGCTCGACTACGGCATCGGTACGCATGATCACGCGGGATCTCTCGAAGGCACGGTCATTGAGCGTAAAGACGGCTCGCTCTACCTGCTGCTGCGCACGGAATCGGGCTTTCTGTGGGAGGCGACTTCACGCGATGGTCTGAAGTGGACCGGATTGCAGACCACGAAGATCGCCTCCGTCACCTGCTGCCCGCAGTTGAATCGTTTGAGCGATGGCCGCATCGCGCTGCTCTGGAATGCGCCGCCGCGTCATGATCCAAAGAGCGGCTCCAGCCGGGTGGAGCTGTCGCTGGCGTTTTCAGACGATGAAACGGCCTCATGGTCCAAGCCCGTCATCGTAGCGGCCAATTACGTGCCCGGTGGCCGCGTGTCCTATCCCTACCTCTACGAGCGCAAGCCCGGTGAGCTGTGGATTACCACCATGCAGGGCGGCTTGCGGATGAAAATCAACACGGCAGATCTCGGCGCAGGCGAGATCCCGGTCTTTGTCCCGCCGCCCAAGGCGGAGCCCAAACCCGGCGGCATCATCATGTTTGGAGATTCCACCACCGCGCCGCGCGGCAGCCTGAAAGTGTATGCCGCGCGGGTGGAGACCATGCTGCAAAGCATCGGCTCCTCGCTCGGCGTGCACAATGCAGGCATTCCCGGCAACACCACGCGCGATGCACTCAAACGTCTGCAAACCGACGTGCTGAAGCACCAGCCGCGCATCGTCGTGATGCAGTTCGGCATCAATGACTCCGCCATGGATGTGTGGAAGAACCCGCCCGCCACTGAGCCTCGCGTGCCGCTGGCCGAATACCTCAGCAATCTGCGCCGCATGATCTCAGCCGCTCAGCAGGCCAAAGCCAAGGTCATCCTCATGACCACCAATCCGCTGCGCTGGACCTCCAAGCTCCGCGAGCTGTATGGCAAACCGCCCTACAATCCCGCTGCTGAAGACGGCTTCGACTCCGCCACGCTCGCGGGTTACAACGACGCGCTGCGCAAGCTCGCCGCAGAGCTGAAAGTACCGCTGGTGGATGTCCGCGCCGCCTACCCCGAATTCGCAGCCAAGCACCAGACCACCATCGATGGCATGCTGCTGGACGGCATGCACCCGAATGACCTCGGCCAGCAGCTCGTCGCGGAGCTGCTTTTGCCAGCGATCCGTGACGCTGTGCGGTAAATCCTAGGCAACCATGAACCGTCGAAATTTGCGCTTGATTATTAAACCTAATGGTTAACTAATAGCGCCAAGCCTGCCACACAAACCCAACGCCCATGACTGCCACCGCCACTGAAAACGACACCCTGACACTCACACGCCTGTTCAAAGCCCCGCGCGAACGCGTGTTTGCCGCCTTCACCTCCGCCGACTCCATCCCCCAATGGTTTGGCTGCGGCCATGTGAAGGTCACCGCCTGCACCTCCGACTTCCGTGTCGGTGGCAGCTACCGAATCGAAGCACGCGGGCTGGAAAGCGATGAGGCCTTCAACGTCACCGGCGTCTATCGGGAGATCACACCGCCGGCAAAGATCACCTACACCTGGAAGTATGAAGACGATGAAGACTGGGCGGACTGCGAATCCGTCGTTTCCGTGGAGTTCAAAGCCATCGGCGATCAAACCGAGCTGTGCCTGACCCACACCGGCTTCCCATCGGCCGAAAGCCGGGGCAATCACAGCCAAGGATGGGGGGCCTGTATGGACAAAATCGACTCGCTGCTCACGGGGCAGCCAGCGCCTGCGTGCTGAGTCAGCGCATAACCTATGCAACATCTGCGGAGAAGCGGGCCCCATGGGGTCCGCTTCTCTTGTTTTCAGTGCGCCAGACACACAAGCTGCGCACCTTGGATTTGCGTTGCAGCGTGGTCGCGTTTAGCTCTTACGCTCTCAATTCCCCTCCAAATCATGTCCGCAAAGATCATCTATACCCTGACCGACGAAGCTCCCCTGCTGGCCACCTTTTCGTTCCTGCCTATCGTACAGGCCTTCACGAAGCCCGCTGGCATCACGGTCGAAACGCGCGACATCTCCCTGGCAGGCCGCATCCTGGCCAACTTCCCCGATTTCCTGACGGATGCGCAGAAGCAGTCCGATGACCTCGCCTACCTCGGCAAGCTCTGCCTGGAGCCGACGACAAACATCATCAAGCTGCCAAACGTCTCCGCCTCCCAGCCGCAGCTCAAGGCCGCCATCGCCGAACTGCAGAGCAAAGGCTACGCCGTGCCGAATCTCCCTGAGAATCCCCAGACCGACGCCGAAAAGGACATCAAGGCTCGCTACGCCAAGGTCATGGGCAGCGCCGTGAACCCTGTGCTTCGCGAGGGCAACTCCGACCGTCGCGCCCCCAAGGCCGTGAAAGACTACGCCAGAGCGCACCCGCACTCCATGGGCAATTGGAGCGCTGATTCCAAGACCAGCGTGGGCACCATGGGCAAGGATGACTTCTTCTCCAATGAGAAATCCGTCTGCGTGCCTGCCGCCACGGACGTGAAGATCGAGTTCATCGGCAAGGACGGCACCACCAAGGTGCTGAAGGATAAGACCCCGCTCAAGGCCGGTGAAATCATCGATGCCACGCTCATGAGCAAGAAGGCGCTCGTCGCTTTCATCGAAAGTCAGATCGCCAAGGCGAAGGCAGACGGCGTGCTCTTCTCCCTGCACATGAAGGCCACCATGATGAAGGTGAGCGATCCCATCATCTTCGGCCATGCCGTGCGCGTGTTCTTCAAGGACCTCCTCGCCAAGCACGCCGCTGCGTTCGCTGAAATCGGTGTCGATCTGAACAACGGCTTCGGCGACCTCGTCGCGAAGCTCTCCAAACTCCCGGCGGACAAGAAGGCCGAGGTCGAGGCCGACATCCAGGCCGCCTACGCCAATGGCCCCGCGTTGGCCATGGTGAACAGCGACAAGGGCATCACCAACCTCCACGTGCCGAGCGACGTTATTGTCGATGCTTCCATGCCTGCGATGATCCGCGGTGGCGGCAAGATGTGGAACGCCGCTGGCAAGGAGCAGGACACCCTGGCCGTCATCCCAGACAGCAGCTACGCCGGCATCTACCAGGCCGTGATCGACTTCTGCAAAAAGAACGGCGCACTCGACCCCAAGACCATGGGCAGCGTCCCGAACGTCGGCCTCATGGCCCAGGCCGCCGAAGAATACGGCAGCCACAACAAGACCTTTGAAGTTCCCGCCGACGGCACCGTGCGCGTCACCGACAGCGCAGGCGCCGTGCTCCTTGAGCACGCCGTCGAAGCTGGCGACATCTGGCGCGCCTGCCAGACCAAGGATGCGCCGATCCAGGACTGGGTGAAGCTCGCCGTCAAACGCGCCCGCGCCTCCGGCACGCCTGCCATCTTCTGGCTCGACAAGGCCCGCGCCCATGACGCTCAGATCATCGCCAAGGTGGAGAAGTACCTCAAGGACCACGACACCAGCGGCCTCGACATCCGCATCATGACGCCTGCCGAAGCCTGCACCTTCTCGCTGGAGCGCATCGTCAAAGGAGAAGACACCATCTCCGTCACTGGCAACGTGCTGCGCGACTACAACACCGACCTCTTCCCGATCCTCGAAGTCGGCACCAGCGCCAAGATGCTCTCCATCGTTCCACTCATGAACGGCGGCGGCCTGTTTGAAACCGGCGCCGGTGGTTCTGCGCCAAAGCACGTGCAGCAGTTCCTCGAAGAAAACTACCTCCGCTGGGACAGCCTCGGCGAGTTCTTCGCACTCGCCCCGAGCTTCGAGCACATCGCCGAAAACTTCAGCCTGCCCAAAGCCAAGGTGCTCGCAGACGCCCTCGACGCCGCCACCGGCAAGTTCCTCGAAAACGACCGCAGCCCCGG
Organism: Verrucomicrobiota bacterium; assembly: GCA_026397715.1. Lineage (GTDB taxonomy): Bacteria > Verrucomicrobiota > Verrucomicrobiia > Verrucomicrobiales > Verrucomicrobiaceae > Prosthecobacter. The sequence continues at coordinate 4,767 of JAPLUN010000671.1, forward strand.
CCGCAAGCTGGGCACCATCGACAACCGCGGCAGCCACTTCTACCTCGCCCTCTACTGGGCGCAGGCCCTGGCCGCCCAGACCGCCGATGCTGAACTCCAGGCCCACTTCAAGCCCGTCGCCGAAGAGCTCACCGCCAACGAAGCCAAGATCGTCGCCGAACTCCTCGCTGTCCAAGGCAACCCCGTCGAAGTCGGCGGCTACTACAAGCCCGACCTCGCGAAGGCAGACGCAGCGCTGCGCCCGAGCGCGACGTTTAATGGGATCTTGGCGAAGGTTTAAAATCCTCCGTCTGGTGACAAGATGATGCGAATGAGTCTGCGATGGTGCAGGCTCGTTCATGGGCGTGACGTGCTTGGCTTCTGAAATGCTCTGCGACCAAATTGCATGACCTGAAGGGCTTGGCAACGCTTAGCGCTCGCAGCAAGGCTCAAGCCAAGCGGTGCCAGTGCCGTCGAATTTGCTGTCACGACGGTCTGCTTGACTGATAACTTGACTCATGCTTGACTTATCTGCATGGCCTACGAACCGCAGTTCACCATCAGCACCCGCCTTCTTTCCTTGGTTGAGGGGATCGCCATGCTGCGGGAGCGCATCCAAGGGGCGGCGGTGGCTTTGTCCTGGATTCCCGCGTTGCAGAAGGACACGCGCACGCGCAACGGCCATGCCTCCACGGCCATCGAAGGCAATCCGCTGACCTTGGAGCAGGTGCGTGCGCTGGAGGAAGGGCGAGAACTGGCAGCGGCGGACCAGCGTTCCAGTCGCGAGGTGCTGAATTACTTCGCGGGGCTGCGCTACGTGGAAAAAAATGCCCGGAAGAAGAAAATCCGGCATGAGGACATCTTTGAGCTGCATCGGCTGCTCGCCGACTCCGTCATGGATCAGGGTGAGGCAGGCCGCTACCGCACCATCGCTGTGCGTGTGGGCCGTCATGTTCCTGCTCCGGCGGCGGATGTATCCTCACTGATGTTTGAACTGCTCGAATGGTGGAACACCAAGTCCACTGAGCTGTCTCCGGTGCTCAGCTCCGCCATCCTGCATTATCAGTTTGAGCACATCCATCCCTTTGCCGATGGCAACGGACGAACGGGCCGTGCGTTGGGGCTATGGGAGCTGTACCGGCGCGGCTTCGACAGCCACCACATTTTCAGCGTGGACGAATACTACTGGGAAGACCGTCCGGGCTACTACCGCGCCCTGGATGCGGTGAGACTGGCTGGAGAAGACGTGTCCGGCTGGTTGGAGTACTGCGCTGCCAGTACTGTTCGGCACGCGGTCTGCTATTGAGGGGTGAATGGAGCCAAGCATTTTTGAATTGAGGCGGCGGTGAAAGGGCCAGGGAGTGGGAGGTGGGCGACATCGTGGCATCCGGGCACGCGCAGCCCTGGCACCA
>JAPLUN010000215.1 GCA_026397715.1 Verrucomicrobiota bacterium
TGAATGCATCACGGCCCAGCTCAAGTACAAAGCCGAGATGTCACTGGTAGCCGCCTAGCCAACCCAACCACGCTCGAAGCCCAAGCGCCGTACATCGGGGCATGGGCTTCTTGCGTACAACCCACCACCAACACAATGAATCCCATCACACTCCCCATCGCGGAATTGAAACCTGCTCTGGCAGGGCTTGGCAAAGTGATCAACCCAAGAGCCACTCTGCCAGTCCTGCACCACGTCAAAGTCGAACGCACCGCCGAAGGTTGGATTGCTCTCACCGGCACCGACCTGGATCGCTTCGTTACCATGCGTCTCGAACATCCTGCCGAGGGTCCGCCCATGGCTGTGCTCATCCCGTATGACCAGCTCCTGCTGCTCTCAAAGAACTGCGGAAAAGACGAGCGTATTCATATCGAACCCGGTTGCATCAAATTCGCCCTGGCTGACAGCCTCGGTGAAACCAAAGTGAAGCACCTCCCGGTTGAGGAGTTTCCCGTCACTCCCCGCATTAAAACGGAGGCCATCGCGCTGCCGCCAGAACTTCGTCGGTCCATCCACGAAGCCATGGAATGCGCCAGCGTTGACGCCACTCGTTACGTGCTCAACGGCACTTTCATCGACACCAGCAATCCCAAGGCCAACTACATTGTGGGCACGGATGGCAGGCACCTCTACAGCGCGAATTCGTTCACGCTGCCGCTCAAGAACTCCGTCATTATCCCGAATCACAAGTTCCTGGGGTGGAAGGAGTTCAACGCGGATGGGGAGTGGCAGATGAAGGTCGATGACAAAGCGGTGCAACTTTCCAGCAGGCGTTGGAGATTCGTCAGCAAACAGATCGACGGGAACTATCCCAACTGGCGGCAAACCATCCCCAACCCCGCCGACGCCAAAACCCACATCACGCTCGACCCTGCAAAACTGGAAGCGCTCATCAAGCTCATCCAGCGGATGCCTTGTCACGATGCGGAGAAATTCCAGACCATCGGCCTGGAATGCAAAGAGGGGCAATTGCTGCTCCTCGGCAAAGACAATGGCAACGAGCCTTGGACGCGAGTCCCTGTGCTCGATGCCATGGTGGAGGGCCCGGAAGCACTGATCTTCCTGCCCCGACGCCTCGTCATCAAGGCTCTCGATTACGGCCTCAGCACCATCAGCATTATTGATCAAATCGCTCCGCTGCGTTTTCACAACAAAGGCAGGCAGATGATCGTGATGCCACTGCGACCTAATGGAGCCAGCACCCCGGCCCCAGCAAACCCACAACCTGCTCCGGTGAACATGCCGCCATCTCGGCCTGTTCTTCCGCCAGCACCACCACCCCACCCCATGATCACGAACCCCACCTCCGAAGGAACTGCAGTCAACGAACCCAAAAGCGCCACGGAAGAAGCCATCGACATGACCTTGCTCATCCGAGACAAGCTCAACGAAGGCTTTAGCCTGCTGCGCGACCTTTCCTTGAAGCTGAAGGCCATCAACCGTGACCAGAAGACCAGTGCAAAGGAGTTTAATTCGGTCCGCTCAACGCTGCGCTCACTGCAAGGCCTGAAGCTGTAACACCACCACTCCAAACCCCAAAGAGCCAGACGTGCCTTCATCGGTGTGTCTGGCTCTTGTCGTCTCATGAAACGCATCTCGTCCATCGTCTTCGACAGAAAGGAGCGACTCAAGCGAGCCACCATCATCACGCCGCTTGGCGCCATCAAAGTCGAGTGGCGCGATGTGGCGGGTGATCGCTACTGGACTAGCTCTGGTGAGCTTGCAGCCCGGTTACTCGCCGTTCCTGTCATCCAAAGAATCGAACGTCTCTTTTCCTGACGTCCTAAACCTCAAACCAAACACCATCATGATTGCTCATCTCGAACCTGAAGCCCCCACCTTCATCCAACGTCCCCATCCCAACCTCATCCTCCACTGCGGTGCTCGCGCCGCTGAACGAAAGGAAATTATCGCAGTCCCCACGCCACCTCCCACTGAAAGCTGGAGTCCCATCCCGCACATCGAACTTGTAAAAAACGTGGAAGGCACCCTCCGTAGCAACGGCCTTGTCGTCGGCACTCAGGCCCACAGCCTGACACACGATGGTATGCGCTACTTCGGCCTCATGCAAATCCAGCGTCGTGAACACGACAAGGATTACTGCTGGGTGCTCGGGTTGCGCAACAGCCACGACAAGACATTCCCCGCCGGCATCGTGGCAGGATCGTCTGTGTTTTGCTGCGACAACCTCGCCTTTTACGGAGAGGTCAAACTCGCTCGCAAGCACACGAGGTTCATCGTACGTGATCTGCCCGGCCTCGTGCAGAGCGCCGTGGGCAGACTGATGGAGCGCTGGCACCATCAGGACAGCCGCATCGCCAGCTACAAGCTCGCAGATCTCGATGACCGCACGGCACACGATCTCGTGGTTCGTGCACTTGATGTCGGTGTCTGCCCCAATCGTCAGATCCCGCTGGTGTTGCATGAATGGCGTCAGCCACGTCATGAGGCGTTCCAGCCACGGAACGTCTGGAGCCTCTTCAATGCGTTCACCGAAACACTGAAGGGCAATCTCACCGAACTCCCCCGTCGCACGGAAGCCCTCCATGGCCTTCTCGACAACCATGTCGGGTTATCGGCGTGATCTAGAAAGGCGAGAAGAGGTTCGGCGCTAGCCGGGCCTCTTTTTTTAGCTATTACTGATTCATCTTCAAAGTGATAGCGATGGTCTGCCTTGCTATTTCCAGCCGGAGATCCACTATGCGCACTAACCTAGTCTACATGCCGGTCAACAAATCAGGCCAGGAGCAGTCAAGCGCTTTGCGAAGCCGGGCGAGCATTTCCACACCTGGGTTAGCGGTTCCTGCCTCAATTCGTTGAAGTTGCCGGCGATCTATCTGCGACTGGTCGGCAAGCTCTTCCTGAGTCAAACCCAGCGCCATCCGCAACCGGTTGACGTTTCTTCCAAGGATTTGCCGAGCTCTGATTGCCACGATGACGAGTAATGACCAAAGCGGCAAAATTGTCGGCGGCAGGAATGTCGCTTTTTTACTTGCATCCCAAAATGACCGGGGCAAGCATTGCGCCGATTAAAGGAGGCAATCCAAAACTCAGGCTGCTTCCGCACAAACAGCTTCGCATAATCCTTGCCCGCTTTTTGGGCTGCTGATGATTGACCTCAAATGGCACAACAATATGAAAGCAAAAATGAACTGGATCGTCATCGTCTTCGTGAGCGCCATGCTCGCGACTGCCACAATCGCAAAAGACACTGCACTGTGGGACGGGACGTGCCGCAATGTGACTCATCAACTAGAGCCTGTTATTAACTTTAAAAAGTGCTGTACACCGGTGAGGGTCCAAGCAATAAGCTTGGGATGGAACCTTCGACCACCAAGCCAAGAACTGCCTACACCAGTGATGTCAGCGATGCAGAATGGGACTTTTGCCGT
>JAPLUN010000064.1 GCA_026397715.1 Verrucomicrobiota bacterium
GGCATTCAACCCAAGGACGGCGGCTTCGTCGTCCACTTCGCCTACGGGCGACGCGGCTCCGCACTCACCACCGGAATCAAAACTCAGTCCCCCGTGGACTACCCCAAGGCGAAGAGCATCTTCGACAAGCTGGTGCGTGAAAAGACCGCCAAGGGCTACACCCCTGGTGAATCCGGCACACCGTACCAGCACAGCGACAAAGCGCAGCAGGCCACTGACATCCTGCCACAGTTGCTCAATCCCATTGAGCAGGACGATGCCGTTTCACTCGTGTGTGATCCCCAGTGGGTCATGCAGGAGAAGTTCGACGGCCGGCGCCTGCTCATCCGCTGCAACGACCAAGGCACCGATGGCATCAACCGCTCAGGTTTGATTGTCTCAATATCACGGAGCATCACCGCAGCCGTTGAAGCACTCAACAGCCAGCTCATTCTCGATGGCGAGTGTGTCGGAGAGAAATTCATCGCCTTCGACCTGCTCGAACTCGATGGAACCGATCTCCGATCCCAGCCCTACCGAGTGCGCTTAGTGGCGTTGAACAACATCGTTCCGGCAGGGATCGATTGCATCTGCACCGCTGCCACAACCATCCTTACGGAGACGAAGAAGGCGATGCTGGAAAAACTCAAGTCCAGTAAAGCTGAAGGCGTCGTGTTCAAGCGTCTGGATGCCTTGTACACCCCAGGTCGCCCCGCCAGTGGCGGCTCTGCGCTCAAGCACAAGTTCTACGAGACGGCCTCCTTCCTGGTGAGCCAGATCAATGAACAACGCAGCGTGAGTCTCGCCCTGCTGCGGGATGAACAACCGGTCCCCGCCGGGAATGTCACCATCCCGCCAAACCACGCGGTCCCCTCCCAAGGAGACATCGTGGAGGTGCGCTACCTCTACGCATTCCCGGAAAGCGGCTGTGTTTATCAGCCTGTGTATCTGGGACGGCGCGATGACATCCAGCGCACCGCCTGCACCACCGGGCAGCTCAAGTTCAAAGCTGCCGCTTAACCTCACCACTCAACCCTACGCCTGACAGCCCACCTGCCCTTCACCGGGTGCGTGGGCTGTCGGCGTTTTAACCCATACACCTTACCCATGAAGCACTTCTCAACTCATTCCCTGTCTCACCCGATGCTGACCGGCGTGGTTCTTGCCACGCTGGTCGCCTGCCATAATAAGCCCTCTTTGGATGGCACGTCACTACCACAGCAGACTATCCACCATGAGGTCATCATTCTGATGCCACCTCAGAGCGGCAAGACAGTCATCAGCAGCGGGACAGGGCAACCTCCACCCAAGGAGGTCAGCACATGCCCATGAATCGCCTCCTCGTGCCCTTCCTTCTCCTCTCCGGCTGTGCCGAGGCCCCACCTGACTACACGCCCATTGGCGATGGCTTGAAGACCATTGGCATCTGCCTCGTCTGCTTCACCGTGGTGCAGGTTCTCGGTGCCTTGTCAAAGCATGACAAATCCTGAGCGACAACGCTCGCAACCCATCATTCCTCACCATGCCCACCTGGACTCAATGTCTGCAGGCCATCGTATTATTGGCGATCACCGGGTTCTGCCTCGTGGTCGTCAGCTACCACTGGCTCCTGCTGGCAGTTCTCATCGTCGCCGCATTCGTCGCCTTCCGACGATTCAGCAAATAACCAACCCCACCCCTCCACTTGGCCGTGGCCGCTTCGCCAACAGAAGTGTCCACGGCTTTCTCATATCCACTTCAACCCAATACACATCCATACCCATGCAAACCATCTCACTTCCTGTAGCCGAACTGAGGACCGCACTCGCGGGTCTCGGCAAGGTCGTTCCCAAACGCATCACCCTTGCCGTTCTCGGCCAAGTTCGCGTGCGTCGTGATAGCTCTGGACTCATCGACCTCACGGTCACAGATCTGGACCGCTTCGCCACCTACTCGATGAATCATCGGGGCCAGGCCGAACCTGCCACTCTGCTGGTTCCGTTCGGCGATTTGAACAACATCGCCAAAAGCTGCGGGGGCACCGATCTCATCGAGCTCGTCCCCGTCAGCAAAAACACCCTCTCCATTCGCTTCCCGGTGGGCGGCCAGAGCGCCGAACATCACTGCGAATCCGCCCCGCCCGAAGAGTTTCCTCTTCAGCCGGAGGTCCATGGAACCAGCATCGCAGTTCATGAGGCCCTGCGCTCCTCCATCCATGAGGCGCTTGAATGCGCCAGTGCTGACCCCGCTCGCCCCGTTCTCAACGGAGCGTTCATTGATCTCCGCGACGACAGCGCTCACTACGTTGTTGGCACGGATGGTCATCACCTGTTCAGCTCGAACAGCTTTTCGCTCCCGCTGAAGGAATCCATTCTGATCACGGAACACAAGTTCCTCAGTTGGAAAGGCTTTCAGCAGGATGGCGAATGGAAGCTCCGAACCATGCTGGCCAAAGACGATGGCCCACCCTGTTTTGAAATCGCCAGCGACCACTGGTGCTTTTTGTCACGCAGCATCGACAGCCAATTCCCCCAATGGAAAACAGTGCTGCCCAACCCTGCTTCATACCAAACCACGATCTCCATCAACCCGGAGGCCGTGGATGAAGTGATGGTGGCAGTGCAGCGACTGCCACTCGGGGAGGATAAGCATCACACCATCGGCCTTGAAGTGACCGGCAATGCATTCCGCTTGCTGGGCAGATCCCGGCCGGAGTTGGCATGGACCAAGATCGACATCCAGGAAGCCGGTGCGACCGGCCCTGAGGTGACGATCTTCCTCGACCGCCGC
>JAPLUN010000660.1 GCA_026397715.1 Verrucomicrobiota bacterium
GCCACCACCTGCCCGGCCGGCTCGGCGAGCAGCTCCAAGGTGGAGGCCGGGATCCGGTAGCGCTCCGCGTGCATCGGGTGGTCCTCGACGCGCTCGGCGGTGATCGGGCGGAAGGTGCCCAGCCCCACCACCAGCTCCACCGGACAGTGGTCACTGCCCATCACGTCATCACGGATCGTGCATGACTTCAGCGCGGGTTTCAGCTTCTCCGAGGCGAGCCAGTAATCCAGACGCCACCCGATGTTCTTCGCACGGGCATCGGGCGTGCGCTGGGTCCACCAGGTGTAGCGGCCGGGGTTGGGATCGAACTGACGGAAGACATCGAGGAAGCCGGCGTCGAGGTGCTTGGTGAAGCTGGCGCGTTCGTCATCACTGAAACCGGGGTTCATGCGGTTGGATTTCGGATTCGCGAGATCGATCTCCTGATGCGCGCAGTTGAGGTCGCCGCAGGCGATGACGGGCTTTGTTTTCTCCAGCTTCTTCAAGTGTGCGCGATAGGCGTCATCCCAGGAGAGGCGGTAGCTGAGGCGTGCGAGTTCGGCCTGTGAGTTCGGCGTGTACACATTCACGAGGAAGAAATCCGGAAACTCGACGGTGATCAACCGGCCCTCGCGATCATGTTCGTCGATGCCGAAGCCCAGTGTGTTCGTCTTGAAGGGCACGCGGCTGAGGATGAGCGTGCCGGAATAGCCTTTCTTCACCGCGCTGTTCCAAACGGCTTGGTAGCCGCTGAACCAATCGAGATCCACCTGCTCCTGCTGCGCTTTGGTTTCCTGCAGGCAGATGACATCCGCATCGCCTTCGAGCATGTATTCGCGGAGGCCTTTGCCGAGTGAGGCACGGATGCCGTTGACGTTCCAGGAGGTGAGTTTCATGTGATGGCGGATTGAAGCCGGGAACGGTGCGCAGGAAAGGAAGGAATCAGAGAAGGTTGCGAATCGCGGGGTCCGTGGCTTTGACTGCTGCATGAGTTTTGATCTGCTGGCCCCGCATTACCGCTGGATGGAGGCGCTGTGTGCCGCCGGGCAGTTGCAGCGCTGCCGTACGGCGTTGCTGGGGGCGATTCCAGCGCCGCAGCAGGTGCTGGTCTATGGCGAGGGCAACGGGCGCTTTCTCGTTGAGTTGCTCCGTCGCTTTCCGGATGCGCGTGTGACTGTGGTGGAGGCCAGTGTGGTGATGATCAATCTCGCACGTGCGCGGCTACAGCGTTCAGGACTGGAATGTGCGAAGGTGGAGTTCATCCATGCGGATGCGCTGACGTGGAAGCCCCCCACGGCGGTATTTGATCTCCTTGTGACCTGCTTTTTTCTCGACTGCTTTCGTGTGGACCAACTGCAACACCTCGTGCCCACCATTGCCAGTGCCGCCACAGCTAATGCGCATTGGCTGCACGCAGATTTTCAAATCGCGCCCGCAGGCCTGAGGCGTGTGTGCAGCCGCGTGATCGTGGGGGTTTTGTATGCGTTTTTTCGCTGCGTGACGCGACTACCGGCCCATGAACTGGTCAATGTGGCGCCCTATTTAAGTGCTGCCGGATTCACGCGGTGGCAGCGGCGTGAGTTCGTTTTAGGTTTGCTGTTTTGCGACTGCTGGAGGCGTTGAGAGATTGCGTCTCATAATCTTCTCATAATCATCGCATGACTTGCTCACTGGATGCCAATCCACGCGGATCAAAGCAAACGTATTCATGCTTTATATGTGGCATGGACCCTAAACCACACTCCCAAAATCGGTGGTTGCTTGCGCTGAGCCTCAGCGTCGTAGCAACCGTGTCATTTTCAACCGCCACCGCGGGCACGCCCGTGGCTGCGAAGAACCCCGCACCCGATCCGTTTGACTGGAAGGTGAACACCATCTCCCCGGTCACGAATCCGATGTACTTCGAAGATCCGGTGATCCGCTCCGAAATCCGCCCGATTTTCATTTATCACAACTTCGACAACCAGTTCGTCACGGGTCGCGGCAGTGCACGGGTGGGAGCCATCCAGTTCCGTTATGCGATCACGGATCGCCTCGCCTTCATCGCGACGCAGGACGGTTATCTGAACATCAATGGCACCGGAGTGAAGGGCAGCGGCTGGATGGATCTGGCCGCCGGCTTCAAGTACGCGCTGATCAATGACGTGCAGAATCAGTTCATCCTCACCCCGGGCTTCACGTTCCAGCTCCCGACCGGTGACAACAAGGTGTTCAATGGTCGTGGTTCAGGCCAGTTCAATCCCTTCATCTCCTTTGCGAAGGGCTACGGCGATCTGCACATCACAGGCAATGTCGGCGCACTCATCCCGATGCTGCGTGCCGAGCAGAACACCATGGCTCATTACAGCCTGATGGTGGACTACTACGTCAGCAAATGGTTCATTCCCTTCGCCACCGCGAACTTCTGGACCACGCTCAACAACGCCTCCAACATCCCCGGCCTGCGCAGCAACGGCTATGATGTGATCAACTTCGGCGCAGGCAATGCCCGCGGTGCCACTCAGGGCATGCTGGGCCTTGGTTTCCGCTCACGCATTCAGCCGAATGTCGATATCGGTTTTGCCTATGAAATGGCGGTGGTGAAGCCCTACGGCCTGGCCAACACCCGCTTCACCATGGACATGAGCATCCGCTTCTAAGTTCGAGTTTTTGTCAGGTTGAGTCAGAAGTTAAGTTGGTTACGCACGGGGACGAAAGTCCCCGTGCGTTTCTGTTTTGAACCTGTTGTTTTGCGATTTGCGGTGCAGGGCAAAATGATCTAAGTTGAAAGGAAGGGTCGCCTTTATGATCCCCCCGACAACCATGACACGCCACACTCTTTCCCATGCCGCCGGCTCACTTGCGCTGCTTCTCGCTCTCAATTCATGTGGCAAGCAAGAGCAGTCCGCAATTCCTGTGGCAAGCAAGAGCAGTCCGCCGCCACGCCGACGCCTGCGCCGGCACCTGTGGCAGCCAAGCCCGCCGCACCGGCTCCTGTTCCCGCTCCAGCCCCGGCGCCCGTCAAACCCGCAGATCCGGTGTTTGCCGCCACACCCGTGGATCTGAACGGCTTCGGCAGTGATGAGCCCGTTCTGCGCGTCAATGAACCGACCCGGGGTGTGATCGTCATCGAGCCCAAGGACATCAAGCACACCTCCCAGCAGCATTGGGATCAGTACGACTGCACCAGTTTCAACGCCAAGCGCTGGGGCCGCTACGAGGTGCGCTTGACCTACACGCTCAGAAATGCCACGCTGGGCACGCAGTTCCGCTTCGCCCAGCAGCCGCTGAAAAAGACGCTCATGGCCACCAGCCAGCCCAAGAAGGTCGTTTATGGGACGGTGTATGTGGAAAAGTCCACCATGTATCCCTTTTCCCTCTATGCCGCCGCCACCGGCAATGAGCCAGGATTTGAAATTCATGAAGTGGCCTTTGTGCCTGCGCCTGAAGGCCCCGCGCCGGTGCAGGCTGCGGATGGCAGCATCGTGCTCGAAGCCAGCAGCGCCACCACGTGGTCTGAAAACATGCGCTTTGAACCGAAGTCCGAGAAAAACTGCCTCGGCTTCTGGACGAGCGAGGACGACTTCGCCGAGTGGGATTTCGAAGTGACCAAACCGGGCCGCTACAAAGTGACCGTGGTGCACGGCTGCGGCACCGGCAATGAAGGCAGCGAAGTTGGCTTCCAGAAGTGGTCTGAAGAGCAGGTGGGTGAAGTGGAGATCAAAAAGGCTGGCAAGATGCGCCTGGTGATTGATCCGGTGTCGAAAGCCAAGAGCGCGGTGCTGGACGTGAACAAGGTCGTGCTCAAGCCGGTGAGCTGAGTTCTGCATGCATGGACTGCGCACGCACCTCCACCCGTGATCCCGAAACCTGGCTCGATCTCGCGCCGGAGTTTTCGCAGGCCATGGCGCGGCAGGTGCGCGGGTGGATTCAGCGCTGGGAGCCGGACTTGACGGAGTCCATCAAATGGAACGTGCTGTGTTTTAGTGGGAGGAAAAACATCTGCGGACTCAGTGCGTGCAAGAAGCACCTCGGCATCACTTTCTTTCGCGGCACGGAACTGCGTGAGATCACGAATTTGTTTGAAGGCGGCGAGGCCAACACAAACATCCAGACGATTCGGGTCACCCAGTTGGAGAAACTGAATGCGAAGGCCTTTCAGCGACTGCTGCACGCCGCTGTGGCGCTGGATGCCGATGAATCCGCCAAGCCACCAACGCCCAAACAACGCGCCGAATGGCCGATGCCTGCGGCGCTCGCCAAGGGGCTGAAGCAACACCCGGCTGCGGCTGCGGGATTCAAGGCCATGAGCATTTCCTGCCAGCGCGAATACAAGGTGTGGATCAGCACCGCGAAGCAGGAAGCAACCCTCCAGCGCCGTCTGGGCGAAACACTCCGCGCCCTCGCCTCGGGCAAAAAGTGGGCGCAGCGCAAAGAGGCCTGAAGGTTAAGGCAGGTACTCCAGCCGATCCGGCACAGCGTTGTTGTTGCTGTCAAAGGGTAGCGGATCATCGAGATCTTTGCGTGCGTCCTCATCGTGATCGTTGTCAGGTTGCAGCCAGGCATCGTCGTCATTGAGCCATTCGCCCTGCTGGCGCAGCGCGTGCCAGAGCTGCACCGCTGCATCGGCGCGTGTGAGCGGACGCTGCGCAACGTCTTTGCTGAAGAGACCGGGATCCACGGGCAGCTGCAAAGCGGTGGCCCAGCGATAGAGCGTGGACCAATCGGCCTTCTGGTCGGGGTTGAAGGTTGTGTCTTTTGTCACGATGCCCCAGCTGCAAAGTGACTCGATGGCCGCACGATCCGCATCGTCCCGGCCGACATCGGTGAAGCGCGGCGTTGCAGCGACTTTCCACTCCGGTGCACTCGCTCTGGCGCGGATGACCCGGGCCAGTACGCGGGCGAGCTCGCGGCGCGTCATGGGGTGCTCCGCATTGAAGAAGACGCTGCCCGCTTCCGCTGGCCAGATGCTGCGCACCGCCAGCATGTTGGCGGCTTCAAAATGTGAGGCGTCGGTGGGCAGATCCTGCCAGGGCCAGAGCAGCACGCCGGGACCGCCGGTGCCGCGCACGAGGCGAAGCTGAATCTCACGCCAGTTTTTCTGTGAGGCTGCTGCCTCACGGGGCTGGACACCATCGCGCAGGCAAAGCCATGCCAGTGTGGCGCTGGCCTGACCGACGTGCATCATCTGGCCGTGCAGGCGCAGCGCACTCTGCACCACGCTGCTGACGCCGATGTTCTTGGAGCAGCCGAGCAGTCCGTTCATCTGCACCGGCACGAGGCCGCGCAGCGGAAACATCGCGCGATCAGTGTCCGTGTGCCAGCCGCGTGAAGGTGTCTGCACGTACAGCCATGGCCCGTTGCGATCTTCGCTGAGGAAACGTCGGCGGGTAGGATGGAAGTCGATGTTGAACTGAAAGCCGAAGAGGCCATCGGGTACCATTATCTTTGCCCACTTGGGCTCGCGTGTTTCAGCGCGGATGTCCTGCTCACGCAGCATGTAGAGTGCTTCGAGGCGCAGGCCTTCACGCACGTAGGGCTTCGGCGGCAGCAGGTCCGATGTGCCGAACTCGGTGGTGAGTTTCATGTTGCGGAACGTCTGGGCGAAATCTCCCACTCGATCATGCACCGCCGTTTGCAGGTGGTAGAGCAAGCCCAGTGTGTGCTGCTTGGCGTCATCGAAAATGATCTGCCGCTGCGCAGGCGAGAGATCGACGATGTTTTTCTTCGATGCGCCTACTTCGGTTTTTTCCAGTGCATCCACCACGCGCTGCGGAAGCTGACAGAGTGGATAATCCTGCACGGGCCAGTTCAAAAACGTCGCCTCGGTGCCGGTGGCGAAACCATTGTGCCAGCGGTCCACCAGGCGCCGGTGCGTGTAAACACTCCAGCCTGACTGGCTGTAGGGGCCTGTGCTCATGTCGCTGTCCACCCATGGCGGTGTTTTATCGAGCTGCGCAAAGGAGCGTGCGTCGTAGCTCGCGGGTTTGGGGATAGTGCTGTTTTTTCCCGCTTCGCGCAGCACGACGCACCAGGAGAGCGGATTCATCTCCTGCTGGCCTGCGTCATCAAAAGCGGCTGGGGCACTGGCTTCGCCAAAGCGGGATTTTAGATCCGGGCCTGCGCCGTATTTGGCACCGCTGAGGCGGATGACATCGCCCCAGTCGGAGGAGTCGAGGGTGAGTCGGGCTTGGACTGTGAGTGTGCCAGACGGGCTAAAGCCCGCACGACGAACGAAGAGGCAGCCGGTGACTTGGTTCTTTTCGACGGTCACCTTGTGCGGCTGCCAGCCGCGCTCGATGCGCAGCACTCCGGCATCGACGTAGGGTTTCACGAGTTCTTCGAAAATTTTGGCCGCCGCTGCGGGCTCGATGGTTTCGGTGCCGCAGTAGGAATTGCCGGGAGATGGGATGCCATAGGTCTGTGAGTTGTGCGCGCGGATGCGGTTGATGACTTCGCTGTAGATGCCGCTGCGTGGGAAGTTCACGCGACGGCTATTCACACCGGTCCACTCATCCGGACATCCCACGCCTTCTGCACTGAACTGTCCGCCGAGCCAGTCGATGTCATTGACGAGGACGATCTTTTTTACTCCGAGACGTGCGGCCTGCACTGCTGCTGCGCAGGCGGATTCATTGCCGCCGACGATGAGGAGATCGGCGTCGATGACTTCTGCAGATGCAGGCATGATGAAGCCTGCGAACAAGAGCAAGATGATTCGCTTCATAGAAGTAGAGATGGCATGTCGCGAGCGACTGCTTTGCTAAACTCACACCCCCGCCACACGCACGGTAGCATAGCTCTTTTTGCCTTTGCGGAGGATGCAGAGGCGGCCGCCGAGGAAGTTTTCGGCGGTGAGCACGGGCACTTCTCCGGCTGGTACTTGGGCGTTGTTGATGTAGAAGCCGCCGCCTTTCATGAGGCGACCGGCGTCGCCTTTGGAGGTGGCGAGGCCGAGGGTGACGAGGAGGTCGGCGATCTGTGGGATGTTGGCGAGTTCGACTTCGGTGCTCGGTGCAGAAGCGGTGGCTTCGATGAGGGTGCTGACATCGGCAGTGGCGAGATCGGCACCGCCAAAGAGGGCCTGGGAGGCGAGGATGACTTTTTGCAGCTCCTCCTCACCGTGCACCATGCGGGTGACTTCGGCGGCGAGGCGCTTGTGGCCGCTGCGCTGTCCGGGATTCGCATTGTGCTCGGCCTCGATGGCTTCGATCTCTTCGTGTGAGAGCAGCGTGAACTGGCGCAGAAAGCGCGGTACGTCCGGGTCTTCGGAGTTCACCCAGAACTGGTAGAAGGCATACGGGCTGGTCTTGGTGGCATCCATCCAGATGGCACCGGCTTCGGATTTGCCGAACTTTTTGCCGGAGCTCGTGGTGATGAGGGGGAAGGTGACCACGTAGGTCTGCTGGCCGCGCATTTTGCGCACGAGGTCGATGCCGGCGGTCATGTTGCCCCACTGGTCGCTGCCGCCGATCTGCACCGTGCAGCCGTGGCGCTCATTGAGCACCACGAAGTCGTAGGACTGCAGGATCATGTAGGTGAACTCGGTGAACGAGATGCCGCTTTCGAGTCGGGCGCTGACGGATTCCTTCGCCAGCATCCATGCGATGGTGAAATTTTTGCCAATGTCGCGCAGCAGCTCCACGGCGCTGAGCTTGCAGATCCACGAGGCGTTGTCTTCGATGATGGTCTGTTCAGGGACGAGGATGCTGCGGATCTGCACCTCGATGCGCTTCACAAATTCAGCGACGGTCTCCGGCGTGTTGAGCGTGCGCTCGTTCGCCTTGCCGCTGGGGTCACCGATCAAGCCAGTGCCGCCACCGACGATAGCGATGGCCTTGTGCCCGTGCTCCTGCACACGCCGCAGCGCCATGAGCGGGAGCAGGTTGCCGATGTGCAGGCTGTCCGCGGTGGGGTCAAAACCGCAATAGAAGGTCTGCTGCGTCTTGAGGGCTTCCTTGAGGGCTTCGAGGTCGCTGCACTGCTTGAGCAGGCCGCGCCATTCGAGATCGGCGATCAGGTCGGTCGTGGGCATGGAAAGAGAAGGATGAAGAATGAATTATGAAGGATGAAATGACGGAATGGCAGTGATCTGCCCAAACGGCGTCATTGATCCAGAGGATGGCGCGGGGACACCTTTAGGGCGTCGAGCCGGGTTCAGAGCGCAGGAGCTGGGAACCGTTGAATCTTTCGTTGGGCTTGAAGAGCCAGCCGGGGCTTTCATTGCGGACTTCCCAGCGGCGAAGTTCAAATTCCGGCAGCACCAGGTTGCTGTTGGGGTCAAACACCTTGCGGCCCGTGAAGCGGCCATAGAGGGTGTACTCGGCATTGTGGTCGTCCCCATAGGCGTAGCCGCCATCGGTCGGCGCTTCAGGCAGGCGGTAGGGGATCTTCTGGTAGCGCTCGTTCATGATGACGAGCTTTGAGGACTCCCAGGTCTGCCCCGGACTGCGCACATAACCCCAGAGATGCGTGTGATTGATGTAGAACCGGCGGCCGATGTAGTAATCCCCGCGCGGCTCCATGGCGATCTGGCGGTGGCGTGCCTCCACCGCCGCAGCCTGCTGGGGAGAGAGGCCGGTGGTTTCGCAGCCAGTGATGAACAGGCTGGCAAGGCAGAACAAAAATGAGAAGAGGGCGCGGCGTGGCATGGCTGCGACTACTGTGAAGCGTGCCGGAGCCGTCGCAATGGGAAAGGCGCAACTTGATGAAAGTCAGCCAGCATCCCCTTCGTCAACGGGCCATGCGTTTTCTACCCCTTCTCGCTCTCTTTGCCTCAGCCGCCTTCGCCGCCGACACGCCGAACATCGTCATCATTCTGGCGGACGACTACGGCTACGGCAGCGCCGGGTGCTATGGTGCGGATGGCAGTCTGGTGAAGACGCCGAACATTGATCGCCTCGCCAAGGAAGGGCGGCGTTTCACGGATGCGAACACCACTTCTTCCGTCTGTTCGCCCACTCGATATTCGGTGATGACGGGGCGCTACTGCTGGCGCACCTCCCTCACGCATGAGGTGCTGGGCACGTTTTCTCCGCTGCACATCGAGACGACGCGGCTGAACATGGCCTCGCTGCTCAAAAAGCATGGTTATCAAACCGCCGCGATCGGTAAATGGCATCTGGGCTATGGCACGGATGATGGCTCGCTGAAATGGCGCACGGACTACACTGCAGAGCTCTCTCCGGGCCCGCTGGACATCGGCTTCGACTACCATTTCGGCGTGCCGAGCAATCATGGCGATCTCACCGGCGTGTTTGTGGAGAACCGCTTCGTTTACGGCCTGCGCAGCGGCAAAATTCCTGCTGGCATGAAACTGCACGGTCCCGATTCTGACGATCCGAATTTCAAAGCCACCTACGGCTCCGAAGACACGGAAGGCGGCAAGGCGACCATCCTTGATCTCGATGCGCCACGCCGTGTGAATGACCGCGTCATGCCGCTGCTCACCACCAAGGCGGCCGAGTGGATCACGCAGCAGAAGAAGGGCACGCCGTTCTTTCTCTACTACACGCCCGTCGCAGTCCACAATCCCGTCACACCCGAGAAGGACCTCGCAGGACAAAGCAAGGCCGGACCTTACGGCGACTGGATACTCGAACTCGACCGCAGCGTGGGCCGTGTTTTAAAGGCGCTGGATGACAAGGGCATCGCGCAGGACACGCTCGTCATTTTCACCAGCGACAACGGCGGCGTGTACACTCCCACGCGTGAAACCGTGCAGACGCAGGCTTTCAAAGCCGGGCTCAAAGTGAATGCCGGTCTGCGCGGCGGCAAACACGATGTCTGGGAAGGCGGCTTCAAAGTGCCCTTCATCACCCGCTGGCCCGCGAAGATCCCTGCGGGTACGGAGTGCAGCGACATGATCAGCCTTGCCGACATCCTGGCCACCACGGCGGCCATCGTCGGTGACAAACTGCCCGCCGCTGCCACCGCTGCAGAAGACAGCTACAACGCGCTGCCGGCCTTCCTCGGCATCCAGGACGCCGCCTCCACACGCGATCACATGTTCATCCACAGCTCCGATGGCGTCTTCGCGATTCGCAAAGGGCCCTGGAAATGGATCGAAGGGATTCCTGTCAGCGACATCAAACTCGGAGCACGCAAAGCACACGCCACCCAGTTCAAACCGCAGCTCTATAACGTGAAGGATGATCCTGCGGAGACGACGGATGTCAGCGCGCAGAATCCTGAGGTGGTGAAGGAACTGAGCGCGCTGGTGAATCGCTACCGTGATGGCGGCTACAGCCGCGAACTGCCGCCCATCGTCGAGAAAAAGCCGCAGGCGGCACTTCCTGCTTTATCGGGAAGCCTGGTGCTGGCGCAGGATTTCAAAGCACTGCCGGTCAAGCCGTGGATCATGACGCGTGGCATCTGGCAGGTGCATGATGACGCCATCTGGAACCCCGCGCCAAAAACTGAGGAACAGGGGGCTACATTGACCGGCCCGCTGCTGATCACGGATGGCACATTGCAGTATGAGATGAAGCTGCACACCGCAGGGCGGCATTCGCTGCGCATTCACACCGCGGGCAAACATTCCTTTCGCATCGTCGTCAGCAGCACGGTGCTGGAGATCACCAAAAATCCCGACCAAGGTCAGGACAAGAAGCAGACCGAGCCGCTGGCCCGGCAGAAGATCAAGCTCAATGCCGAAGACTGGCAGACACTGCGCATCACCTTCAAAGGAGATCAGGTGACCGCTCAAATCGCAGGAGTCACGGCGACAGGCAAACACCCCGTGATCGCTGAGGCCAAAGAACAGCTTAACATGATCGTGTTCGATGGTGAGGCTGGCTTCAAGAATTTGCAGGTCGTGAAGTAGGCAATCCACGCGCCAGCGCGACGGTCAGCGGCAGCCAGAAAAGCAGTCCTTCAAAACGAGGCGCTGTTGCCAGCGAGGCCAGGGATTCGCCGTCAAACAGCAGCCCGCCGCAGCCAAAGGCCAGCAGGGCGATCCAGGTGGCATCGCCTTGAACAGCCAGTCGATGCGCACGCTTGACACCGAAGCCGAGCGCCATCATCAGCAATACTGCACCGATGACTCCACCGTGTACGAAGGTGGCCAGGAAGGCGCTGTGGAGGTGAGACATCATGTAGATGTCAGCTTTGGCCTGCAGCTCGCATTGCCAGATTCCGCACACGCCCCACTGACCCGTGCCGAGCCAGAGGTTGTCCATGGCATGCAAGCCGGCGCGGTAGATGTCGAGGCGGCTGTTGTCGCCACGCTCGACCACCTTTTGGAAATGATGGGTGATGCCTGGAGCGGAGGTGGTGACAGCTGCCAGTTCAGAACGCCATTGCGCCAAGTGTGCAAACAAAGGGGCGCTGGTGAAATAGATTACTCCCGTTAGCAGAAACACACAGAGCGCCATCCTGCCACGCCGCCAGCCGCGTGCGGACAGCAGCACCGCGTGGCCGCATGCCATGGCCAGCATGGCGCCACGACTGCCGGAGAGAAACGCCGCGAAATGCAGCAGCGCGATGGCGAACCAGACGATCCGGCGCGGTAGAGGCGCGGCTTCATGGTCCATCAATGCCGCGAGCCACAGCGCGGCGAAGCCGAAGATCAATCCCGTGCAGACTGGATTGAGACCTCCGTGCACAAGCAGGTTCATGAGGCGCTCTCCTGCCGCATGCTGGGGAAGCACGAAGTACAAAAGCACGATGCTGATCAACGCGGCAAGAGCACTCGTCATGCCCGTCACCCAGCCCAAGGCTTGCAGGGATTCACGGCTTAGCGCCTGCTGCCAGACGAGCGCGCAGAACATCACCAGCAGGCTGACGCCGCCGATGCCACGCATGATTTCATCCAAAGTGCGGTCTGGCACGAAGGGGATCTGGACGCAGGAGCGCAGCGTCATCCATAGCAGGAATGCGATGACTGAAAGCGCGCCGGCATCCGCCTGCCAGCGCCTGAGGTGAGGCGTCCAGTCTGTCAATGCCAGTGCAGGCAATCCTGCGATCAACAACCACCCGAGATGCACCCAAATATTGGGCAGGCAGGAATGACCCGCCACAAAGCCGGTCACGGCGATTTGTCCCGCCCACATTCCGGCCATGGAGCCTCGCAACTCATGCGTTGCGCATTCGTTGATGGAGGCAGGTGTCAGGCTTTTCACGCGAACCAGAGTATGGCGGCCAGCATGATCAGCAACAACGCACATATAAGAGCGGCCATCGCTGACCCCTGCCATGCAAGCGGCTGCACCACGGCCTCCTCAGGATTGCGCGGATGGTAATATACCGGCACCTCCGAGCCCTGCGTGAGCCGGGTGATGAACTGTGTGGTCCGGCCGGCCGCGTTGCCCACGGCCTGATGAGTGAAACGGCTGCCTTCAAAGGTTTGCCCGTCCACGTTGTAGGAGTAGCGCAGCACCGGGTCATAAAGCAGGCAGCCGTCCGGGGTTTTCTGTTTTCCGCGCCGCATTTCCGCCATCACCACGCGGCCTTCGGTGCGCCGCCAGTCACGCATCGACCATGCAGTGCTGAAGCGACGGAGAAAATAGATGAAGGCAAACAGCGCGAAAACGGCACCGAGAAGTACGATGTGGGTCATGAGATGAAGTGGCTTGCGGCACTCCAAAATGTGAGCAGTTCACCGAACTGCACGAAACACTATCGCCACACTCAGGCCTGTTTTCGGCCGATGAATATGCCGTAGTTCCAGACCCCGCCATAGGCGGCGAAACGTTCATCGAGCAGCGGTGCAAACTTCCCGCTCAGATACGGCCACAGGTGGCCTTCCATGCGCACATGGTTCACGCCCATCCAGTTTCGAAACCAGGAGAAGTATGAATCGGAGAAATCCACCACGGCGATGCAGCCGCCTTCGGCAAGATCCTCCCACGCCGCATCGATCGCCTTTTCCCAGCCGGGATTGAACATGGACAAGGCGTAAGAAAACACCACCAGATCAAAACGCTTCCCGTCTTCATGAATCGGCGCTGAGTAGGAGCGGCGCAGCAGCGTGGTCTTGTCATCCTTCACTTTCTTTGCGGCAATGGCCAGCATCTGTTCGGAGAGATCCACGCCCGTGATGTGGGCCTGTGGAAAGCGCCGGCGCAGGCCTGGAAGATTGCGCCCGGTGCCACAACCGACCTCCAGAATGCGCTTTGGATTTGTCACACAGGCGGCACGCAGCAGGACTTCCTCGCGCCCAAACAGAAAGCTCCAGCGCGTGGCATCATAGATGCGTGAGTGGAACTGGTAGTAGCGTTCCAGCGCGGCACCGGTGCGATGTGCGGATGAGGATGTGTCTGCGGTGGTGCTCATCACAGCACCTCCGCAAAGTGCAGGCTGCCATAGGTGCCCACGCGATCCAGCTGATGCAGGGCTTCGGTGCGTTCAGGGAAGAAGCGCACGCGTGAGCGAATCGAGTCAGGCACAAAGTCGAGGTTCACACCCGCCGAGCGCATCAGAATTTTAGCACCGGGGGCGCTGTTGGCGAGGATCAGCTCCCATTCATCCCGCAGAGCTTCGGTGTCATGGGCCGCGAGCCAGTCTTGATGATCCAGCAGCACGAAGTGCGTGTACTGGCCGGGATACTCGCGCAGGAAACCCGAGAGCGTGGTGGTGTAGCTCTTCAGACGGTCCACGCGGGACTGCAGTGCGGGCTGGTTTTCCTGCTTCAGATAATTCGGGCAGCAGCCCAGCGTGTAGGAGCCGGTCATGTACACGCGCCAGAAGTAGTTGTCGCTGATTGGCAGCTCCGTGAACACATGGCGCAGCTTGTCCTTCACGTAATCGGTGAGCCCGCCGGGATAGGAGTCCTGGATCAGTTTGATCTGAGGACGCGGCACGCCCAGCAGTGTCATCAGCGTGGGCTGGCGCAGCAGCCAGTTGCTGAATGGTCCCCAGATCTCGCGTTCGAAGAGTTCATACGCATCGCGCTGCTCCTCCAAGGAGCGGGCATCCAGCAGGCAGGTGGCGAAGTTCTTCACGTTCGGGCGCAGCTTGAAGAGCGCATTGCCCATCACATACGCGGCGATGCCGGAGGTGCCGTGGTAATAGAACGACTTCTTCAGACTCGTGGGATTGAAGAAGCTGATGCGTTTGTCCCAGAACTTCCGTGCGGGTTCGGACAGCGTTTTGCGTACACGGTCGTAAACAAATGCATACTCGGCATGCGAGCCGAAACCGAACATCTCAAACAGCTCTTCGAAATTGCCCTGGCGGATGAGCGCCTGCTTGAGCTCCAGCAGCGCATTCTGCCGGTAGTTCATGTCCACGGCGTGGATCTCCGCCGGATTATCCAGCAGGTAGTCGAGCGCATTGCAGCCGGCGCTGGTGATCATGACCACACGGCTGTTTGAGTCGAGCTTCATCAGCTGACGGTCGAGTCGCGGATCCTCCCATGCCGTGTTGTAGATAAGGTTGGAATTGTGAACATGGCGGAAAACCAGGTCATGAGCCGATTTCAACATTTGAACCGGACGGCGGGGTGGGGACTCTTTGAGCATGATCGCAGTGGAGTGGGCAAGTTTTCACTCGAAACGTGACAATGAGCCAGCAGGCGAGTGTGTTTGTTTCGTCACACAATCAGAGCGCAACGAATTTGTTTCCATCCATGCGCTGGGCATTTGGCCAATCACGTTTTCATTGCCGCCGATGGACAAAAAACACGGCCTGCTGCCACCGTATGCAGCGTCTTGGAATGAGCTTGCCACAGAAGCTTCGGCCTCCTGGCTGCCTGCTGGTTTTGATCATCAGGCGCGCCCGCTTCTGGCCTGCTGGTGGGCGGATGTGGTGTGCCTCTTTCGCAGCGCCAAAGCCATGCTGGCGGCCAACCGCTGGAAGCTGCTGGCCTTCGTGCTGCTGAGTGTTGCACTGATTGTCTGGCTCATGCCACACGATCTCGCCTTGCTGGCGCAGGTGCGGCGCGTGGGAGATTCGGTGGAATCCGAGCGCATTCGCAGCATCGCACGGTGGCTGAGCTATTGGGGCGATCTGGCAGGGTTCAACATGTTCGTCTTTGTCACGCTCACCTGCTTTGCGTTTGTGAGGCGATCGCCCTTCTTCCGGCGGCTGACTCTCGCTGCCGTGATGGGCACCGTGCTCACCGGCGGCTTGGTCAATGTGATCCGCGTTTCCACCGGACGCGCGCGGCCGGGCAGCAATGTGGCGCCCGGCTTTTATGGCCCCACCTTGAGCGCGCGCAAACAATCGTTTCCCAGCGCCCACACGGCGACTTCGTTTGGTGCCTGCGTGCCACTGGCCGTTGCGTTTCCACCAGCAGGAGTGCCGCTGCTGGCAGTGTCCGGCGGCGTCGCATGGTCACGCATGCAGAACAACTGCCACCATCCCAGCGATGTGCTGACTTCCATCCTGCTGGCATTCGCTTTCGGTGTCCCACTTGGGCTCACCGTGCGCCGCATGCGGCGTTCTGCAAAGTAGTCCTCTCGCTCCGCGAGAGGTACTCAGTGCATGGCAGGCTGATGCGTAATCGAGCAACGCATACGTTCATGAGCTGCTCCGTGTGATGACTTGTGAGCGCTTTATAACGCGACCACATTCAGCTCATCTCGGCGGAGCGAGATGGCTACTTTTGACCACCAGCACCACCTCCGCCCAGCTGAAGCGTGCCACGTTGAAGCCTGCGACTTTCTGGCTCTGCACACCGGATGATTCGGCTTCCAGCTCTTGCACAATCGATGTGTGATCCTTGGCGGCCGTTCCTTTCGGTGCCGTGCCCAGCAGGCCTTTAAACCAGCGGTCCAGCGTCCACTCGCGTTTGAGCACCACCACAGCGACAGGACCGGATTGCTGGAGCAGCCGTTTCGCCTCGTTTACATCATCCGTGAACTGCCAGGTGTGGTTCGTGTAAAACACCAGGCTGGGCTCGGTGTAGCCGCAGCCATGCAGTGCCATGTCAGACGGCAGCGTGCCGAGCTGCTCGGCGACACGCACCGGCACGGAAGTCGCTCGCAACTGCTGACCGAGCAGTGAGAGGCTCAGGCTCGTCAGCACCACCGTCAGGCAGACAAGTCCGGTATTGCGATGCGTCATGCCTTGTTTCCACACAGCGCAGGCTACAGCACCTCCCACAGCCAGCACGCAGGTCAGTACCAGCAGTGCGCTGCCCATGAGATCGCGGATGCTGCCTTGCTGGATCTGCATCGCAGAAATCCAGCCGACTGCGATGAGAGCTGCCATCCCCAGCGTCAGCCATTTCGCCACGGCAGGGAGTTCTTGCCTGCGGTTTTGCCATGCCAGCGCCAGCAGCACGATGAACGCCGGATAACCCGGCATCACGTAGTGTGGAAGTTGCGTCGCATAGAAAAAGAAGATGACCTGCGGCGCGATAAACCACGCGGCTAGAAACGAAGTCTGCGCTGTCCAGTTGGCGCGCAGGCTGCGCCAGACCGGGAGTGCAAAACCCATCCATGGAAAGAGACTGAGCCAGGTGGTGAGGAGGTAGAAGCAGGGGACAAACTTGCGACCATTGAACACATCCTTGCCGCGCTTCACCACATGCTCGCCCATGCCGGTCTTCCAAAAAGCACCGTTTGTTTCGATCAAAGCCGGAACGCCCCAGGCCGCCACCATTGCCACGGCGAGGCACAATCCGGGCACTGCCTGCAGCCTGCTCCACGGTAACGGCTTCTTCCAAAACACCCAGCGCCACAGCACGAGAGCCAGCGCGGGTACCAACCAAGCGATGGGCCCCTTGGCCAGAAACCCAGCGCCAAGGGACAGCCACAGGCACCAAAACCAGCCGTTCCGCCGCCGCAGCGTTGGCTCTGTCAGCAGCTCGATCAAGGCCCAGCACGCGAGCGCCACGAGCAGGATCATCGGCATGTCCGCCACGCACAACCGGCCATGCACCAGCGACTGCAGGCTGGTGAGCCAGGCCGCGCCCGCCAGCAGGCCGACGCTGGCATTCTGCGTCAGTTTCCGCGCCATGCGCGCCACAACGAGAGCGGTCAAATAAACGGCGACGATGCTATGCAGCCGCGCCGCCAGCTCGTTCACACCCAACAGCGCGTAGTGCAGCCGCATCCACCAGTAGGTCAGGGGCGGTTTGTCGAAACGATACGCCCCATTGAAATAGGGGATCGTCCAGGTATCCCGATCCATCATTTCCACCGTGGCGTGGGCAAAGCGCGGCTCATCTCGGTCCATCAGCGGGATCGTGGACGTGCCCGGCAGATACAGCAGGAGAGCAAGCGCCAGCAGCACCCACCAGCCATGCTGGCGGCTGCGCTGATCATTCCAAAATGGCGTGGCAGACGAACCCATCACGCCATTTGGCATCAACGCACACTTCGTCCGTCAGCAAGTTCCGACGTTTTTGTCACACGACACCCACTGGTTAATACAGCAGGAAGCCGATCTCGCTGTCCGTGAGCTGGGACGTGTCATCCACCGCCAGCAGAGCTTGGGTGTCAAAGGTCGCCTCCCAGGGAGTCTCCGCCGCTGCCGCGAGCAGTGGCAGATCAGGCACGGCCATCACAGGCGTTTCCTGTTTGGCAAGCTGGGGCTCCGCCGAAGGCTGGGTTTGGAAAATCACGAGCGCCAAAGCGAGGGTGGCCACGGTGACCGTGGCGAAAGCCCATTTGGCCGCAGGGGCCGCAAACGAGACATCTTCCCACCAGGTGCGCAACGCAGCGAGCCAGCCGCGATCCTGCGGGGTCTGCCGGGCGGCACGCACCACGTTCTGGGCGAAATTGGTACGCACCTCGACCGCGCGGGCTTGGGCCAGCAGCTTGGCGATGGGGTCTTGGGGCGAGAGGGGTTCCATGATGGTAACGAAAACAACCGGGACGGTCCAAAGTTGCAAAAAAATCAGCCCGGAGGCCATTCCAGGCTGCGCCCTGCCAGCAGATGCACGTGCAGGTGGGGGACGGACTCGCCTGCATCCTTGCCGTGATTGATCACCAGACGGAAGCCTTTGCTGCGGTCTTTGATGCCCAGCTTGTCGGCAATTTTCCCCGCTGCGAGCAGCAGTGCGCCCAGCGTGGCCTGGTCCTCTGCCACGGCTTCGCCAACCCGTGGAATCAGCTTTTTCGGCACGATCAGTACATGGATCGGAGCCTGGGGATTGACGTCGTTGAAAGCGGCCACCAGATCGTCCTCATAGACGAGCGGGGCGGGGATTTCACGGTCGATGATCTTTTGAAAAATGGTCTTTTCACTCATGGCGGATTAACGGAAAAGTTCCGGCTGCTTGCCATCGCGCGGACGGCGCTCGCCGAGGCTCTTGATCTCGTCGATGAACTCACCCACGTCCTCAAACTGGCGGTACACCGAGGCATAGCGCACGTAGGCCACATGGTCGATCGACTCCAGACGGCGCATCACCTTGGCGCCGATCACCGTGCTGGGGATTTCGCGGTAGCCTTCTTCTTCCAGCTCGTTGGCGATGTCATCCACGAGTTGCTCCAGCTGCTCCATCTTTACGGGGCGCTTTTCGCAGGATTTGCGCACGCCGCCCAGCAGCTTGTCGCGGTTGAAGTTCTCGCGGGCGCCGTTGCGCTTGACCACGCGCAGTTCTTCGCGCTCCACGATTTCATAGGTCGTGAAGCGGAAATCGCACTTCATGCATTCCCGGCGGCGGCGGATGGCGTGCCCCTCCCTCGCCTCGCGGGAGTCGATGACTTTATCCTGGGAGCTTCCACATTTGGGGCAACGCATTCAGTCTTGGGGTAGGGGGAGGGAATGTGCTTTCTCGCGGGCAGGATGGCAAGCACCATCGTAGTTAGGGCTTTGCGGGCGGATTTTAGCGTTTATCGTGGGTTTATGTCCCGCATCATCCTCGGCGTCACCGGGTCCATCGCAGCTTACAAGGCGGCGGACCTCGCCAGCCAGCTCACCAAGGCCGGCCATGGGGTGACATGTGTGCTGACGAAATCGGCGCTGGAATTTGTTACGCCCCTCACGCTGGGAACGCTGTCTAAAAATCCCGTCATCACCGACTTGTTTGCCGAAAAGGAGGGCTGGCAGCCCGGGCACATTCAGCTCGCCGACGAGGCCGATTTGCTCCTCGTCGCCCCAGCTACCGCGAATATTCTGGCTTCTATGGCAAACGGCTTCGCCCACGATGCCCTCTCCGCCATCGCCCTGGCCACCCGTGCGCCGATTTTGATCGCCCCCGCCATGAACGGCAAGATGTGGCAGCACCCCGCCACGCAGAAGAACGTGGAGACCCTGCGCGGCTTCGGTGCGCAATTCGTCGAACCCGCCTCCGGCATGCTTGCCTGCGGGTATGAGGGCGTCGGGCGGCTGGCGGAGGTGGAAACGATCCTCGCGGCCGTGGCAAACGTCCTGGCCAATCGCTAAAGTGCTCCTTGGCAGCCCTGTCCCTTTCCACTATCTTCCGTCCATGCACGAGCACGACGACACTGGCGACAAGCTGGAACACGCGTATTTCTGCTACCTCGCGGACAAGTTTGAGCGGGAACCAGAGTTGTTGGAGATTCCGCTGCAAACCATCTCTCGTTGGCGCAAACGCGGCACATGGGGGGAGGAGCATCTCTCACGGTGGGAAACGCTCATTCAAGCTGCGAGGGGTTCCCAGACAGATTTAAAGAAGCTGGCGGGGGTTTTGAGGGCGGATGATGAGGAGACCCTGTTCTTTAAGGGCTTTGATCCCTTTCCTGGCGTGCTCAGCATGCAGGAAAAAAAGCAATTTTTATGCGCATCGAGGCACTGAAACATCTGGCTACCTCTGCTGCCGCACTGGCTCCGGAAACCACCATCGTGGTCTTTGGCTCAGCGTCAGCCTTCGCCACCTATCCAGAGCTGGGCTTGGAGTGTGAGCTATACAAGCAGACAAAAGATGCCGATCTAATCTTTGAACCTTGGGAGCAAAGTCTTGGCCAGGCGCTTAACAATGCTGTGGGCAAAACGAGCTCCTTTTATGATCACTTTGGCTACTATGCCGACATCATCTCTCCTGCAGCTTTCGACAACTTCCCACCCGGCTTCCGGGATCGGCTGGTGCCCTTGGAAGGCTGCCCGCGAGTGTTTGCTCTGGATCCTCACGACATGGCCGTGGCCAAGTTATTTGCCGGACGGCCCAAAGACATTCGGCTGCTGTCATTCCTTTTCGCCACGGATCGGCTCGATGAAGCGAAGGTGCGCAAGATGCTCTGGGACACGCCGATGGAAGAGAAGTGGATCGTGAAAACGCACGCGGTTCTAGATCAAGTTCTGGCTGAGGCGGCGATGCAGCGCGTGGCGTGAACTACGGAGCGCTGGCGCCGACCACCCGCCGCAGCCATTCCCTTGCCTTCACTCTGGCAGGGCTGGGTCGCAGAGTCCATGCATCATTGTGATTGCGGAAGCCGGTGCTCACGAAGGCCAGATCGGCCTTGGGCAGAAGCGGGCGCAGGTAGGCTTCCGTTTCCTGGGCATTCGGTCCTTCGCCGCAGATGAACTGGGGGCGGTTGCCGAGGCGTTTGAGACGGACCAGAGCCGATTCGCGATCTGAATGGGGATAGGGCCAGGTTTTGACGCCGTCGTAGTGGCTGTAGGAAAAAAATCCGCACCACAGCCTGGCGGTTTCGTCATCGTAGAGGCCCAGATAGTTGCAGGCGATGGCTCCGCGAGAGAAGCCGCAGAGCAGGACCTTTGAATCATCGCCGCCGTAGTCATGGCAGACGGACTTCACGGTTTCACGCAGGTATTTCAATGTCGGCTGCGGATCATAGGTCGGTGGATTGCCCCACCAGGTGATCGCGATTGCGTCGCCCTTTTCGTTTAAATACGGCGAGCACAGCCAGATGAAGCCGCGACCGGCGGAGAGGCCGTAGCCGAGATTGCTGCCTTCGGGGAGGCCGGTGCTGACATCGCCGAACTTGTTGGTGTAACGGCCGTTGCCGGCGAGCTCGACGATCACGGGCATCTTTGCGCCCGGTTTCCAATCGGTGGGCAGGTAGAGCACGTGCAGGCCCACTTTGACGCGCTTGCCGGCAGCCGGCGGACCTGCGCTCAAAGCGGGCACTTCGAGATCTGCGGGTATGGTGCGGATGTCAGGCAGTTCCTGCGCGAACAAGCTGGCAGAAAGAAGCCAAAAGAAGACGGCGGTTTTCATAGGGTCTTGAGTTCAACGTGGCCTTTTTTCAAAGCGGCCTCGAGGGCCTCGCGGTTGGTCTTGGCGGGATCGATCCACGCGGTGAGCAGGGCGGTCTCGTTGACGGTGGCGCGTTCGACGCCGTCGAGTTTGGCGATGGCGATGTAAGCGCCGTAGCGGCAGCCTTTGCAGTCGAGGAGGCCGCACTGGATTTCAATTTTCTGCAGCTTGTCCGCTGGAAGGGTGGACAGAGGCACCAGCGTGAAGGTGCCGTTGGAAGCGGCGCGCAGGAGATCTTCCAGACGCCGGGTGATGGCATCCGGCGCTGGCGGCTTCTTCGGGTTGTAGCCGGGCATGAGCTTCGCTGGGTCGTAGCGGAAGGTGACCTCGGCGGTGTCAAAGTTGCAGGCTGCGAGTTCGATCTCGGGCATGGTCTTGACCTGCTCACGTAGGTCCTGCTCTCGCGAGGGTTCGCTGAGGCCGATGATGCGGTGTTTGGATTCATCCGCCTGCAGTTGCAGCGCGATGAGGCTGAGGACGAGGAGAAGGTGTTTCATCAGCGGGTTTGGAAAAGCGGGCTGAGGACGATCTCATGCAGCAGGGTACGAATGCCGCCGCCCTGCTTTTCGGTGCGGGCCACGATGTTGTTCAACGCAGCACGATCACTGAAGGCAATATCTCGGCCGGTGGCGTAGATGACGAGTTGCTGGGCGAGGTTGCTCAGGAGCTGGTGCTTGTCGGCAGCGAGCATGGTTTTAAAATCAGCGATGCCGCCGAACTTGCGCTCGTCAGCGAACTGACCGCTCGCATCCACTTTGGGACCGAGCTTGAAGCTGATGCCGATCTTGGGGTCAATGCTGCCGCGTGGTGCGGGATCGCCTTTCTCATGGAGCGAGCGATAGCGGTCGCGGAAACCGCCGATGACATCGAAGGACTCCATCGCGAATCCCGGCGGATCGATCTTCGCATGGCAGGAAGCGCAGGTCGCGTCGGCGCGGTGTTTGTCGAGCAGTTCGCGGATGGTGGTGGCGCCCTGCACGTCCGGCTCCACGGCGGGAACATTCGGCGGCGGAGGCTCAGGTGGTTTGCCCAGCAGCCGGGCCATCACAAACGCGCCCCGGACTACTGGAGAGGTGGTGGTACCATTCGCCGTGACCTTCAGAACCGCCGCCTGCGTGAGGAAACCACCGCGCGCACAATCCTTCGGCAGTGCCACGCGGCGAATCTTCGGACCGCTCACGCCGGAGATGCCGTAATGCACCGCGAGTTTCTCATTGAGCATGGCAAAGTCTGACTGCACCAGAGAACCGGCATCCAGATTTTGTTCGATGAGCTCACGGAAGTAGGCGCGTGTTTCAGCGACCATGCTGTCCTGCAAATACGGGCTGAACTCGGGGTAGAGTTTTTTGTCGGGATCATTGGCACCGATGGCGCGCAGCTTGAGCCACTGGCCGAGGAAGTCGTCGATGAAGCGCTGGGATTTGGGATCATTGAGCAGGCGCTCGACCTGGTTATTAAAATCTCGCGGGTGCTGCAGCAGTTCGGCATCTGGCGCGGAGTTCCAGAGGAAGTAGGAGAGGCGCGCGGCGAGCGCCTGATCATCGAGTTTATTTGCGGGCTCGATGTGGTAGAGAAAATCCGGTGAGCAGAGTGCCGCGCGGTACACCCAGCGCATCGCGGTTTCAAAGCAGTCACCGGCTTTGAGGCGCGCATCCACCTGAGCGAGGTATTGCTGGCGCACCTCATCGCCGACAGGACGGCGGAAGGCTTTGGGCAAAAACTGGGCGAGCAGGTGGTCGGCTGCGACGAGGGGTTCTGCGGGCTCCACGGTCCAGATGCCCTTCTCCGGCTCCGGTTTGTTCTTGGTGCCGATGACTTCCTGCTTGAGCAGTTTGCGCTCCGGAGGACGTGAGCCTTTAAATTCTGTGAGCGGCAGATCACCGAACAGCAGTGTGTGGCTGCGCGGTGGCCACACGTCATGCAGCGGGCCTTCGATCTCCACCCAGTCATTCGCAATGCAGGGCCCGGTGAAGCCCATGGTGCGGTCTTTCTGACCCCAGGTGCCCACGCGATACAGCACGACGGGTGCGAGCGAGGCGACATTGAAGCCGAGCGTCTCTTTGAAATTCAGCCACACGTCCAGGTTATGAACCTTCGATTCCAAGGATGGTGCATCGTAATAACCCAGCACGTAGCTCGGATGCTGGCCGCCACGGCCGTTGTCATTGAACTGCACCACGGAAAGCCGTGCGGCCTCGGTGCCGCGTGAAGGCAGAATTTTGCCCTGGTCCCACTGGAAGCTATAGAACGAAGCGCGCACGCGATAGCGGCCGGGATAAAGCGCGGCGAAGTGGCGGAAGTAGGCGTTCCAGGATTCGTCCTCATGCCGGAAGACCCCCACGCTGCTCATGCGGTCAAAGATGCCAAGCTGCTCATGCGCGCCCTGGTTCACGTGGCCGTACTCACCCGCAGGCGGAAAGACGGGATCGATTTTCTTGTCGCGCAGCAAGATGGCATCGCCCTGCATGAGCATGATGTCGGGCTCGTAATTGCGCGCGAGCGAGAGGCGCACGATCTCCGATGCGGGAGCGGTGGGCCGCGTGGCGATGGCCATGTCCAGCGTCTTGTCCGCCGCCTCGATGTAGCGCGCCAGATTCACATGTGAGATGTCGAGGGCGTCGCTGTTGTTGTCGAAGCCATGCGCGGAACCATCCGCAGGTAGTCCCGCCTGCAAGGCAATGCCGGGCAGATCGAATAGATCGCGCACGGTGTTTTCGTACTCGCTACGCGTGAGGCGTCGCACGCCGGTGCGGCCTGCGGTGTCGAGTTGCTCGGCCTTGATGAGTGTCGTCTTCAGCCAGCCGGTCACGGCGCTGACATCCGCTGCTGGCGGACGCGTCTTTTTCTTCGGCGGCATCTCGCCGGACTCGATGAGGTCATGGATCTTCACCCACTTGGCGAAGTTCTCGGCATCACTGAAGTTCTGCTTTAGGACGCTGAGGTCGAGATTGCCTTTGTGGGTGTCTGTGTCGTGGCAGTCGATGCAATGCGTGTCGAAAAAGGCGGCGGTAGGTTCGGCGGCCTGCAGGCCGCAGGCGAGCAGCGCGAGTGCGAGGAGCTTCATCATGCCAGCTCCAGTCCCTTCATGGTGCCCTTGGCGGTTGAGAATTCATCCGTCTCGATGCCAAGACGATGCAGCATGGAGAGGTAGAGATTGCTCAGCGGGTAGTTGTTCTGCGTGTCGAAGGCCAAATGCTGACCATGCTTGAAGCCGCCACCGGCCAGCAGCACGGGCAGGTTCACATTGCTGTGCGAGTTCGCGCTGCCCATCGGGGTGCCGTAGAGCACTTGCGTGCGGTCCAGCAGAGTCTCGCCTTCCTCCTTCGTGCCGTCGAGCGCGGTGAGGAAGCCATTCAGCGCGCTGAACTGGGCCTCTTCCTTCGCACGCAGCTCCGCCACGGCCTCGGGGCGGTTGCCGTGGTGGGTGATGTTGTGAATGACGCCGGTGTCCACAAACAACGTGATGATGCGCGTGGAGTCGGTCTCCAGCGCGAGCTTCATCACGTCAAACATGAGCTTCGTCTTCGCCACAAACTCGCGCGCATCGTCGATGTCTGCCGGTGCGGCGGTCTTGATCACGGGCTTGGGCTTGTATTCCCACTCTTCGGCGGCGTGCAGGCGTTTCTCCAGTTCACGCACGGAGGTGAAGTACTCATCCATGCGCTGCTTGTCCGCATGGGTGAGCGTTTGATTGAGGCGTTTGGACTGCCCGCCCACGAAGTCGAGCATGCTGCGGCCCTGGCGGAGGGCCTCCACATTGGCCTCCACTTCATTGGCCTTGCCTTGCACGAAGAGTTTTTGGAAGAGCTTGCTCGGACTTTTCTCGGCGGGGATCGGTGCGCCGCTGCGCGTGTAGCTGAGTGTCGGCGAACCATCGCTGACCATCGCGAGCGAGAGCGAAGGATGCCGCGTGGCCACGCCCACATGCTCGGCGGCCAATTGATCCAGCGAGACCCAGTTGCGGAATCCGCCGCGATCAGGATGCGGCGTGCCGGTGAGAAAGCATTTCTCCGCCGCATGTCCGCCGGTGACACCGGGCAGGCTCACGCCGGAGAAGACCGTCATTTTCTCGCGATGTTGTGCCAGCTTTTGCAGATAGGGCGGCAGCGCATAATCACGCCCGCCTTTCTCCGGGAAGAAAAACTGCGGCATGATCCCCATGTTCGTTTCAATGGCGACCATGCGCCTCGGCACGGTGGCCGTCTGGCCTGCGCGCAGCATCGATTCGAGAAACGGCAGCGCGAGCGTGATGCCCGTGCCACGCAGCAGCGTGCGGCGCGAGATGGGGCTGTGCAGATTGAGATTCATGAAACAGGGTAAGTCCGAATGAGGCGCAGTTCAACGCAACGGCACGCTCCACAGATGACTGCCTGAGGTGATGAAGAGTGTCTTGCCATCCTTGCCGCCAAAGGCGCAGTTGCAGCACTCATCCGGATCCACAGGGATGAAGTCGAGTAGGCGGCCGGATGGAGAGAGGATGTAGCAGCCCGCCTTGAAGCTCGTGTTTTCGAACTCAGTGGCCTTGTTGGTGCCAGCGGCCACGTAGATGCGGCCTGCGGCGTCCATTTTCAAGCCATCGGGACCGCGACCGTCTTTCCAGTCGAAGATGACTTTGCGTGAGCCGGGTTTGACCTCACCATTTTGGTCGAGCGAGTAGCGCAGTATCTTCCGCGAGCCGCCGTGGTTGTTGTTATTGTTGTCGGCGATGTAGAGGTAGCGGTCATCCGGTGAGATGAGGATGCCATTGGGGCGTTCGGCACCGCCGGTCAGAACTCGAGTGATGCTTTGAATTTCATACGCAAAGCCACAAAGACCTGGAGGCAAGCCGCATTGGTTGATGCGATACACGCCTTCAACCAAAGGATGGAATGGTTTCATGGCATTGCCTTTCGTTAACAGATCATCGATTGAGCTGATATTGGAATTCTTTTTACTCAAACGCTTACTCTCATCGTTTTGAAAACGATTCCAGTCGGCGACGATCTGGGGTTGCATCATCAACGGGCCGGGAAGGCTTAAAATACCGGGCCCGAGGATTTTGTCTGTTATCTCCATACCCTCCCGCGAACCATACCTCGGGTCGGTGAAATAAATCCGCCCCTTTGAATCCATGCAGAGGTCGTTGGGCGAATTGAAGCGCTTCCCTTCAAACCGGTCCGCCATCACCGTGATGCTGCCATCTTTCTCTGTGCGTGTGACGCGGCGCAAACCCGACTCGCAGGCCACAAGGCGGCCTTCTCGGTCAAAGAGCAGGCCATTGGAGGCGTTGTGGCGGAAGACGGTGGTTTTGCCGTCCGGTCCCATGCGGTTGATGTGCTTGCCATCGGTGAAATAGAGCGAGCCGTCTTTCCATGCGGGGCCTTCCGTCGCGCCAATGGCTCCGTGGTCCGTGGGTTTTGCACCGGTGACGACCGGTGAGCGCTGCGACGAGCAGGAGGCCAGGAGGAGTGCCAGGGCGAGGGTGGAAAGTGTTCGGAGGGACATGCGGTGCATCAATACGGCGCACTTTGGAAAAATTCAGCGACACATCCATCACGCAGCGTTTTCTTGAAGGCCCCATGCTTTTGAAATTTCTGCTCCCGATCCCCCTGCTGCTCACCGTCACGCTGCATGCCCAGACCAGTGTGCCGCTGCCGGCGCGTGAGTTGCGCGGCTCATGGATCGCGACGGTGCATTGCATCAACTGGCCCAGCGAGCCGGGGCTGCCGGTGGCGAAGCAGAAGGAGCAGTTGAAGACGCTCATCGACTCGGCGGCGGACGTGGGACTGAACGCTCTCATCTTCCAGGTGCGTCCGGCGGGCGATGCCATGTATCCCTCGCAGATCGAACCCTGGTCGCCTTTCCTCACGGGGCAGATGGGCGTGGCACCCTCGCCCTTGTGGGACCCGCTGGAGTTTGCGGTGAAGGAAGCGCACAAGCACGGCATGGAGTTGCATGCGTGGTTCAATCCCTTTCGTGCCTTGGCCGGTGAGAAGCGGGTCCCCAGCGCGGGTCACATCGTGCGCAAGCATCCCGAGTGGACGATGAAATACGGCCCGGACACTTGGATGGACCCCGGCATCCCCGAGGTGCGCGCTCAGGCCATCGCGGTCATCATGGACGTCACGCGCCGCTACGATTTGGATGGCATTCACATCGACGATTACTTTTATCCGTATCCGCTCACAGATTCGGCCAAGAAGAAGATCGAGTTTCCCGACAGCGAAACGTTTGCGCGGTACAAAGCGACCGGCGGCACGCTGGAACTCACGGCATGGCGGCGGCAGAATGTCGATGAGACGGTGCGCCTCATCTACGAGGGCATCAAGGCGGAGAAGCGCTACGTGAAGTTTGGCATCAGCCCCTTCGGTTTGTGGAGGCCGAATTTTCCTGAAGGCACCGGCGGCGGGTTGGATCCCTTTGAAGATCTCGGCGCGGATTCACGCAAATGGCTGCAGCAGGGCTGGGTGGATTACCTCACGCCGCAGCTCTACTGGACCATTGACCGGCCCAAGCTCGGCTTCATCACCTACTACGACTGGTGGCTGGAGCAAAACACGCAGGGCCGCCACATCTGGCCCGGCATGAACTCTTCCAAGGTCGGCGATGACCGCAATGCCGGCGAGATCCTGCACCAGATGAGCGTGCTGCGTGAGCGCGGCCTGAAAATGACCCCCGGCCACTTCCACTGGAATTTTGGCTCCCTGCACAAGGACCTCGGCAAACTCGGCACCTACACCAAGCAGCGCGCCTATACCACGCATGCCATCCCGCCTGCATCGCCATGGCTCAGCCAGTCGCAGCTGCCGGCACCCGTTGTCGGTAAAACCGTCCCTGGTGGCAAGCTCACCGTTGACTGGCAGCACAGCGACACACGCTGGAATAGCGCGACACGCTGGTGGGTGATGCAGGCGCAGATCAATGGCAAATGGATCACCTGGGAAACCTATTTCAAAGACCAGCTCAGCGCCCCATGGCCGGACAATGCCACCGCCGTGGCGATTCGTGCCGGCGGCCTTGGTTGGGAAGTGGGCGAGGCGGGAGTTGTGGTGAAGTGATGGGGCGCATCTGCCTGTGTTTGAAATAAACCGGCATGTGTTATGGGAAATACTGCTCCAAGTGAGATGTCTAAAAAGAAGTCCAATATTGAACGATTACTCAATATGAAAGTGTCGGAATGAGGATCGACAAAGCTACCCTGAATGGACTTGAAACCTGCAGCCCCCGCCCAACTTGCTCTGAGAGCGGTC
Source organism: Verrucomicrobiota bacterium (assembly GCA_026397715.1). Taxonomy (GTDB): domain Bacteria; phylum Verrucomicrobiota; class Verrucomicrobiia; order Verrucomicrobiales; family Verrucomicrobiaceae; genus Prosthecobacter. The sequence continues at coordinate 28,264 of JAPLUN010000660.1, forward strand.
AACCAGATTTCTGCCATGGTGGCCTACTGGGATTCAGAGCAGAGGTGCCTGTTTTCCAATGAAGCCTATCGGGAGTGGTTTGGCAAAAGTCCGGCGGAAATGCTGGGCATGTGCCTGCAGGATCTTCTGGGTCCACTGTATGCAATGAACCTTCCCCACATTCAGGGGGCGCTCCGCGGTGAGCCCCAGCAGTTTGAAAGGAACATACCCCTTCCTCAAGGCGGGGCCAAGGACAGCATCGCCACCTACACACCGGATATCGAGGATGGAGTGGTGCGCGGATTCTGGGCTCATGTGGCGGATGTGACACCCCTGCGCATGCGCGAAGCCCAGCTCGAACGTGCCATCTCTGAAAGAGACGAGGCGCTGGCAGAAGTGAGCACCTTGCGCGGCCTGCTGCCGATCTGTGCCGCCTGTAAAAACATCCGCGATGGCAGTGGAGAGTGGCATGACCTGGAGGCCTATGTCTCGGCCCACACGGAGGTCAGCTTCACGCACTCCCTCTGCCCCTCATGCCTGCCCATCTACTTTCCTGAAGGCTGAAGGTGCTGGCGTCCTTTGCGAACAAGGAGACTACAAAGCAGCTCCATTTCTGGAGCCACATGCGGGTTGTCATCCCGGGGACAGGCCGCATGTTATTCCCATGAGACCGAGGACATTCGAAATCCGTGGGCTGCCCGCCATGCTGCTGCTGGGAGTGGTTGCCGTCGTGGGTGCCGGGCTCATCGCCTTGGTTCTCATGGTCGGTGCTGCGGTGGCTGTGGCCGGGCTGGCCATTTCTGCAGTTGCGGCCTTGTACTACACCATCCGGCGCAAGCTTTCGTCCGGGACCAAACGCGATATCTGGCTGGAGCCCGCTCCTCCGGCCACGACGGCCTCGCTCGAAGTGCGGGACATCGAAGTGGAAGTATTGCCGGAGAAGGAACGGTGAGCCTGAGGGTGGATGTTTGAGCTTGGTCAGACCCGCCAGCTCGTGATAAAACCCATCCATCATGAAATCAGTGCACCTCGTTTTTACCCTTTTGATGCTGGCGGAGCTTTCTGGTTACGGCCAGCAGATTGAAATTTCTCCCAAGAGCCGACCGCATACGCAGGATGCCACCGTCGGTTATGAACCCACGAAGGTGGAGGAAGGTTTCGAAGCCAAGAATCCGGACCGAGGCACGGGCGGTAGTTTTGGCGCTGAGAAGGCTGGTTCATTGGCTGGGTACCAAGGCAAGCTCGTCTCATGGTTTGGCATCGTACGTGAACTGCCCTCGAAGGAAGGCGGCACCTATTTGATCGAGCACAAGTACTTCGACGGGCTGAATGATTTTCACATTCAGCTGGCATCGCTCTATGGTGCCGGAGATTTTCGAGCGTCGGCGGCGGATCCGAAAGGCGCAATCAAACGACTTTGTCTTGTGCGCATCATTGGAACTGTGACGGAGGAAAAAGAAGGTGTGCCCACCGTGAAGGCAGACTATGTGCGCGTGTGGAATCCGGGCGACTACACTTTCATGGACTATGGCATTGATGCCACCACGGAACGCTGGAAGAAGCTCCGGCAGAAAATGAAGCTGATTTATGATCCCACACCTGATGCTGCCTATTATGAAAAGCTTCTGGGCAAATAGCGCTCACGCGCAATACTCGTGGAACAGGCCGCCCATTATGCAGCCGAGCTGATTGCCAGGCGCGAAGTTGCCACGGGTGTACAGCACAATCGCGTACGGCGTGTTGCGATAATAAAAGAACAGGGATTCGTGATCCCATTCGCCGTAGTTGCCCGTCTTGCCGCCGATGTAAGTGATGCTCGCGGGCATCACCCAGCGTCCAAGGCCGTACTGATCGCGGCGCATCGCCTCTAGCAGCAGTTCGCAGCCATACTCGAGGCGGTAGTTCACGCAGCGCTCGTAAAACTCCGCGTAAAAGCGCGGTGACTGCCAGTTGTTGAGGATCTCCACATTGGGCAGATTGTATTTCTGCTCAAAGTACTGCTCATCGGCCTTCGTGAGGCGGGCCATCAGGTAGTACCAAGAGGCGTTGATGCTCTGATCACAGGCATACACGATGTTCTGAAACTCCTCGCGGGTGAGATTGCCACGGCGTTTTTCCAGCAGCACCGCTGCTACTGCAGGCTTCGGCATGGATCCCCCAACGAAGAGCTTGTCCGCCTGAAATTCCGCCAGGTAACGACCTGTGGCCAGATTCTTCACCGCGTAGCCAATGCGCGGATCACGCTTGTGCGTACGGTACACGTATTCCATGCCCGCTGTGAAAGGCCTGCCATGGGCACTGTGAGAGCGAAAGCGCAGCCGGGCACCCGAGGCGAGGAAACGGTTGTGATACTCCCACTGCGCACGCGTTTTGCGTGCCGAGACACCCAGCACCGAGGTGGCGGGAGCCGCACAGCCGACGAGCGCCGCAGGCAATGCCAACAGGCCACGCTGCAACCAGGTGCGGCGTGTCTCTGGAAGCGCTGAAGGAACATCCTCGGACATGGCTGGAAACTGCCTTCTTCGAGGCAGACCGCCACATGGAAAATGTCAGAAGATTGTTTAATCCGCCTTGGCGATAAAACCGTGACAGGAAAAAGCAAACACGGCATTCTCCAGCATATGCAGGTTCCCTTTTTCCCATGTTTCGCGCTGGTGCTTGCTGCACTGGGAGCCATCACCGAAGCTGCTGCCCAGCCAGTGGAGAGGCCATTGTTTCGTGATTTCGTCGGTCTGTGCGGACATACCGTGAATTTCAAACCGGAGCTGTATGCGCCGGTATGCCGCATCGTGCGGGATTACCACCCGGTGAAGTGGGATCTGGACGCGGACACGGCGGTCATGCCGGAGTGGCCATTCGCGAAGAACCGAGTGTCATGGGAGAAAGTGTACGGTGACTGGCACAAGCACGGGCTGCGCATCAGCGTTTGCCTGCAGTTTGATGACATCAAGCGCGAGGATTGGAAGGACATTGAGCGCGATGCACGCGCCTACGCCAAGGGGTTTGCGATGAACTTCGGGCCGGGCGGCAAGTATCCGTTCGTCGAATGGGTGGAACTCGGCAATGAGCCGGGCCTGCTTGATGATGCGACCTATCTGCGCATTTTTCAGGCGATGGCAGAGGGCATTCGTGAAGGCAATCCGAAGCTCAAGATCGCCACCTGCAACACCGAGGCTGGCGGCAGTGACCGATACTGGAAAGGAGCCGCCATTTTCGAACCCCACCTGCCGCTGATCGATGTGCTGCGCATTCATCGCTACGCGATCAAGGACGGCTGGCCGACATGGCGGCGCAGCTTTCCAGAGGACAAGACAGTGCCATACTTGAGCCATGTTCAGGACATGCTGGACTGGCGGAATGCGCATGCGCCGAAGCGCGAGATGTGGGTGAGCGAGTTCGGCTGGGATTGCAGCACGAAGAAACCGGACCCGAAGGGTGACATGGCGAAGTTCATCACCTGCTCTGATGAAGAGCAGGCGATGTGGATCGTGCGAAGCTACCTGCTCTTTGCCGAAATGGGCATCGACAAAGCCTTCCTCTATTTCTTCAATGACGAAGACAAGCCAGCCTTTCATGCCTGCTCAGGCATCACGCGAAACTACCAGCCGAAGCCTGCGTACCACGCCGTCGCCTGGATGCTCAAACACCTCGCCGACTATCGCTTCACTCGAGCGCTGCAGAAATCCGAGCAAGACGGCTACCTCTTCGAGTTCACCTCTGAAAAGGCCGACGCTCCGCGCGTCTTCGCTGCGTGGCATGCGAGCAAGAATGACGCGGTGCTGCCGCTCGCACTCGGCGGTGCCACGATCCTACGCAGCGAACGCATGCCGCTGATTCCAGGTGACGCAGCAGATGCAGGCGTGAAGCCGGGCGCTACCAGCGTGAAAGCCGGGACCCTGCCGGTGCTGATCTGGGTCAAATGAGCCGCGTTGGCGAAGATGCAGTGCTGTGATCAGGCATCTCGCTGAACTTCGTTTTAACGGCCTTTCGTCTTCCAGCAGTAACGACTGTGAGAATGCTCAACCACCCAACAAGGGAGGAAGAGGAGGAGTATGAGGAAGAGGAGGATGCAAAGAAAAAGGGACGCCTTGCGGCGTCCCCTTCGTGGTTGATTGGATGTTGAGTCTCAGATCGCGGATTACTGGCCGCCTGGACGCCACTCTTCGGTGGCGAACTTGAAGGCCTGCTCCAGACCGACGAGGTCGGTGCTTGGGCGCAGAGCTTCGAAGGCCTGGCTTTCCTTCTGGATGTCGGCTTCGCTGTAGTTCATGGCCTTGATGGAAAGGCCGATGCGGCGCTCCACCTTGTCCACTTTGATGACGCGTGCTTCCACTTCGTCGCCCACATTGAGCTTGTCCTTGACCTTCTCGATGCGGTCTTCGCTGATCTGCGAGATGTGCACGAGGCCGTCGATGTCGTCTTCCAGTTCGACGAAGGCGCCGAAGGAGGCGATCTTCGCCACGCGGCCCTTCACGACGTCGCCCACCTTGAAGCGGGTGTCGATGATGGACCATGGATCGGTGTCGAGCTGCTTCATGCCCAGGCTGATGCGCTGGTTGGCCTTGTCGATGCCGAGAACCACGGCGTCCACTTCCTGGCCCTTCTTGAGGAGCTCGGAAGGATGGTTGATCTTGCGGGTCCAGCTGAGGTCGGACACGTGGATCATGCCGTCGATGCCTTCTTCCAGCTCCACAAACGCACCGTAAGCGGTGAGGTTGCGGACGGCACGCTTCATCTGAGTGCCGATTGGGTAACGAGCGTCAATGTCGTCCCAAGGATTGGTGTCGAGCTGACGCACGCCGAGGCTGATCTTGCGCTCTTCCTTGTTGATGCCAAGGACGGAAGCTTCGATTTCCTGACCGACGGTAAGAACGTCCGAAGGACGGGCGATGCGCTTCGTCCAGGAGAGTTCGGAGACGTGAACAAGGCCTTCGACGCCTTCTTCCACTTCCACAAACGCGCCGTAGGCGACGAGCTTCGTGACCTTGCCGCGCACGCGCTGGCCGACGGGGTAACGGGCTTCGATGTTTTCCCAAGGATTGTTCTGAAGCTGCTTGAGGCCGAGGGAGACACGCTCCTTCTCGCGATTGACTTCGAGAATCTGGACTTCGATCTTCTGACCGATTCCAAGCATCTCGGAAGGATGGTTGAGGCGGCCCCAGGACATGTCCGTGATGTGGAGCAGTCCGTCCATGCCGTTGAGGTCCACGAACGCACCGAAGTCGGTGATGTTCTTGACGATCCCGATGACCTTGTCGCCAGGGGTGACGCCGTCGAGGAACTTCTGGCGCTGTTCGGCGCGCTCTGCCTCGATGACTTCGCGGCGGGAAAGGACGATGTTTTTGCGTTCGTCGTTGATCTTGACGATCTTGAACTCGAACACCTTGCCGACGTACTCGTTGAGATCCTTCGGCGGGATGATGTCGATCTGGCTGCCGGGGAGGAAGGCTTCGACGCCGACGTTGACCATGAGACCGCCTTTGACGACGCTCTTGATCTTGCCTTTGACGAGACCGCCGTCATTGAAGACGTTGTAGATCTTTTCCCAGTTCTGACGGTGGGCGGCTTTCTCCTTTG
>JAPLUN010000126.1 GCA_026397715.1 Verrucomicrobiota bacterium
CGCGCCACCGCCCGCCCCACCCGAACCCGACCTCGAACACCTCCCCACCGATCAGCGCCTCGCCACCGGCACCGTGCTCAAAGACACCCTCAAAGGCCGCGAAGGCAAAGGCAAGCTCACCATCGACAACGGGCGCACTGAAGACGTCTTCATCAAAATGATCCTCAGCAAGCAGCTCGTCGCTTCCTTTTACGTGCGCAGTGGCGACAAGTTCACCTTCGACCACATCCCCGACGGCAACTACCAGATCCTCTACTGCTCCGGCTACGGCTGGGAATCCACCCGCCGTGACTTCTCACGCGGCCGCCGCGCCGTCTGCTTCGACTCGCTTCTGGACTACAAAACCCAGTTCAAGACCGAAGGCACCACCACCAGCAGCTACACCGACATTATAACCCTCACTCTAGGCAAAACCGCCAACGGCAACGCCACCAGCACCGACATCCCCCTCGAAGAATTCGACCGCTACTGACCCAACGGCCCAAAACGCCGCCTCCGCATTGGCGAATCTCGCTCCTCGTCCTCGTCCTCGATCCTTCAACCCCGCATTCACTGCAGAGGTTTTGCCGTCCATCACACCTCTTTCTCTTCCTCTTCCGCCGTCCAGCCGTTCCGCTTTGCTCCAAATACCCGGAGCAGCCTCATTCAAAGCCCTCCAGCCATGACGCACAAACCCATCACAACGAAGCAGTTCATCGCGTGGGCAGTACTTATCACCGTGGTGTTCGTGTTGTATGTAGCCACTGAGGGCAAAATTCCTTTTCTGTCCCTCCTTCCGGTGGCGTTTTTCGTGATCATGCCACCTGAAACCAGCAAGCAACCTATGACACTCAGGCAGGCGCTCATTGTTCTGGGTGGAGTAGCCGCCATGGCCGCATTCATCTGGTGGACCGTCACACATCACACCCCGGAGAGTGATGCATGGGCCCGTTCATTTGGCGTTTTCATCAGGCACCCCGGCGTGGCCGTCCCGTTGTGGCTCCTCTTCCTCTATCTCGGCTACCGGCGCTGGCGGGCAAAGCCCCCGCTCAAAGAAGCAGCCCTTCAAGAAGAAGCAGCCCTTCAAGATCAGGAGTAGCCATAGCATGAAAATCATCGCACCTCTTCCTCGGTCCAGCAGCCCCGCCTTCACGACCAATAGCACGACACCTCCCAGCACCCATCTAGCAGCAGCGGTCCAACTGCTCAGCCCTGTCCGCCCTCTTTCCGTCTAACACTCAATGCTGGCCACAAGTTACCCCGGCGGCCCATGCGCCTTGTTGAGCGCTCTCCTCTGGCTGCTCGTCACCGCCCTCGCCCCCTTCGCGCTGCTTATCGGGAGCATGGGCCTGCGGAGAAAGTTCGCAGGCAGCACCTTCATCATTCGCAGCCTGCGCTTTGCCACCCTGGCCTCGCTTGCTGCACTGCTCCTGCTGGCACTGGAGATCAGCGCCGTTGGCTGGGATGCTTTTTATAACATGCATGACCGCTCCTGCTTTGACGAACAATTCCCCACCAGCATCTTCAGAGCAGCAGCCAACGCCGTCGTCCTGCTCCTGTCATGGTCAGTCACTCGCGCCATGGCGCATAACAACCCGGGTATCAGATAATACCACACCTCGGCATCGCACTCCTCATCCCCAAGATGCCGCCCCTCATTCACCCCGCCCGCAGAGCAGCGCGCCTTGACAAAACCTCCGCCCTCCATGCCTTCCAGCCATGACGCTCCACCCCATCACCACGAAGCAGTTCATCGCTTGGGCAGTGCTCATCACCCTTGCGTTCATCCTCCTTGTCATCAATCAAGGCAGGTTTGCTTTTCTATTCATCTTCCCGTTTCAAATCGCCACTTTCGTGACCATGCCTGCGGATGATTATAAGCGACCTATGCCCCCCAGGCAGGTGCTTGTGGGAGTAGGTGTTGGAATCGCCATCGTCGCAGTCATCGGGTGGCTTGCCACTCATGCCACCCCGGAGAGTGATGCATGGGCTCGTTCATTTGGCGTTTTCATCAGGCACCCCGGCGTGGCCGTCCCGTTGTGGCTCCTCTTCCTCTATCTCGGCTACCGGCGCTGGCGGGTGAAGCTCCCGCTCAAAGAATCAGCCCCCCACAGCGATGAGTAGCCTCAGTGAAGAAGGAAAGCCCGAAACTCAACAAATGAAACCGTACCTCCAACAGCATAGATGCTTGGTGAAGCCGCTGCTGGTGGCGTGCGCAATCGCCTTTTGCGTGGCCGGATGTCGTGATGAATTCGAACGCAAGCAGCGCTCTCAACCGACAAGGATCACCCAGTGTCAAGACGGCCTGGAGGTGGAGGTGTTTTTCATGGCCATGGCCAGCGCTCCGACGCCGGAAAAGGTCGAGTTTCGCAAGGATGGCAAAGTGGTGACGCGCACCTGGAACGAGGAGGTGCCTCTTCAAAAAGTGGTGTCGCCGGATCAAAAGTGGATACTTCTTCAGGAGCTTAAACGAGGAGGATTCAAGTTCTGCCCGGAGCCGCAGATCATGCAATGCCTGGAGGACGGCCGCAAGTTTGTCCGCATCATCGAGACTTCGGGAGCACCTGAATTCCTGGGTTATACCTTGGATTCCTGGGAGGAGCCACACACCGTGCTCATTACCCTCAATGCGGGAGAAAAGTCCGAGAAATGGAAGGCTGACCTGGAAAAAAGAGAACTCACCCGCATTGATCAGAGTGGGCCGCCGATGTTCAAGCCCGTGTTTGTCGAGAGTAAGAAGTGAATCTTTGCTACCTCGCAGTGACAGTCTCGTTATAGCTTGCCTTCGTTTTTCACTGCTATCGGCGCTGGTGGGTGAAGCCCCCACTCAATGAAGCAGCCCCCCACAGCGATGAGCAGCCTCAGCTCCAATCAAATCATCGCCATCCTCATCGTGTACGCCCCGCTCCTCATCATTGCGGGTCACATCGAAGCCAAAGGCAAGCAGCATGGCCTCTGCTCTCTTTCACAGTTTCTCTCATGCATTGTCCTCGCACTGCTCGGTCAGGAGAAAGCCCTGCCCTTCTGCCTCGGCATCGTACTCCTCTTCGCCAACATCCTCTTCCTCATCCGCCTCGCCCGTAACGCCGCGCGCCTTGAAAAAACACCTCCCGCCAAAGCCGATGAATCCAATCCCCGTGAGTGACGCCCAGCCCCATCGCCCATCACGCCGCGCATGCACAGAACATGTTCAAAGTAGCCTGTTATGATTGACGCTCAGTTAGCACACTCATCGTGCGCCTTTGAGATTAGGTGTACGAAGCCACGCGCCAGCGCTTTTTTTGGAGTGCGGTCGCGCAGATGCAAGGCGCAAGCCTGCATTGGAGCTACCGCTTTCGCGAGGTAAAGAACGTTCTCCATCCTCAGCCCACCGTCCAGCCTGTGAAAGCGGCGTCGCACCCAACTTGCCTGTCCTTGGTAGCATTAGCGAAGAAGGGCCGCACGCAGGCCAAGAGTTGGCACGTTCGCGTTAGCCCCACCACCACCTCAAATCAGCTCTCTTATCGGCTGCGCGCCGTTCTCCACGAGGTAATGCGGGCGCCCTTTGTTATCCGTCACCGTCGCGGTGTTCACGTCGATCCCTAGGTTCCGATACAGCGTCGCAAAGACTTCGGGGAAGGTCACCGGGCGGCTGTCAGCCTCGCCACCCAGGCGGTCCGTGGAGCCGATGACCTGACCGTTCGGCATGCCACCACCCGCGAGCAGCGCCATGGCCACGCGCGGCCAGTGATCACGCCCCACCTGCTTGCTGATGATCGGCGTGCGGCCAAACTCTCCCCACACCAGCACGGTGCAGTCCTTGTCCATGCCGCGCTGGTGCAGGTCTTCAATGAGCGCGGTGATGCCCTGGTCAAAGATCGGAAAATCCTCGCGCTCGCGGGAGAAAATGTCATTGCCCGCTCCGCCATGCCAGTCCCACTTGCTGTAGTTCACCGTGACCACGCGCGCCCCGGCCTCCACCAGACGCCGTGCCGTGAGAAAACTCTGCGGCACACGCGGCGCGCCGTTTTCATCGATCCGCTTGACCGTATCGCCCATACCATAACGTGCCACAATACGTGGATCCTCCTTAGAAAGATCCAGCGCATCGGCCAGCTTGGATGAAGTCAGCACACCCATGGCCTGCTGCGTGAAGGCATCCATGCCCTCCATGCGGCCGCTGGAGTCCACATCCCGGCGAAAGCGGTCGATGCTGGCGAGCAGCCGCGCGCGATCCGCCAGCCGGTCATACGTGATCCCTTGCAGCGTCAGATCCCCCCGGCTCGGCCCCGTGTGCCGAAACGCACTGTGCGCAGAGCCCAGCATGCCGGGCCCCGGCTCATTGTACGGGCCGTGCGTGCAGTCGTAGCACATGCTGACAAACGGCGGCACCGCAGGATCCAGCGCCCCCTGCAGCTTGCCCACCACACTGCCAAACTGCGGCCATCCTCCCGGCGGAGCCACACCCGTGGGCACATGCCCCGTGTAGCACTGCGCCGCATCATGCCCCGCCTGCGCACCCACCAGCGAGCGGATGACCGTAAACTTGTCCATCATCTTCGCCATGCGCGGGAAGAGCTCGCAGATTTCAATGCCCGGCACATTCGTCCCGATGGGCTTGTGCGGCCCCGCGATCTCCCGCGGCGCATTCGGCTTGAGGTCAAACATGTCCTGATGCGGCGGCCCGCCCACCAGATAGATGAGAATCACCGACTTGTGCGAACTCCCAATGCCCGCCTGCGATTCCAGCGCCAGTAGCTTCGGCAACGAAAGCCCGATCGATCCGAGTCCGCCGATCTTGAGAAAATTCCGCCGCGACACCCCATCACAGAGCGGACTGGCGTGATCAGCAGGAGCAAGGATTTTGAGCATGGCGTAAGTTGGTTGCGAAAAACCGGTGGCGTCCGGAGCGCGCAAAGATACGCCGCCGCCCCGAAGTCTCTTTCCAGAGCCCAAGCCAAGTCCATTGGCAAAGCCAGATGCAGCACCGCGAACCAAAGCGCCCCTGGAGCGCGGGGCCTCCGAGCCCGCAGCAGGTCGCTTTCACTCAGCGGGTGTCTCTTCATACCAACCACCGAAAACATGAGCGCATCGGCGGAGAGAAAGAACAAGCACTAGGAACGACGCGGGGCTGCTCCTATTTGCGGAGCGCTGCGGACTCGGAGGTCCGCGCTCCATTCCCCGTATCTCATCCGGCTGCCCCCATCCCCCATCCACCCCCCTCCACCCCACAAAACCCGCATGCAAACACCCCCACGCTGCGTAATCACCCCACCACCATGAAGCACCATTTCCTGCTCTTCACCGCCCTCTTCCTCTCACCGCTGGCCGCACTGCACGCCGCTGATCCGGTCACCCTCGCCGTCGATTCCCCCGCCATGCTTTTCTCCCCCGGCAACTGGACCGGCGATGCCGGCCGAAGCGGCAAACTCTTCCGCCAGACATGGAACGCCGGAGCCTACTTCCGCGTCACCTGGGAGACCACCAATCCCAAACCCACAGGAAAACTCCTGCTCGATACCTCCACCTTTCCTCCCGGCTTCAACGGACCGCAGATCGCCTACTGCATCGATGGCGTGTGGAAATCCAAGATCCCCTGCGCGAATGAAATCGTCATCGAAGACCTCCAGCGCGCAGGGCCGCATGAGCTCTGCGTCGTGTTGCAGTCCTCGCAGCAAAAAGAGCGCTGGGGCAGCGCCGGAAAAAGCGGCCTCAATGTGCTGCGCGTCACCGGCCTGCAGCTCGATGCCGAGAGCCGCCCCGTGCCCAATCCACCCGCCGCCAAATGGGCCATGATCATTGGCGACAGCATCACCGAAGGCATCGGCGCCACCGAGCTTTCACCGTACTCCCAGCTCATCGGCCAGGCGCTGCAAACCCAGGGCTACGAATACTGCATCAACGCCTGCGGCTGGAGCGGCTGGATCAATCCCGGCGACAACCCACCCGGAGATGTCCCCGGCTACTACGTCATCACAAACTCCACCAACGGCACCGGCGGACAGTACGATGACGCCGCCAGCCGCTGGAACAAGATCGACGGCAACAACCACTCCCTGCTCGATGCCAAGGGCCACCTCAGCGCCGATGGCCAGCCCGGCCACGAGCCCGCCCTCATCCTCATCAATTACGGCACCAACGACGCCCTCCACAAGTCCAACCCCAGCGACACCCAGGCCAGCATCATCCAAAGCCTCACCGCCCTCCGCCGCAGCGCCCCCGACGCCCACATCATCCTCCTCATCCCCTTCGGCCAGTACTACGCCAAAGAGCTCAAACACGCCGTCGCCACCCATCAGGAAACCCATCCCTCAGACAAAAACCTCACACTCATCGACCTCGGCCCCGCCGTCGCCCGCTCCCTCGCCGTGAAGAACGGCGTGCTCGGCGGCCTGCATCCGAATGACCGCGGGCATGCGTTGTTTGCGGCGAAGATTATTCCGCAGGTGCTGGGGATTTTGGGTGGCGGGAAGTGAGGTGATCACGAACCTTTTATCGGCAACAACGAAAAGACCACTGCCCAGCAAACGATGCCCCACAATGCGGTTGACGTGCCAGGTCGGATTGGGTCTCATGCATTGGTTTGCGCGACGCATTTGAACTTCTTCAATCATGGCATTCCACATCACGCATCGCTACGGCAGCATGGACGGTCCACAGTCGGTGTCGGCGTTTCCTGCACTTCTCCACGAGCTGGACGACCGCCCCGAGGACACCGAGCATGGCGCCGTGTCTGTCTCCCACGAGTCCGAGTGGTGCCTTTCCGTTTCACATGGTGGCAATATCATCTTTGAGCATCTGGAGGACGGCGGAGAACGCCACATGCGCGGCGTCACCGAGGCCAAAATCCTCGAACTATGGACCCGGCTTTCCG
>JAPLUN010000681.1 GCA_026397715.1 Verrucomicrobiota bacterium
GCTGGATATTTAGCTTTGCCAAAATACCTAATCTATGCAAAATTTCCGTAATTGGCATATTTGCTATGAGTGGAAGCCCACAATTTGCCTCATATGCCTGCGTCCTGTGCGCACTCCAATCCCATCGACCTGCGGTGGTGCCTTTGTGATGGGCACCACGGGCGGCAGCTTGCCACAAGACTGAGATTTCTCATCTTCTCTGAACTTTCGGTTTCCACCGCCGCCAGTTTCCTCCATTCTGCGCGCCCGCTTTTTGCCCCCCTTTTTTGCCGTGAGCCGCACCCATCCCACTGACGACCTTCGCGTCGCCGAAATCCTTCCCCTCATTCAGCCAGCTCTGCTCATGCATGAGTTCCGTCTTGGAGAGCTGGAATCAGCCTTCATCGAAGACTCGCGCAAACGGGCCGAAGCCATCCTGACCTTGAAGGATGACCGCCTGCTCGTCGTTGTCGGCCCCTGCTCAATCCACGACACGAAGTCCGCCCTCGAATACGCCCAGCACATCATTCAGGCACGCGAGAAATATGCCGCCGATCTGGAGATCGTGATGCGCGTCTATTTTGAAAAGCCGCGCACCACGGTCGGCTGGAAGGGTTTCATCAACGATCCTCATCTAGACGGCTCCTTCGACATCAACGGTGGTCTGCGTGGCGCACGTGATCTCCTGATCAAGCTCACCAAGCGCGGCGTTCCTGCCGGTACTGAGTTCCTGGATGTGATCACCCCTCAGTACATCGCCGATGTGGTTGCCTGGGGAGCCATCGGGGCACGCACCACCGAAAGCCAGGTGCACCGCCAGCTCGCCTCGCACCAACTTCGATGCGGCCTCCATCAAGACCGTCGCAGACCAGCTCACCGCACGTGGCCTGCCCGCCAGTGTTATGGTGGACTGCAGCCACGGCAACAGCCTCAAGGACTACCGCAAGCAGCCCATCGCCTCCGCCTCGATCGCTGAACAAATCGCCGCAGGCAGCACCGCCATCACCGGCGTGATGATTGAGAGCCATCTCGTCGAAGGCCGCCAGGACACCAAGCCCGGCCAGCCCCTCACCTATGGCCAGAGTATCACCGATGCCTGCGTCTCCTGGGAGACCACAGCAGCCATGCTCGACGAACTCGCCGCCGCCGTCCGCGCACGCCGCAGCAAATGACCTTCACCCGCGACCATCTCCAACGCCTCGCGCAAGGCCGCATCCTCGTGGTGGGAGATGTCATGCTCGATCACTTCATCTGGGGACATGTTCGCCGCATTTCGCCGGAGGCACCCGTGCCCATCGTCGAAGTCACCCGTGAGGAATTCTATCCCGGTGGTGCCGCCAACGTCGCCCGCAACATCTCGCCCTTCTCTGCGAACACCCATCTTATGGGCCGCGTCGGCAAGGACATGGCCGCAGACAAGCTCCGTTCTCTCCTGATCGAGGACAAGGTGGATCCGGCCCCTCTTCTCATTCACCCCACATTGCCCACTATCTCGAAGGCACGCGTCTCCGCGCGCCAGCAGCAGATCGTTCGTGTCGATCGCGAAAAACTCCTGCCGCTCACCGATGACGAGCTCGTCGAAGTGGAGCAGCGCCTGCGTGATCTGGCTCCCAACCTCGACGCCATCATTCTGGAAGACTACGGCAAGGGCTTCATGACTGAAAAGCTCATGCAGCTGGTCGCGAAGATCGCTGCCGAGCACAAGCTCATCGTCACGGTCGACCCTTCCCCTCGCAATCCGTTGCCTTGGGCGGGCGTCTCACTGGTGAAGCCAAACCGTCTCGAAGCCTTTGCTGCCGCAGGTCTCGAAGACCACCTTCTGACCGAAGCCCCGCTCGAAAACAACGAACTCCTCGAAGTGGGTCGCGTGCTGCTCTCCAAGTGGAACGTTGCCAGTGTCCTCGTCACCCTTGGGGAGCAGGGCATGATGCTGTTTGAGCGCGGCAAGCCCCCTCATCACATCCCGACGCGTGCTCGTGAAGTCTTTGATGTCTCTGGCGCTGGCGACACCGCCATTGCCCTGCTCACACTCGCTCTCGCCAGCGGGCACAGCCTGCTCGAATCTGCCGAAATCTCGAACCACGCCAGCGGCATCGTCGTTGGCAAGCTCGGCACCGCCACATTGACGCCAGACGAGTTGCTGGCAGCCTTCTCATCCAAATGAGCACCGATTTCGCCTCTCTTTTCAAAACACATCTCAGCGAGCATCAGGACGCCATCGCCAAACTGAATGCTATGAGCGATCAGATCGCTCCGCTGGCCGCCGCCTGGCTCACCGCCTTGAAAGACGGGAAGAAAATCATCTTCTTCGGCAACGGTGGCAGCGCCGCCGATGCGCAGCATCTCGCCGCCGAACTCGTCGTGCGTTATCGCATCAACCGCCCTGCCATGGCGGGTCTCGCCTTGACCACCGACACCTCGATCCTCACGGCTCACAGCAACGATTTCGGCTACGACACCGTCTTCTCACGTCAGATCGAAGCGCTCGCCCAGCCGGGCGATGTTGTGCTCGGCATCTCCACCTCCGGCACCAGCAAAAACGTTCTTCTGGGCCTTCAAGCTGCCAATGCACGCGGCTGTGTCACCATCGCCTTCACTGGCGAAAAAGGCGCGGATTGCGCTGCTGAAGCCACACTGAGCTTCAAAGCCCCCTCCGCTATCACCGCACGCGTTCAGGAATGCCATCTCCTCATCGGGCATCTCCTCTGCGACATCGCGGAGCAAAGCTTCGCGGCGGCTTAATGCCCGCGTTTCGCGTCCTTCATGGCCGCTGGCAGTCACATTCTCAAAACCTTCTCGCTGGCGACGACGCTGCGTGTGGCACGCCTTGCGCTGAGCTTTGTGCTCACCTGCGCACTTGCGCGTTATCTCGGCGGCAGTGGCTTCGGCCAGATCGCTGTCGCCATGGCAGCTGTCTCAGTTCTCTCGAGTATCGGCGAGCTCGGCTTCGCCCGCTACACCGTGCGCGAACTCCTGAAGCAGGGTGCAGATCAGTCCGCCGTGCTCGGTATCACCATCACGGCCCGGTTCATCGTTTCAGCATCTCTTTTTGCTGGTTTGATCGCATGGATCGGCTGGCGCAAACCGGAAGGCACGCTGCTGCTTGTCGTTTACGGCTTGCAGTTGTTTACCAATCCCGCCACCGAAATCCTCTCCTGGCTGGAGGCTCATGGGCGTGTGTCCCAGTCCGTCATCGCCCAGTTTACTGGCTTCATTATCAGCGCCGCCTGCATTGCGGTTGGCATCTGGTATCAGGCGCCGCTGTGGTTTTTTGCTCTGACGTATGCGCTTGAAGGGTGGATCTTCATCTCCCTCTGTGCACTCGTCTTCCATCGTTGTGGCGGCAGCGTCAGATGGAGCGCATTTCAATTCTCACGTGCGTTCGCACTCGTCAGCCGTTCATGGCCAGAGCTTGCCTCCCAGGCTGCGTTGATCCTGCTGTTCCGTCTTGATACCATGATGATCGAGTGGCTTCGTGGCACGGAAGAGGCCGGCATCTACGGTGCGGCTGTGCGCGTTTCTGAAATGGCCTACTTCATGCCGGGCATACTTGCCACGCTTTTTCTGCCCCGACTGATGCAGGATCGCCAGAGCACCGCCGAACGCTTTGAAAAAAGCGTGGTCGATTACTTTTCCGCCTCCGTCATGCTTGCCTTTGCCGTGGCGGCCGGACTGCTGCTCCTCTCGCCTTGGATGTCCGTGGCATTCGGCAGTGGATTCTCCCGCAGCTCTGAAATGCTGCGTGTACATGCATGGGCTTTCATTCCGTATGCCATCGGCATCGCCCGCACACAGGTTCTGACAGTGGAAGACAAGCTGGCCGCAAACCTCCCTTCCGTCATTGTAGCCGTCGCAGTAAACGCCTCGCTAAACATGCTGTGGATTCCCGCGCATGGAGGTGTCGGCGCGGCATGGGCCACGCTGGTGTCCTACACGTTGGCCTGGGTGGTATGGACCTATCTCTCACCTTGGCTCCGCCTGAACGTCTCTGGCCTCATGACTCGTGCGTTCATGGGCCTGCCGCGCTTCACATTGCTGCGCGTGCGGTCGCTGCTGCACTCCTGATTTTTTTATGCAAAGCAGGGCTTTCATCATCTTCCTCGGCGGCATCGGCGCTGTCTACGTCATGTTGTCCGTGCTGCTCGGTGGTGGCAACACCATCGGCGCACTGGCGCAGTTTCTCTCCATCGGCTCGTTTATCCTCGCAGTTCTCCAACCGCGCCTGGCTCTTTATCTCATGGTGCTCTATGCCGGTTACAGCGACCTGCTCAAGCGCATGATGGTCTTCGACGGCCATGTCACAATGAACGACATCCTGTGGGTGCGCGCGCTCTGCCCGCTGACGCTGGCTGGCATCTGCATTGGCACTTTGGTTGGTTCACTCCACGACGGCAGCCTGCATCACAGGCGCAAGCTCGTTTCACTGCTCGTCTGCTTCCTCGGCTTCATCGTTTCCGGTGTCTCCGCTTTACGCAGTGGCAGTGGTTTCAATGCGGCCGCCACGCAGCTCGCGGACGGTGCGGCCTACATGTTCCTGCTCTTTGTGGTTCCCTGCATCTTCCGCACTCCGGCGCAGATCATCGCCTTCATCAAATACTGCCTCATCGTCTTCATCCCTGTCGCTCTGTACGGCATCAAGCAGCAGATTTTCGGCCTCAGTGACTTCGAAATCGAATACCTGCAGTCCGGTCTCACCGTACTCTCCAAGCATCTCGATGACGTCCGCCCACGCCCGTTTTCCACTTTGGTGGACAGCTCTCCCTTTGGCACCACTTGCGCAGTCTGCGCCTGCCTTGCACTCATGGTCCGCCGCCATCATCGCGACACCGGCACCCGGGCCTGGGGCGGCATGAGTTTCATGCTTTTTGTCCTCTTCATCGTCGCTTGCATCGCCAGCATGGCGCGTATTGCCAACATCAACTGGATGCTGCCCATCCTGCTGCTTCCGGTGCTGCGCAGCGCACGCGGTACCGCGACTCTCTACGCCACCGTGGTCACCATGTTCGTCACCGCCTGTATTTTTGCTCAGGAGCTGATCAATGCCGTCACCAAACTCACGCTCTGGGCGCTCGAAAATTTTGGCGGCACCGCCATCGGTGTGCAGTTTTCACGCTTCTGGACCATCTGCGACCGCCTCGACGGCATGCATGACATTGCGCACAATCCTCTCATGTGGACCATGTTTGGTTACGGCACCAAAGGCACGGCAGATTTGCATGAGGCCCATCTGGTTGCCAGCCATGATCTCATCTCCAATCTACTGCTTGAAATAGGCTGGCTGCCGCTCGGCATCCTGCTCATTATTGCGGCGTTGGCCCTGCATTCGTTTCATCGCAGCGTGCTCGGGCTGCGCGGCACGCCCGTCTTCAGCATCTGCCTCTGGATGGTTGGCATCTTGTTCGGTCTCCTCGTCCACAATATCTTTGCCGGCAATGTCACCTCCACCTTCCCGGTGAATTTCTTCTGCTGGTTCATCGCCGGAGGACTGAATGCCTGCATCATACATCAGGAGGGTCTGCGGGTGAAGAAGCAGCTGCCGGAACAACCTCCGCCCCACATGCGTCACCCTTACTTCGCGCATGCGGCCACGTCACCGTTCAATCGAAATCTACCCTATGGCTGATTCGTCACAACTGGTCGTCCTGGCTCCTCACGCCCTGTACGATTACAGCGGCAGACCGCGTCGTTTCTTGGATGCAGTGCCCATGCCGTCCCATGGCCGTGCCCTCGTTGGCGCATGGTTCCAGAATGATGAGCAGCTCGAATGCGACTATAGCCGCAAACAAGGCGGTGCGCTCCGCCGCCTCAGCGCTGCTTTCCACCTTGTCTGGAAGCACTATGGAACCCTTCGCCGGGCGCGCATGATCTATTGCCTCAACAGCATGCACTACACGGTCCTGCTTCTGCTGTCCCGCTGCGGCCTGTTTTCCACTGAAGGTAAAATCATTCGTCGTGTCGCCTACCACGACACCGCGCTTCAAAGACTCGTCTCCAGCCTGCAAAATGCCTCGCCCGCCTTTCAGCTCGACTGCATCACATCCGAGCAGTTCGCCTCCACGGCGCAGCAATTGGGTGCCCACCGGGTGATTTTACGTCCGTGGAAAATCGACACTGGCTGGTTTCAGCCTCCAGATGATGTGCCAAAAACCCGCATCTTGCTCCCTGGCAACATCAGTCGTGACGAATCCATCGTAGCCCCACTGCTGCATGGCGGTCTTTCCATCACACGCATTGCTCGTGTGGATTATCTGCAAGCCCATTTTGCCGACGAAATCGCCAATCCGCGTTTTGAGCTCGTTGTGAACGCCTCCCATCGTGAGTACCTGGAGCATTTGCACGCCGCTCCCATCGTGCTGCTCCCCATTGTTCCCTGTGATAATCCTGCGGGACTCACTGCCGCGATGGAAGCCATCTCCGCTGGCGTGCCGGTGCTCGCCAATCACAGCATGGGCCTCACTGAGCTCTTTTCAGAGTGCCACTATCCAGTGTCCATGCTCCACAATCTCGATCCTGATGCCTGGGCGCGGGCATGTCATCAAATCGAAGACCAGCGCGACTCCCCTGATTTCCTTGCCGCTCTGGAAAACTCACGCCAGCTGCTCCTCAAACGCCACAGCATCCTGCCTGCGGGTGAAGACTGGGAACAAATTTTCGCCGAGGCCTGTGCCGCCGATTCTGCCGTCTGTGAAGCAGCCTTTGGCGCAGCCTCATCGCCTGCATGAGACCCAGCCTGCTGCTCATCGGCCACACCTACGCCGCGCTCGAAAATCGCAAGAAGATCCAGGCGCTCGCGGCACATTTCGAACTCGTCTGCGTCACCTCCACCATTGAGCAGCACCTGGTGCTTGGACGCCCCTCGTCCGATTTCGACAACGACTCCGACGCCCCTGCACGCAACTACCAGCTCATCCGCCTGCCACGCTCGGGTCAAACCAGCACCACCTTTCATTACTCAGGGCTCGCCGCAGTCATGCGGTCGCGACCCTTTGATGTGGTGCTCGTCGAAAATGAACCATGGTCTCGCGTCTGCTTGCAAGCACGGTTTTGTAAAGCCCTGTTCCAAGCTCACGCTTTGTTCGGTGAGTTCACTTGGGAAAATGTTGAGCGCCCCGGCTGGAAGGGATTCATGCTCGCACCCATCTATCGGGCCATGACTGCCACGACCGACTTCATTATCGCTGGCAATCAAGCCGCGTCACAGCTCGTGCAGAAGTATGGCGCGCGCGCAGAGGAAGTGCTCGTCGCTCCGCAGCTCGGTGTCGATCTCGACAATCATCAGCCGGCTACAGCTGCCGAGCGCGCAGCACTGCGCCAGGACTGCGGACTGCCCGCAGACGTTTTCATCATCGGCTACTGCGGTCGACTGACCGAAGAAAAAGGCCTCCATGAACTGCTGCAAGCCTGCGATGCCTTGCAGAACGTCCATCTCGCCATCCTCGGTTCCGGCAGGCTCGAATCATGGCTCAAGGAACAGCAGCAAACGCGGCCATGGCTGCATCTGCTGCCGCCACGTCCGCATTTCGAGATCCCCGCTTTCCTGCGCTGCCTGAATGTCTTCGTGCTTGCCAGCAAACCGGTGCGCACCATGCAGCTCTGCTGGGAAGAACAGTTCGGCCATGTCCTCATCGAAGCCATGGCCTGCGGCGTCGCCACCATAGGCTCCAGCAGCGGTGCCATCCCCGAAGTCATCGGCCACGAAGAAGCCGTTTTTCCCCAAGGCGATGCCACTGCGCTCGCTGATCGCATTCGTGCGGTGATGAATGATTCCACCATCGCCCAGAGCCAGCTCGATCGCACCCGCAGGCTCTACACCCATGAAGCCGTTGCCGCACAGTGGGCCGCCTTCATCCAGCATCAGCTCGCCGCATGAGCAGTTATCGGGACATCCTCTATCGCAACTACTCCGCCTCCTTTGAAGGTCAAAAGGCGCTCGATGCCGGCATGCAGCACGATCAATACGAGGCGACCTACGCACACCTGCCTTCGGATCGCAGTTCCAGCATCGCCGATCTCGGCTGCGGGAAAGGCGAGTGGATCGCCTGGATTTCATCCAAGGGTTTCACCCATCTCACCGGTGTCGATCTTTCGCCCTCAGATCTCGCCATGGCCCGGCAAAACGATCCTGGCCGCAACTGGGTCGAAGAAAACGTCGTCACCTTTCTCGAATCACACACTGCTGTGTTTGATCTCCTGCATGCGAAGGACATCATCGAGCACTTCACCAAAGACGAGTTCATCCGCTTCCTGACCGCCGCCAGAAACGCGCTCAAGCCCGGTGGAAAATTGTGGATGATCACCTTCAATGCGCAGAGCCCCATGTCCTCCGTCACGCGTTACGGTGACTTCACACATGAGACCGGCCACACGCCCAGCAGCCTGGCTCAGTGCCTTAGGGCTTGCGGCTTTGCGGAGGTCCGCGTCTCCGGCTTGCATTACTGCTCATCCGGCCTAGGTGGCCGTTTGCGCGCCCTGCTCGGGACCTTGGTCTATGGCTGCTGCCGTGTGCTCATCCAGCTTCGCCATGGCAAAGGACCGCAAACTCCTGCCATCGATCGTATGACGGCCCGGCCGGATCTCTTTATCGAAGCCGTGAAAGCCTGATCGCATGCATCAAAGGCTCTCTAACGCCCTCTGCGGCCTGCGTGCCATCACCCAGTTCGACCGGGTGTTTTTCACGCTCTGCCAGCGACTGCTGGGCCGGCGGCTCGGCTGGACGATCTATGCCAAAGGCAGGCTCAAGTTTTTGGTCGATCATCTCGCCGGTGATCAAAGCGGCACCCGCGACTGCATTGCGGGCCCGATGTATCGGGAGCTGTTCAAGGAAATGCAGTTGCCACGGCAGTTGCGATACTCATTCCCGGCTCTCTCTCAACATCAGGCAAAACATCGGGCTTCGGCCAAAGCTCCTGAACGTCGCCATCGGAGGTCATCCGCGCGAGCTCACCCTTTCATTTCCTGCGGGTGGCACTGGCTTCTCCATCTATGGTGCGGCGAATGGTGCCTCGAGTGAGAATGCCATTATCGAGGTGCTAACCTTGGATGAAATCATGCATGGTGGCTTCGGCGACGGAGCTGTGGATCTCTGCAAGATGGACGTCGAAGGCGCTGAGTATGAAGTCTTGCTCGGTGACTCCGCCGACAGCCTTCAACGTGTTCACTATCTCGTGATCGAAATTCACGCGGCGGAGTCTGCCAAGCAGGACGCACTTCTCAGAAAGCTCACGACCCAGGGTTTTGAACGCATCAAAACCTCCACCTCCTGCGATGACGTTCATCTGTTCGTCAATCGCCAGTGGACGGACTCAAGCAGCAGCTAACCGCGTTTCGATTCTCCGATGCACCTCGTCCACGCTCCAGCGGTCCATGCAGGCCATCGGCCGCTCCTTGTTCTGGCAGGAATTCACCGGGTGCGAAAGCAGGTCACACGGCTGGCAGGCCAGTTTGGGATCACGCAGAATGTCAAAACCATCCGTATGCCAGGGCGGATCCCAGTTGGCGGTCGAAGGACCGTTGAAGATCGTACCTGGAACTCCGAGCGCCGAGGCGATGTTCATCGGCCCCGAATTGTTGCCGATGAAATGCTTCGCACCCGCCATCACGCGCACAAGTTCATCCAGGGAGCCCGGTTTTACTCTTCGCACCTGCGGCTTCAGCATGTCCTCCCCAGCTTCACCCTGTTCAAACCACGTCACCGCATGCTGGGCAGACAGCCTGTTCGCCAGCTCGATGCCGCGTTCCAGCGGCCAGCGCTTGTAGGCGCGGCTTGCACCCGCATGCATCACCACCGATCCATGGTCTTCACTGCCAAAGGCGCTCAAGTTCGGAGGGGGCATGTTTTCTGGCAAAGCCGGCAGCTTCAAATGGCGGATCAGTGCCTGGGCGATGCGCCAGTTATGGATCGCCACATGTTCCTCACCATCCGAGGGCAGACGGAGGTTCAGGAGTGCATTCAGCTTCACCCGCTCGGACAGCGGCCCGACTACCGCCCGGGCGCCGCTGAACCTTGCGAGAAAGTGCGCCACACTTCCCTGATCACTGCCGAGCAGGCATGCGTCCGGCTTGATGCTTCGAATGTCCCGCCAAAAATGCCACAGGCGCGTGGGTTGCTGCCATGCACCATTAAATTCCGCCGTCTCGTAAGAGATGACTTCCACCTTAGGGCAGCAG
>JAPLUN010000220.1 GCA_026397715.1 Verrucomicrobiota bacterium
GAAACCTTTTGAACTGGATGAACTGCTGGCGCGGCTGCGGGCGCTCATTCGTCGAAGCGCCGGAAAAGCGACCCCCTCACTCATGATGGGCGACGTGAAAATCGACACCATAGGACGAAAGGTGATGCTTTCTGACAAAGAGGTGGTGCTGACCTCGCGTGAGTATGATGTGCTGGAGTATCTCGCCCTGCACCGTGGGCAGTTCGTTACGCGCACCACCCTTTACGAGCATCTCTATGATGAGAGCGGCGACACGCTCTCAAACCTGATGGATGTGCTCATTTATAATCTGCGCACAAAACTCGGACGCGACCTCATCACCACACGCCGGGGCCACGGTTACAGCATCCCATGATTTTCACCCGCTCCATTCGCTGGCGCCTTCAGGCATGGCATGCCGTCTTGCTTATGGCGGTCATCGCTGGATTCGGCATCACCGCACATCGCCTCGCCTCCATCAACCGCCTGCGGCTGGTGGATCAGGAACTTCAGGGAGATGTGGCGAAGCTCGGCATCGCGGTGCCACCCGCGCAAAGCACTGAAACAGCACGCCGACCGCCGCCAAGACCCGGCGCTAGCGTCACAGATCAGATCATGGCCAGCGGCGCTCATTTCATTGTGTGGGATGGTAATGGGGCGGTGCAGGCCAGCTCCACGAATCTTCCCGCAGGCCTGTTGAAACCGGAACGCGACGGCATGGGCGAAGCGAACTTCATGTTCACCTTTGGCGACGTACGGCAAGCGGTTCACTTCACCGGTACGGGCCGCTGTTTCCTCGTGGGACGCGCAATTAATCACGAACTCGCCGAACTGCGTCAACTCGCGTGGTATCTCGCGCTCGCAGGAGGTGCCGTGCTCACTCTTGGCCTTCTCGGTGGCTGGTGGATCGCCTCGCGGATGATCCAGCCTATCGCCGTCATTAGTGAGACCGCAGAAAAAATCGCCACAGGTGACCTCTCGCAGCGCATCCCCACCGCCACGTCGGAGGATGAACTCAGCAAGCTCGCCAACGTGCTGAACTCTACCTTCTCACGGCTGGATGCGGCATTCACGCAGCAGGCATGCTTCACCGCTGATGCAGCGCATGAACTGCGCACCCCCGTGGCCGCTGTGCTCATGAACGCGCAAGACGGACTCGCCACCGAACCTCTCACCACCGAGCAGCGCGAATCCTTTGAGGCATGTCTTCGTGCTGCACAGCGCATGAAAAGGCTCATCGACACCCTGCTTGAGCTTGCCCGCCTTGATGCGGGGCAGGAACCGATGAAGCGCGAGCCCCTCGACCTCGCTGAGGTCGCCAGTGACTGCCTCGATCTCGTGCAGGCTCTCGCTGAAGCCCGCAACATCACGCTTGATCTGCATCTTGATCCCGCTCCCTGCCATGGCGATGCCCAGCGCATCGGTCAGGTCGTCACGAACCTGCTCACCAACGCCATTGAGCACACCCGTGACCGCATCACCATCACGACACATCGAAAAAACAGTCTCGTCACCCTCACCATCACTGACAATGGCCCCGGCATCTCCCCTCAGCACTTGCCGCACTTGTTTGACCGTTTCTACCGGGCAGACGCGGCTCGCAGCCGAGGCACTCAGCACAATGGACTCGGCCTCGCTATCTCCAAGACTATCGCGGAAGCACATGGCGGGAGGTTGCAAGCGATGAATGGAGAAGAGGGCGGCGCAAGTTTTTCACTAACGGTTGAAATTTCATAGCGATGCTAACCCGCACTGCTCACGCTCCCAATGTTGACCTGCGGCGATGTAGTGAGGAATTCCGATTCCGCGAAGGGTGCTATCCCCTCCTGCTTTGATCTACATTACGCCTGCAACACTCTGTTTGCAGATTCCCAGTAAGTGTGAAAATGCGGGCTCGGACTCCTCACGCTATCAGCGCATCCCGATCTCTTTGCCGTTTGAACTATTCCCCTCACTGCTGCAATGATCCCCCATGGCCCAATACTCCGTACGCCCTGGTGACAACCCTTCCAAAATCGCGGCAAGCTTCGGCATGACGCTCGATCAGTTCCAAGACGCCAATCCCAATCTGGTCGAATGGGGCACCGGCAAATGGAAGGTACTCTTTCCCGGCCAGCTCGTAAACGTGGACGACGCTGGCGCGGCCGGCCCCATCGAAGCCCCCGCTGAGAACGCGCCCGCAGATTTTGCCGCGCCTCCGCCCTGGATGCAGATAGCCATCATGGAAGTCGGTGTGCAGGAGTGGGCGGGAGCGGCGGACAACCCGCGCATCCTCGAGTATCTCCAGAGCTGCGGCATCAGCGGCAACCTGCTGCACGATGAAACCGCCTGGTGCGCCGCCTTTGTGAACTGGTGTGTGAAGAACTCCGGCTACCAGCCACGGGGCAGCGCCAGAGTTTCCGACTGGTGGAGTTGGGGCAGACCTGTGGCTGCGACGTATGGAGCCATCTGCATTCTGCAGCCTCTTACCGTGGATCAGGCCGGCAGCGGCCACATTGGGTTCCTGCACGCTCAGGATGACACCAACGTCTGGCTCCTCAGTGGCAACTCACACAACCAGGTGCGCATCTCCGCGTATCCGAAATCCAAACTGATCCCCAACGCCCCGTTTCGCTGGGCATTTTAGAGCATCAGCGGGTTGAAACGGCTTTGAGATGCCGGTGATAATTGATCCAGAGAGACTTACCACCTGTTCATCAATTTCAGGATGCGCAGGCAATTCCTGCGCCCGTTAATTCATGCAGACTCTTCTCACCTCTCCGTAGGCTCCCTCATGAGATTCAGCAGGCGGGATCGGTCGATGGCCGGTGCCGGTTTGGGCGGTGTAGACGGGACAGCCTTGGGCTTGGATGAGGTGACGGTCTTGGCCTTCGGTTTGGATTCAGCGGGAGACTTCTTCGGGGAAGCGGAGGCGGTCTTGGCTTTGGCCGGTGGCTCGTCGGCGGTCCTTGCCGGGACTTTGGCTTCTGACTTGGCCTTCTCGGCTTTGGCGTAAGCCGCTGCTTTCATGTCGGCGTCCGCCTTGGCTTTGGCGTTCTCCGCCGCAGCCTGTGCAGCAGCTTCTTCCCGGGCCTTCGCCTTGTCGGCAAGGGCTTTCGCCGCAGCTGCCTCTTTGGCCTCCGCTTTGGCCATGGCTTCGGCTTTCTCCTTCGCTTTAGCCTCGGCTCTGGCTGCCGTCTTGGCCTCTGCTTCTGCCTCTTTCTTTGCTTTGACTGCGGCATCCGCCAGGGCTTTGTCCGCTTTCGCCTTCGCCTTGGCTTCAGCATCCGCCACAGCCTTGGCCTCTGCTTCGGCTTTCGCCCTGGCCACGGCCTCGTCAGCCTCCTTTTTGGCCTGGACCTCTGCCATGGTCTTCGATTCTTCTTTGGCCCTGGCTTTGGCTTCCGCTTTGGCCTTGGCTTCTGCGGCGGCGGCTTCATCCTCAATTTTACTGACGCTCACAGCGCCTTCAGGAACGATGGCACCGCCATCGATGCGGATCTTCGCAGAGTCGTTCTGTCCAATGTAGAGACGATCGTTCTTCTTGACCGTCGCTTTGCCAAGAGCCTCGGAGAACTCCGGAGTGATGGAGATGCCGGGCGCCAGCACCCAGATGGGGGGCGAGGTGTCCTTGACCATCAAGGCGCCGCCGCTGGCCACATGGGTTTCACGTCCCCATGCGTCCTTGGTGGTGTCAATCATCTGCGCATAGAGTCGCACAGAGCCGGTTTTACGCGTGGCAGGGTACTTGCTGCCAAGGGCTTCAGCGGAAAGTTTGAACTCGGCAGGCTCGGGCGCGGTGGAACTGCAACTGCAGAGACTGATGGCGGCGGCGAGGACGCCGAGGCGAAAAAAGGTCATGATTCAGTAAAGGGGGGCTTGGGGGAGTGTTGCATTCGCAGCATCCGCAGTTCCAATGATCGCGATTATTTTCCAGTGCGCAAATAGGCGACGATATCAGCCACATCCTGGGCATTCAGCCCCAGCTGCGTGGCGCTCAACATCATGCTGTGATCGAGCTACCTGCGGCTCTTGATCCGTGACTTTGCGACGTATTGATTTTGGCCGCCCATGCTCCGAATGATCATGATGTCACCTTCGGTCAGGATCATGCCATGGATGGTCACGCCGTCCTTTGTGACGATTTCCTGCCCATCGTAGCCGTGCGCGATGTCCTTGCTCGGATCAATGAGCGCCTGCGCGATGATGTCTACGGGCTGGCTTCTGCCCCAGCCTTCCAGATTCGGGCCGAACTCGACCCCCTGGCCGTTGATCTGATGGCACATCACGCAGCGTGTGACCAGCTGCGCGCCGTTTTTGGCGTTGCCCTTCAGCTTGAGCACATCATCCAGCTGCACATTGCTGGGGATGGCTGGTGGTGTGACAATGGACGGCTTTGGCCGCGCTCGCATCCGGGATGAATGCGAGCGTGTCGAGAGCGAGTTTCCGCTGCTCCGCCGAGAGCTTGCCATTGGCGGCCCTTTTTGCCAAATCCGACACAGCTTCTACGGGATGCAGCCGCCAAGTGATATGCGCAAAATCATCGTCCCAAGCCCCCTCAGGTTTCAGCGCGGTCCATACAGCCGCTTCTTTTCCTGTGCAACCAATGCCCCAAGCCTCGAGCAGGGAGCGGTCACCACCGTCAATGTGATGCGAAAGCTTGCACAGCATTGCCACGCTTTGCGCCGCAGGAACGTCCCTCAGCGCCACCGCCACCTCACTCCGCACCATGGGTGAAAGGTCAGTGGTCAGATTGCTGAGAATATCAATCACATCACTGCTGGCCGCACGAATCGCACGCAGTGCCACCAGACGCTTCGTGGCATCCTCAGATTCCAGCCAGATCCTTGCCGAAATAAGCCCCGGTTCTCCAAGCTGTGCCAAAAGCCACACCGCACGCGCGGCGATGAAAGGATTCGCATGGTCACGCAGCTTGAGGACGGCTGGAATATTCACATCACCGGCAGCTCTCAGACGTGTGAAGGCCACATGGCGCACATTGGTTGCAGGGGATTGCAACGCAGCGATCTGTCCGATCACACTATCCAGCTTGAGATTTGGAACCTTGGGCTTGAACCCTTTCGGCGCGATGCGGTAGATCGTGCCGCTGCAAGTTTCATCCGTGTCCTGATGGCCTCCGGTGCGTTTGTCGAACCAGTCACTGATGTAGATCGCGCCATCGGCACCCACGCAGACATCCGAAGGACGGAAAAGCGTGTGGCGTTCGTCGGAGAGGTTGTTGGCACCGCCCACGAAGTCGCTGCCCTTGAACACGCCGGTGGTGTTGGTGGTGCAGAAGTCGAAGCGCTCCAGCTTGAAGCCTGCGCCGTCCGGTTTTGGCAGGTAGCCAAACACCACATTGCGTCCTGTTTCACAGCTTAGCAGCAGACCGTCCCATTTTTCGCCGAGCGCGCCGTTTTCATAAAAACACATGCCGGTGGGAGCGCCGCCGCCATAGACGTCTCCAGCAGGAATGCTGCCGGGATCTTCCTGCCGCCACTCTGCGGTGGGGATGCTCTGCCCGGGGCGTTTGTCGGCACGCCACTGGCGTTTGCCGTCGCGTGAGAAGAAGCCAAAGCTGCCGCCTTCGATGAGATGGCTCACGCGGCAGGCGGGTGGATCGTCGTTGTCGTTGAGGAACATGTCCCCGTAGCTGCTGCGCACGCCTTCAAAGCTGTTCCGATAATTGTAGCCGAGTATGCGCGCATTGTGCCCATTTTCATCAATGCTGGCGGTGAAGCCGCCGACGTATACATGGCCATCG
Source organism: Verrucomicrobiota bacterium (assembly GCA_026397715.1). Classification (GTDB taxonomy): domain Bacteria; phylum Verrucomicrobiota; class Verrucomicrobiia; order Verrucomicrobiales; family Verrucomicrobiaceae; genus Prosthecobacter. Next base: position 5,723 of record JAPLUN010000220.1, read on the forward strand.
TCGCTCTTGGCCCCGGTATAGGTATTGTTCAGGTAGGCGCCGCCGATGCGGAAGGTGTTGCCGCTCTTGTCACTGAACTGCGCACCGCAGTTACCGTTGCTAAAGTACAGCCGGCCATCAGGTCCGGCATACACGCTGTGGAGGCTGTGGTCATGCTGCGGCTGCTCAAAGCCGCTGAGGAAGATCTCGCGTTTGTCGACGGCGGGATCGAATTTCAAGTCGCGGTTCACATCCGTGTACTTGATGATGTTCGGTGCGTTGGAGACAAAGATGACGTTGTCGAAAACGGCGACGCCCAGCGGGCATTCAAGCTCCTTTTCGCGTACGAAGACGTGGCTGCTGTCGCATTTGCCGTCACCATCGGTGTCCTGAAGCACCCGCACGCAGTCGCCTTCGCGGCTGCGGCCGGAATGGCGGCGGTAGTTCACGCCTTCCGTGACCCAGATGCGGCCCGCGTGATCGATGTCCATGTTCGCCGGATTGAACAACTGCGGCGAGGTGGCCCAGACGGTGATTTCCAAACCCTCGGGCACTTTGAAGGCGCTGGGTTCAAGATGATCCGGTTTCACTTTCGCAGCATCGAAGGCCGGAGTTTGCGGATCAGGGGTGAAGGCGGGTTTTCCTGCGACGAAAGGGCCCTTGTCTTTTTTGCCCTTGGCGGGCTTGTCCGGGCTGGCGGACATGAGGGCAAACGGCGCGACCAAGGCGAGAACGACGAGGAGGTTTTGGCGGTTGG
>JAPLUN010000205.1 GCA_026397715.1 Verrucomicrobiota bacterium
GCTGAGAGTGTGCGTGACGAAACCGTTCTAGACACTCTGCGCCACCAGATCGCCGAGCTCGAAACTCGCGGCAGAGAAACCAGGGAGATCGCAGAGGTTCGAGCTGATCAGGTGAAAGCCGCGGAAAAAAAGCTGGAGGAGCTTGCCCACCAGCGCGCCAAGATCGTGGCACACATCCATGACCTCACCGGCACAGAGGAAAAACTCCTGCAGGCTCGCACCCATTGCCGTGAAGCAGAGGCGCAGCATGCCGCGCTCACGGCGGCCATTGCAGCACTTGGGCTGGACCATCAGCGCTCCTCAGCCGCAGCCAAAGATCTCGAATCCCACATCGTCACGCTCCAGGAATCCCACCAGCAGGCGGTCACGGCTAATGAAGAGGCTCTCGCCTCACATAAGCACACCCAAGAATCACTGCAGCACCTTCAGGATGAACGCGCTGCACTCGAGAAAGACCTCGCCACTCGCAACGCCGAACTGACCTCCGAAACGCAGCGGTTGGAGCAAACCCAGGCACGCCGGGCCGCACTCGAACAGCAGTGCCTAGCTCTCGCCGAAACCGGGCAAACACTCACCAACACCCAGGCAGAACTGGCCGGCGCCGAAGCCCGGCTTGCGGAGGTGAAAGTCACCACCACAGCTTTTGAAGCAAAGATCGCAGAGCAAAAATCTCTCATCAACACACTCTCAGGTGATGAAAGTGCCGCGAAGGGCCGCATCGAAGTCCTGCACGCCCGCGAAAATGACCTGCGGGCCGAGCTCACCCAGCTTGGCTCTGCCGAGCGCAGTCAACGTACCCGTTTCGAGGAAGTCCGCCAGCTGGCCGCCGAGGCGGAAAAAGAACACGCCGCTCAGCAGCAGCAGCTCACTTCCAGCATCGAAACCGCTCGCGGCGAACTGGCGGATCTCCTGTCCCGCCTCCAGCCTTTGCGCGACTGGAAGGAGGCCATGGATCAGCTCTACGCCCACCTGGCCACGCTGCCGCAGGATTCCCCCGAAGCACGGGACCTCTGGCATGAAATCGAAAAGGAAAAAGCGGGGCTCCACGAACTCATCACCACCGCACGCACCCAGGCGCATGCGGGTCCGTCTGAAGCGTCTCGCAGCAGCCCTGCCGTGGCCCCATCGGTGGCGGCTGAAGGCCCCGCCAGAGCCCGCACCAGCAGCACGGTGGCGCCCGGCACCACGCAAGAAACCACACTGCGCTCGCGCCTCAGCCATCTGCGTGAAAGCGTTCAGCGCGAGGAGTCCCGCCTCGAACAACTCCGCGTTGAGCGCACGCGCCATGAATCCCCACATCGCAACAATCTCGCGGCTGAAGCCATGCTGCGTGAGCAGAGCCGCCATCTGGAGGCTAAAATCCGGCAGGAGCAGGAGCGTCATCATGCCCTGCTTCACAACATCGAAATCTCCCAGGCCGAGGAGGAAAAGCGGCGTGAACGGCTTGGCGAACTGGAACGCAGGCTCACCGAATTGCGCTCCGACATCGCCGAGGCGGAACGCCAGCGCAGCGAGCTCCGCCAGCAGACCGACCTCGCCCACACCGAGCTCAAAAATTTTGAGGCGGCCATCGACCGTATGACCAAAAAAACTGCAGATTGAGGCACTAATCCTGCATTCATTTTGCCGCCGATCCAAATGCCCGATTGATTCCACGCGCTTCATCGACTTTGCTGCGCCGGTTTCACCGTAAAACACCCCCATGGCCAAACTCACTTTCGTTCTTGAAGACGGACAAGAAGTGGTGGTTCCCCTCAAGGAGCACATCACCCTCGGACGTGACGAGGACAATGACATTATGGTCGATGACGAGGGCATTTCACCCCGCCATGCAGAGATCGTGCAAAACGCTGACGGCAGCCTGCAGGTTTTTGATCTGAAATCCTCCACAGGCACTTTCGTCAATGGCGAACGCCAGCTCAGTTGCACCCTGCTCCATGGCGACACGATCGCCTTTGGCCCGCTCGTTGGCACCCTCGATCTTGAACATCCGGCCACAAGCCCGCCCGTCGTAGACACCCCCGTCGCTCCTGCAGTTTCCAAGCCTGATCCTCCGGCTCCCGTTCCTGAACCTGAAGCTCCCGCATCTGAAGCGCCATTTCCGGAAGCTCCCGATCCTGCTCCTGCCTCGCCACCACCTGCACCGGCGCTTCCCGACAACGCTCTTGTGGAAGCCGTGGCCCATTTGGAAGCGGAGAAATCACGGCTCAAATCCGAAGTCGATGCCGCTGAAAAAGAGCTGCGCGACTGGCAGCAGCGCGCTGAAAAGGAACGCGCCCTGCATCTCGCCCGCGTGGAATCACTGATTGCTGAGGAAGAAAAGCTCGCGCCCGCGAAAGCCGCCGTACAGCAGGCTGAAGCAGCCCATCGCGAGTGGCTGGAGACCATCAGTTCCCTCACCATTCAGCACGACGACAAAACTGCCGCCCTCGAACGCCTCAATGCCCAGCATTACGAGAAGTCCACTGAGGTCCAGCGGCTCACCACCACCGCGGCCGAAGTTCAGCAGCAGATTGTAGATCTCTCGGCTCAAAAAGAGGAGGCCGACGCCCGTCTCAAACAGGTGCGTGATGAGTGCGAACAGGACGAGGCGTTGTTAAACTCCCTGCGTCAGCAGATCATTGAGCATGAAAAGCGCATCGTAGAAGAGGAGGCCAAACATGCCTCGCTCAATGCCGCCAGCTTGACGCTCAGCGCCAAACATCAGCGTGAAGAAGCCGCCGTCAAAGATCTCGAAGCACTCCTCATGTCATTGGAGCAGAAAGGCGCAGCCGCCGAAGGCTCGCTGCAGCGCATGCAGGAGGACCTGGCCTCATGCGAAAAGAAGCTGGCCACCCGCAGCTCCGAACTCGCCGCATGTGAAAAAAGCATCGCAGCACGCGCTGCCGAACTTGCCGCCGAAACCAAACGCATCGCAGACGCCAGGGCACAGCGTGCCGAATTGGAACAGCTCAATCTGGATCTGACAGCAACGAAACAGCAGCTTGTCGATGCCAGACAACGCCTCGCTGCTGTCGAGCAGCGCTACCGCGACGCACAGTCCAACAGTTCTCAGGGCGGATCACAAATCGCCCCGCCCAGGCGCAATGCCGTCCACGAGGAAGTCCCCAAAGCCGCCACAGCCACGAACGGTCAGCACGCGGAGCTTCCCGGCCAGATCGAAGCCGCCCGCCGCGAACTTGCCGAACTGCAGGCCAGGATCGCATCCCTGCGTCATTCGCCCTCAGGAACTGAAGGCGAATCCGCACAGGATTCATCCATCATCTCTCCGCCTGTCATTGTTCAAGTCGAAACCATCAAGCTCGCCCCCATTCCCATCAAGTCCGAGCGCACCCGTGGCCCTGGCACGAAAAAAACCGCCGCGACTGCCGCTGCCGGCAAGACTCGGTAATCGCCGCCATACACAGCCTCCAGCGGCGTCCACTGCGGTGAGCATATCTTGCCACCGCACTTGCATGAAAGCCGGTTTGACATGAGCATCGCTCAACGAACCGCTGTTATGCCTGGCTTCCTCATGAGAAAACTAGCTTCCCCTCCTTGGCCGCTGCTGAGTCAGGGCGCAGCCGCTGTCATCTGTGCCTCCTTCACACTCTCCGCCGCCCCTCCACCGCAGGCCAAAGTCGTGGTATCCCAGCGGCGCATTGACTTGACTGCAGGTGGCAGCTTTCAACGGATCGGCATGCTGCGTCAGCAGCAGAGGACCCAGCGCATGATTGAAAAACAAGCGCAGGCTGCCGCATCCAAAAAGA
>JAPLUN010000283.1:0-14953 GCA_026397715.1 Verrucomicrobiota bacterium
ACGCTGTCATGCCACTGATGGAGGTACAGCAGATCGATTTGATCGACGCCAAGCCACTGCATGCTGGCGCTGATGTCGATGCGGTCATAAGGAGGGAGAATCTTGGTGGCGATGGTGATGCCATGCGGGTGACGGGAGGCCAGCCAGTGTCCGAGGATGCTTTCCGAGGCACCTTGGCCGTAGGCTGCTGCGGTGTCGAACAAACGAACGCCACGCGCGAGGGCGTGGTCAAGCAGCACGCAGGAGGCTGCTTCGTCAATCTCGCGCCCCAGCGTCACGCAGCCGAGCCCGATCTGGCTGACCGGCAATGCAGCAGGCGTGATGGTGGCGAGTTTCATGGAAGCTGAATGCCTGCACTGGCAAAAATGTCTGCGCCAATAAAGCGGGAGCGTGAGCCGAGCAGGCGCTGGATGCGGAGGACTTCGTTCCACTTCGCCATGCGCTCGCTGCGGCTGAAGGAGCCAACTTTGAGCTGACCGGCATTGGTGGCCACGGCAAGATGCGCGATGAAGGAGTCCTCGGTTTCGCCGGAGCGCGAAGAGACGACGGGCAGCCAGCCGGCAGCCTGCGTGCGTTGAATGGCGGCGATGGTCTCGGTGACGGTGCCAATTTGATTGAGCTTGATGAGGACGGCGTTGGCGGAGTGGGCAGCGATGCCGCGCTCGATGCGTTCGAGGTTGGTGGTGAAGAGGTCATCGCCGATGAGCTGGCAGCGATGGCCGATGGCGTCGCGCACGATCTTCCAGCCCGCCCAGTCGTCTTCGGCCATGGGGTCTTCGATGGAAACGATGGGATATTTTTCGACCCACTCGATCATGAGCGCGGCGAACTGCTCGGTGGTGAAGCGGCGCTGCTCGAGACCGAGAGTGTAGTGCCCCTCATTAAACAAGTCCGTGGCGGCGATGTCGAGCGAGATGCCGACCTCGTGTCCGGGAGTGTAGCCCGCGCGTTCGATGGAAGCCATCAGGGCATCGAAGACATCTTCATTGCGGTCAAACATGGGCCAGTAGCCGCCTTCATCCGCCACACCAGCGAGGAGTCCGCGCTCACGCATGACATCGGCGGCGGCGTGGAAGACATTGGAGGTGACTTCGAGGGTCTCCTCATAGGTCTGCGCGGTTAGCGCCATGATCATGAAGTCCTGGATGTCGATGCGGCCCTGCGCGTGCTTGCCCCCGCCGAAGATCTGGATCTCGGGCAGCGGCAGCAGAGTCCCCTGCCCGGCTCCGAGGAATTCAAACAATGGAATGCGTTTCGCATTTGCCGCAGCCTGCGCCACGGCCATGCTGGTGCCGAGAATGGCATTGGCACCGAGGCGTGATTTCCCGAGTGTGCCGTCAAGCGCGATCAAGGCAGCATCCAGACCCGCTTGATCAAAGACATCGCGCCCGAGGGTGGTGCTGGCGATTTCTCCTTTCACATGAGAGACGGCCTTGAACACTGATTTGCCACGGAAGCGGCTTTTGTCGCCATCGCGCAATTCCAGCGCTTCATGGTGACCGGTGGAGGAGCCTGAGGGCACCAGACCATGGCCTGTCGTGCCATCATCCAGTGTGGCAATGACTTCCACGGTGGGATTGCCACGGCTGTCGAAGATTTGCAGGGCGTCGAGCGAGGTGATTTTCATGCGTGCGCAGCCCAGGCTTCCGTTAGCACGGCAAGCGAGGGAGGTTGAGATAAATGGGAGAGAACGAAACGTGTGACGAGGTCGCGTTGTTCTGCGGAAAGATACTCGGCGGGTGATTTTCCATGCACACGGGCGAGGAGCAGGCAGAGGAGGAGCTTCACGGTGCGCTGCTCAAGATCGTGACCGCAGGCAGACGAGTAGGCGTTCCAAAAGACGGGAATGAGTTGAAGGGCGTGCGGGTTTAGGAGGGCCTTCAGGTGCAGATGCGTGAGCATGAAGGCGGCATCAAAAGAGGGATCGCCAAACCATGCACACTCGGCATCCAGCACGATAAGGCGCTGAGGGCCGACGAGGAGGTTCTTGGGGCTGTAGTCTCCATGCACGAGGGCGAGCTTGGTTTCTGCCAGTCGAGCGGCCTCTGCGCGGAGCACGGCAGCGGCTGTGGGCACGCGCTCTGCGGTGGTCAGCAGATAGGGATCGATGCGCAGCGCCTGAAAATTCAGCAGAGTGTCAAAGCGATCGCGTGCGACGGGATCATTCCATGAGGCGGCATGCAGACGACCGAGGACTTCGCCTGCGAGCCTTGCGGTGTCGGGTTCAAAGTGTCCTGCCAGCAGCTGCGATTTCCAGTTTTGCAATTCATCGCCGAGGTATTCCATGGCGAACCAGCCAGCGCCACCGCCGAGAATGCGCGGCACGGCGGCAGGCATGAGGGGCGAGACGTATTCAAAGAAGGACTGCTCCACGCGATTGCGCGAGACATCGACAAACCAGTCGTCTTTGACCCGCAGCTTTTCCAAGGCCGCCTTGACCACGAGACGCTGCGTGGAGGATTCCACCAGCACGATGTCGCTGGAGACACCGCCGGTTAGCGGGGTGACGTGGAAGTCGGTGCCGTCGATCAGACCTGCGGATTGGAGATGTGGAAGAATGTCCGAGGTGGTCATGACTAAACAGAATCAGCATTACGAGGCGGAGTGCCGGTTATTCCAGTATTGATCAGCCCCTTTTCGTGGCACGCAGGCCCTGCTCCTCTTTCCAAATAGACCGAAACACTTGGTTCAAGCGGGGCACGCGGGTCCAATAATTCGGGAACCTCCAGCCATTATGAATCATGATCTTGCCCTGTTCCTTGCGCGCTTCCACCACCTGCATCCATTGGCCATTGAAGCTGACAGCAGCCAAAGGATCACCCTTGGCAAAGAGCAGAACCACATAGACATCCGGCTCGAATGTGGTGTTCTCGTGAACTTCATAACGTCCAGGATATAGCAAGGCATGTATCAATTGATTCCGATGCAGCTCATCTTTGACAACCACCTGCTCATCGAGAAAAAAATCTCCATGGCTCGTCATCTTTCCATGATAGCCGATGGCTAAATGGGTGGTGCGTGCCAGAAGGTCCTCATGAAGTTTCGTGCTCGGGTTTGAGCTGCAGGAAGCAGCTAGCAAACAAAGCAGCACAGCAGCCGAAAGGATGGAGTGCTTTTTCATAACGCCTCGTCAAAGTGATGTACTCATGGCCGTTTCCCCAGCAACTGCTGCATGGCACCGGTCAGCACCTGCTCAACCTCGGGGGCGACGTTGGAGGAGGTGGGGCCGGTTTCATAGCCGCCTTCAGGGTAGGCTGCTGCGGTGCCGATGTAGCCGGGGCCGTAGTTGCCGTAGGCGGCCATCATGACGTGCAGATCCGGACGCATGGCTTTGGCTGCGAGCTGGTATTCGACGAAGAGTTCGCCGGGCAGATGCAGCATGCGTGAGTCGCCAACCTGAAGGCAGGTGATGTCGATCCCCTGCCCTTCTTTGCTGCGGCGCACGAAGGCGAGCTGATCGGCGAAGGAGATGTAGCCTTTGGCTTCGGTGGCTTTGAGTTTCGCGATCAGATCTTCTTCGTTGAGCCGGGGTGAAAGAGGCAGTTTTACTGGCACATTGCCCCAGCCGATGTCGGCTGCTGCGAGCGGCAGCCTCCTGGTCTTATCATAGGCTTCGCGCATTCCGGCGGCAAGGCGGGTGGCGAGGATGACGCGGTTGCTCTGCGTGCCGTCGTTGTACTTACCTGCGGCGACGTTGCCACCGGCACCGTTGAAGTGGACATGCAGCGCGGCGTTCACGTCCTGCCCGCGAATGAAGCGTGCGATGCCGGGAAAGTCCGGGCTGGGAATGCCGAGGCGGTAGTAGCTCTGCGGATGGCAGGCGTAGGCACTGAGCACGGCGATGGGCTTGTCGCCGTTCCAAAAGCTGAGCAGGGTGACGACGGGATCGATGAGTCCTTCGGGCAAGGAGATGAGGCCTTCGATCTTGCAACTGCTGCCGCGCATGCGTCCGACCTTGCCCTCAGGTGTGATTTCCACACGGCGGTTTGAGGCGACTTCTTTGACCACGGCTTCGCCGTAGCCGTAGTGGGTGGCAGGCTGGGCATTGGGCAATGCGGTGCGGATGGCGTCTGCTGCGCGCTGGATGACCTGGCGATGGAAGGTGCCTTCAAAGCGGGTGTAGCCTTTCACACCGAGTTCCTGGATGATTTTCTCCGCCGTGAAGTCGCAGCCGGGGGCGTCATGCTGATGCAGGGTGTGCACGGCCACACGGGCCGGCACGGTGCCTGCCGCCTCTGCAAGTGCGGCGCGGAAGGCATCGTGGCCTTCATTGGCAATGCCGATCCAATCCACCGCGCAGAGCACGATGGGTTGACCGCCGCCGAGGATGACGATGCCACGGCAGCGGAGGGTGAGATCATCCACGCGCTTCACCGGATCATAGGCCATCGCGGCACCAAGCGGCGGCGTGGCGTCCACATCGAAGGTGGCGATGCGCACGGGCTCGGCGGCGTGTGCGGTATTCCACAAGCAGAAGGCTGAAAGGAGAAACGCGAGAACGAGGAGGGCTTTCATGATGTGGGAATGATCAGAACGCTCCTCATCAATAGGTCTTGCCCGCAGGGATCGCAGCTTGGCCGGAGATTTCGCTGAGCACGCTGTCGAAGTCGGCGGCGCAGGCGCTGAGATGCGCGTGGAGCGCGCCGAATTCGCTGCCGAGCACGACAAACTGCGCGCCGAGTTCGATGATCGTTTTCGCATCTGCGGCGGAGCCCACAGGACGGCCCCAGGCTTTGCCATGTTTGTGACAAGCGGCGGCGATTTGCTTCTGCACATCAAGCATCACAGGATCATTCACCGCAGGCATGCAGCCGAGGCGTAGCGACATGTCTCCGGGGCCGAGAAAGAGAACGTCCACACCGGGCACGGCGGCGATCTCTTCGGCATTGGCGAGAGCGGCGGGAGTTTCGATCTGCACGGTGAGGAAAGTCTCGCGATTGGCCTGCTCGATGTAGTCGTCGGGTTTGCCGATCCAGTAGTCGGCATCGCGACCGCCGCCGCAGAAGCCGCGATCTCCGAGCGGTGGGAACTTGATGGCATTGACCAAGGCACGGGCTTCATCTGCACTGCCGACATGAGGGATCATCAACCCGGCGGCACCGTCTTCGAGGAGGCGATACAGGCTGTTTTTTTCCTTGGAAGGCGGACGCCAGATGCAGTCGATGTCCGCGGCGTGATGGCGACCCAGCATGGTTTCGGCTTCGCGGGGTTCCCACACGCGGTGCTCGGCATCGAGCCAGATGCCGTCGTATTTAAAGTGGGCGGCAATGGCCGGGAAGAACGCGATGGGGGAGCCGGTGCAGCAGATGCGGGCGACTTGGCCGGAACGGATTTTGGCGAGGACTTTGGAGCGTCTCATAAAGGGGTCAGGATTGATGTTGGGCGAGCCAGGTGGAGAGAATTTCAAGCAATGGAGTCTTATCACCGCTGCGGCGTGTGATCATGGAAAGGTCTTGGGCCTGAATGAGGCGCTGGGCGAGAGCTTCGTGGCGACTCTCTTCTTGGCTGAGCATAGATTTTGCCACTGAGGGCAAGGCCACCACCACATCCCACTGCTGCACGCCGAAACTGAGGGACCAATTCATGACCCATGAATAATCGTGATGAAACTGCAGTTGATCCTGCAAAGGGAGTTCAGCGGGCACGGCGATGAGGACAAGATCCTGCTTCATGCTGCGCACCTTGCGAGCGGCGAGTTCAAGCTGTGCGGGCGTCTGGCCTGCAACGGGCCAGGGAGTGACCTTGACGACGGCAGCGGGATAGAGACGCTGCAAGGCAGGCGTGATGAGTGTGTCATACGGCGGCATGGCGAGCACCTGAATGGGCTGACCGGCTTTGAGTTTTGCGAAAGTGTGAGGCAGCGCAGGTGTGGGTGGGCCGACTTCGCGAAGTGAAACGGTGCGGCCGGTGATGGCGTGGGCGAGCGTTTCGGCGAAGAGTTTGTGACCGGCCATGTTGGGATGAATGGTGTCGCTGAGGAGCAGATTCCATTCGGCAGCATCGGCGGCATGCACGGCCTCGAATGCGGCGTAGCAATCGGCCACGATGAGAGTCTCCTCTTTGGCCACGTCACGAATGGCCTGCGTGAATTCGGCGAGACGGGCACAGGGGCGCTGCGGGGTTTCAACGATGGAGTTCTGCGTACACAGCACGACTTCGGCGCCGCTTTTCTGGCAGCGGATGATTATCTCGCGGAGGTTCTTTTTGAAGGTGTCCACGGTGGTGCCCACCAGATCATTCATGCCGAACATGATGGTCACGAGATGCGGCTTGTGTGCGAGCACGTCACGCTCCAGACGCTTGAGGCCGCCGGTGGTGGTGTCGCCACTGATGCCGGCATTGTGCACGCTGAGCTGCGCCTTTGGGTAAAGCTGCTGCAGCGCGAGCTGGAGCATTTCAGGATACGCGCGGCGACCGCCGCTGTGGTAATAGACGCCGGTGATGCTGTCGCCAATGCAGACGATTCGCACGGGTTCCTTGCCTGCGGCGAGCAAGGCTGCGGTTTTCAGCGGCGCTGCGGGAAGCAGGTTTGCGAAACAGAAGCAGAGGAGGAGAACAAGCGTGCGCATGGGAGAGTCAGGGTTGCCTCAGCCAGTCGAGAGTGATGCGGCGGATGCGCAGGCGGTTGAGGGCACCGACTTTGCTGTCGCCAGCGCAATAGCCGATGAGCATGGCATCGCCGACGAAATGGATGGCGGTGTAGTGATAGAGGCCGTCGGGATCATTCTCGATGAGCTTGCGCTTGGGCCAGATCTTGCCGCCGTCTGTGGAGATGGCCGCGACGAAGGGATTGCGCTTCTTGGGAGGGAACGGGAACATGCCGGAGTGGTCGTTGTAGATGGCGAGCAGGTCGCTGCTGCCGGGCAGGCGTTTGATGCTGGCGGGGCCGTTCGGAGATTTCATTTCTGTCGGCAGGGGTGGCGAGAAAGTTTTGCCCGCATCGGTGGAGTACATACCGTATTGAGCGCCTTGATCCGTGCGGCACCAGGAGAAGAGCGAGGCGTCTGCCAGTTCCACCACGCCGGGCTCTTGCAAACCGCTGCCGCTGCGCACGGGCATAGCCCACCAACTGGAAGATTCAGTCCAGGTGCCGCCTTCATCATCCGAATAGATCCATGTGGCAATGGCGCGCGCGTCCCATGATTTGTTGGTATGGGGGTCAGTGCCGCGTGAGCGATGAAAGGCCAGCGGGATGATGATGCGGCCTTTGCTGGTCTGGATGACGCGGTCGTTGTTCATCACGAAGTAACCGGGGGCCTGCTGCACGAGCTTGGGTTCGGTCCATGTCTCGCCTTCATCCGTGGAGATGCGCATGTGCGGGCGGCAGTCGATCCAGCTGTTTTTGATGCAGTAAAACATGGCGAGCTTGCCGCTGGCGAGGCGCAGGAGGGAGACGCTCATCACATTGTTGCCGCCGTTGTTTTCCACCACGGTGACGGGTGGGCTCCAGGTGCGACCTTGATCGTCCGAATGAATGCGCACGATGCGTGCAGGGCTCTCATCTCTGGCACCGCCGTAGAACTGCGAGTAGCAGAAGATGATGCGGCCTGAGGCGAGCGTGGCGAAGGAGCCTTCGGAGTTGCGCGGGTTATCCGGAGTGGGGTCGAGATTGAAGGTGATGACGCTTTCGGCGTGCGCCATGCAGGCGAGGGCGAGACAGAGGGCGATGAGTTTCATGATCCTTGCTTGGGGTTACCACTCGCCCTGGCGGGCGAACTGGTTTTTCACAGTGGCACTGAACTGGGTGATGCTGGCTTCGAGATTGGCGAGGAGTTCGTCGGCACTGCGGCCTGCGCCTTCACGGGCGGCAGGGATGACGGTGGCGCATTCATTGGCATCCATGAAGCGGGCGGCTTCGAGCAGCTTGGGCTGATCTTCAGGGGGGATGACCATGAAGCCGTGTTTGTCGGCGTGGATGAGATCATCCGGCTTGACGGTGCGGCCAAAGACCTCGACCTCGCAGCCCCAGCGCACGGGATGCACAAAGGCGTGACCGACGCAGAGACGGCGGGCGAGGGCTTTGAAGCCTGCATTGGTCATCTCATCCAGATCGCGGATGGCACCGTCGGTGATGGTCCCGACGCAGCCGAGGGCGCGAAACATGTTGGCGCTGACCTCACCCCAGGCGGAGCCGAGCACGCGGGGCTTGTCGAGGTCCTGCACGACGATGATTTTGGGTCCGGGGACACTGGCGATGTACCGACGGAACTCAGCCCCGGCATTCGGATTCGTCTGGCGATGCGCGGCATTTGAGGGTTCGATGACGAGGGTGACGGCGTAGCCCACCATGGGACCCATCTGCGGCATGAAGTCGCGGGTTTCCTCAATATTGAAGGCATCGGTGCCTGCATTGTGCCGGGTGATCTGCTCCCAGCCGTTGTAGATTGTGGGGGTGTTCCAGCGTTTGAGCTGAAGCAGATCGCTGTGCGAGAGATGGCGCGCGCTGTGAGTCATTGTGAAGAAACAGGCTGCTGAAACGATTTGTCACAACGGCTTGCTTCTGGTCTGTTGTCCAAACCAGATGAAGCCCGCGACCTCCTCCAGTCCCAGACTGCCTCAGCGCATCTCCCTTGTCACCCTGACGGCGCAGAGCCTGCGCGAGTCCATGCAGGCCGGACACTGGCACGGCCATCTGCCGGGGGAGCGCGAGCTGTGCGCACGCCTGCAGGTGAGCCGCCACACGCTGCGCGGCGCGCTGCATGAGCTGGAGAGCGATGGATTCCTGGAAGTGTCTGACAGACAGCGGCGACGCATCAAGACTGCGGTGAAACCGAAGAAGGCGGCGCAGCCACGAGTGATCGCGCTCATCTCGCCACGGCCGCTGCTGGAGATGTCTCCCTCCACGGTGGTGATGGTGGATGATCTGCGAGATCAGCTATCCCGCGTGGGGTTCAGCTTTGAGATTCATGTGAGCACCGCGTGCTTCACGGCTAAACCGACACGTGCGCTGGAGGCGCTGACGACGAGATCGCCCGCGGCGGCGTGGCTGGTGTTTGGCTCGCTGGAGCCGGTGCAGAGCTGGTTCATGCGCCGCCAGCTGCCCTGCCTGGTGGTGGGATCATGCGCGCCGGAGATCAGCCTGCCGTCCATCGACACCGACTACCGCGCGCTGTGCCGCCATGCAGGCGGCATGCTGTGCGGCAAGGGCCACCGGCACATCGCCTTCGTGCGGCCACTGGGAGATTACGGCGGCGACGTACAGAGCGAGCAAGGGCTGCGCGAGGCGCTGGGCGGAAGCCAGGCACCGACGCTGCAGGTGATCTCTCACGATGGCACTGCGGCCAATCTGTGCGCGCTGCTGGACAAGGCGCTGCGCTCGTCCCGGCCACCCACGGCCTACGTGGTCGCACGGGCGATGCATGTGCTCACGGTGATGATGTTTCTCAATCAGCGTGGCAAACGCGTGCCGCAGGATGTGGCAGTGATCTCACGCGATGACGAAACGTTTCTCCAGCACACGGTGCCGCCCATCACGCGCTATGCGGCGAACACCGGGCAGTTTGCCCGCTGCGTTTGCAAGGCCGCGCGGCAGCTGGCAGAGTCTGGCTCACTGCCCCCGAATGCGATCCGGCTGATGCCCAAGCTGATCCGGGGTGAGACGCTTTGATTCATTTCACCATGACGTCCAACCGCCGTCCACGGCGAGATTTTGGCCGGTGATGAATGAGGAGGCGTCGCTGATGAGGAAGGTCACGGCACCGGCGATCTCAGGCGCCTGGCCGACACGGCCCAGCGGGACTTTTTGGGCGAGGCGCTCAACGAATTCGGGCTGCTGAAACTGGATCGTCGGATTCGGAAACGGCCCGGGCGAGATGCTGTTGCAGCGCACGCCCTGCCTGCCCCAGTGCACTGCGAGGTAGCGCGCCATCTGCTGGATGCCCGCCTTGCCCACGCCGTACTCGATGGGGTTCGGATTCATGGGCGCGGCATACACTGCAGGATCCGGCGAGACGCTGCCATACATGCTGGAGAAGAGGACCATGCTGCCCCTGCCCTTCTCCGCCATGTGCTGACCGACAGCACGCGCGAGAGCGAAGGTGGCAGTGAGGTTGCCGTGGTTCGCCATATCAAAATCTTCGGCGGTGAGATCTTCAAAGCGCTTGGCGGTTGATGCATAGGTCATCACCACGAGGCCATGCGGCACGCCGTGCATGGCGATCTGTTCTTGAACGAAGGCTTCCACAGCGGCGGTGTCAGCAGCGTTGAGGGAGGCTGCACTCACTTGCGACTGCAGGCCCGATGTTTTGAGCATGTCCGCAGCGCGGTCTGCCAGATCCACGCAGAGCACGCGAGCCTGCATTTCTGCGAGTTGTGAAATGACAGCTGCGCCTAGATAACCAGCGCCGCCAAAGACCCAGATGCTGCGTTCCTTGAGATCAAACGGATGAGGAGAGGACATGGGTGGCCACAAGGCCAGCACATGCCACCGGGCTCAAGGCTGCGTCGCTGGTCTGTTGTTCGAGCCAGATCAGCGAGGCTTGGGTGATTTTGCGGGTGGGTATCGCAACGGCCAGCCAGTCCGTCGGCGTGCTGTAAGCACCGTGGCGTAGGGGCGTCCTCAAAGTCGAGCGGTTTGGCGAAGGAGGGGTTGAGTGAGGCGGTGAGTCCTGTCCGCCAAACACACCCAACCTACGGCCCAGAGAACTGCATGCCGAAGGAACTGGGGCACGGGATCATCGCAGATCCCGTGCTTTGTCTTTTGAGTCAGTGGCGATGCAGCAGCTTATTTCGCCACTTCTTTCTTCTTCACCGGGTAGGCGCCGGGAGACTTGGCGAATTTTTGCAGGCAGTCCACGCAGCAGAAGGACACGAAGCCTTCATCCGTCTTCAGACGATAGATCGGACGCGAGGCTTTGTGATCGACCGGGCATTCATCGTTGATGGGCCAGGCGGCGAACACGGTGGCGGTCATGGCAAGACTGAGCAGCAGAGGAGCAAGAAGCGTTTTCATGGATGGGAGTCGAGTTGGAGTTGGTGCGCGTTACCCCATCAACGCACCAATCCCCCGTCCTCATAGGCCATCGCAAATCCTGCTCACGGATGCGCAAGGCAGGCACAATGCGGGGTTATTTCTCCTCGATGTCCCAGTAGGAGAGCTTGGCGATTTGCGCGGGGGACAGGGTGTCGATCCAGCTTTTGCCGTCGGGACCGAGGTTGTACTTGGAGTGCCAGTCCAGCGTGCCGTCTGAACGTAGTTGTTCCAATGTGACCGATCCGTCGTTGCGTCCGACGATGATTTTATTTTTATTCCTGGTCCAAGATCGGCCACGAATGCCGCGTGTTTCAAGACTCCACTTTGGCGGCCAGGATGCCGTGAGGCTGTTCTCAATGATGATGGGCGTTTTAGGATGTGAAGAGAGGCTTTGATGTTTGAGCAACATCCAGTGGCACTCTCCTGGCATGAGGGTCTTGGCAAAACCAGGAGGCCTCCCAAGCTCATTGTCCGGATTGAAGGGACTGGTCGGACAGCCAAAGATGATCTCTTCCGTGATTATCCCATCTTTGAACAGTTCACGAAAGACCTCATTGGCCGAGTGAAATTCGTGCGTCAGACCATCGGGATACTTATCCCCATGGTCCTTCGCATACATTTGGAGAGCCAGAATGATCTGCCTGCACGAGGAGTACGAGCGCGTCAGATTGCCTGGGGGTGAAATCCGTGTCCTTGCAGGTAGAACAGCCAAGACCACCAGTACCAGGCAAAAACAATCACACCCCACTGCAAACACCCCCAGCGCTGTTTCGGCGGCTCATTCATAGGCGTATAACAGCAAAACTGCCCCTCCGTGGCAATCGCAATCGGCGAGTGCATCATTTCGCGCCTCCGAGGTGCATTCCACACGCAGTGATTGAGGACGAGTTCGAGCAGGAGGACGAGGACGATTCCGCTTTGGCGGAGGGTTTTGACCTTTTGGCTCCCCTTTCCACATTCGTCGTTCGACATTCCTCGTTTCCCCCGTTCTTTCTCGCTTGAACCCGCCTTTTCGGCGCGTTTAGAAGTCTTCTCACCAACCACATGATTTTTCTCGCCGATCTGCCCGCACCCAGCCGCATGGGGGACATCCTCATGGCTTTCCTGAGCATTGTCTTCGAAGGCGCTCCCTACATTCTCATCGGCACGGTGTTTTCAGGGATTATTGATGCCTTCCTGCCGGCCAAGCTTCTGGACCGGGTGCTGCCGAAGAGCAAGGTGCTGGCGACGCTGATCGCGGGTTTCCTGGGGCTGGTGTTTCCGGTGTGCGAGTGCGCGGTGGTGCCGGTGATCCGGCGTCTGGTGCAGAAGGGGCTGCCGCTTTCCTGCGCGGTGACGTACATGCTTTCCGCCCCGATCATGAACCCCATTGTGGCGATCAGCACGCTGACGGCGTTCAAGGAGTTTCAGGGCCTGAGCTGGGCGACGGCAGGCAATGCGACGATGACGATCGCGCGTTTGTCGCTTGGCTACCTTGTGGCGGTGATCGTGGGCCTCGTGGTGCTGCGCTTCAAGCCGGGCCAGGTGCTGCGGGCGAGCATGATGTATTTCGCCATCGGCGTGGCCATCACGTCTGTGTTTAACACTCAGATCAATCAGGGGCTGCTGAACACCGTGGCTGGCAACGACTGGCTGGCCGTCCCTTCCCTCATGGGACTGGCAATCGTGCTTTCACTGTGCAGCACCTCGGACGCCTTCATTGCTGCGCCGATGACGGCTTTCTCGATGGCTGCCAAGCTGGCCTTCCTGGTCTTCGGCCCGATGATGGACATCAAGCTGCTGTTCATGTACTCCAGCGTCTTCCAGCGCAAGGTGGTCGTATCTCTTCTGATCGGTCTTTTCATCCTCATCGGTCTGCTTTCGGGACCGTGGATGAACCTGATTCAACATCTCTACATCAAACCCTAAACTGCCATGAGTGGAACCCGCACCCTCGTTCATCTTCTCAGTGTCGCCATGCTCCTGCTGTGGGCCGGTGTGCTGCTGTATTTTTACATCAGCGGTCGTCTGATCAACTACCTGCCACCGGATGGCATCTTCCGCCCGATGGTGCTGGTGTCCGGCATCGGCCTGGCTGTGCTGGGTCTCTTCAACCTGCTGACCATGGGGGCTGAGGACGCCGGCTGCGAAGGGCATGACCACTCCCATGACGACCATGATCACGATCACAAGGATTGTGGACACGACCATGCGCACAAGCATGGCGAAGGCTGCGGCCATGATCACAAACACGGTGCCTGCGGCCATGACCATGGTCACGAGCATGCCCATGAGCATGGCACCTGCGGACACGATCATGATCACAAAGACTGCGGGCATGACCACTCTCACGACCATGCAAAGAAAGAGGGCTGCTGCGGGCATGATCACGGGCATTCACACAGCCATGAAGGGCATGCGCACGGCATCCTGGATGAGAGTTCCTGGCCGGGCCGGATCGCGGTGCTGATCATTCTTGCTGCGCCGCTGTCATGGGCTGCGATTTCCACGCCGGACCGCTACAGTGCGAACGCCATCGTGAACAAGGGGCTGTACGACCCGAACTACACAGACACCTCGCGTGCGGAACAGTTCTCGCTGCAAAACAAGGCCAAGAACGCCGGGCAGCCGGTTGCCGCCACCACGCCGGTGAAAGTCACCACGGAGAAGGTGGCCGATCAGCCTCCCGCCATGGTGAGTCCGCAGACTCTCGGAGCTGCTGGAGCCCCCGCCAAGCCCGCCACCACGCCGCCACCCGGAGTCGCCGCAGCCTCTGCCGCCGCCGCAGAAACCAAGACGCCGCCGAAGAACATCCCGCCGCCCGCGCAGGCCTCCAAGAGCTACGGCACCTTCACCCTCGAAGACCTCAAGAAGCAGGTGCCGCAGAGCAAGGATGGCAACTTCATCCTCGAAGTGCCTGAGCTGTACTACACCGGTGGGGATGTGGAAGTGCAGAAGGTTCTGACCGGCCAGATGGTCGAGACCGTGGCGCAGATCCTGCCGGAGAAAGTGAACAA
The DNA here is from genome assembly GCA_026397715.1 of Verrucomicrobiota bacterium. Taxonomy (GTDB): domain Bacteria; phylum Verrucomicrobiota; class Verrucomicrobiia; order Verrucomicrobiales; family Verrucomicrobiaceae; genus Prosthecobacter. The sequence continues at coordinate 13,969 of JAPLUN010000283.1, forward strand.
TGCCGACGGCCACCGTCTGCGCATTTTCCGCATGCTGGTCCAGTGCTGCGCTGCGGATGCCCGCCCCTACTCCGTGCCGGTGGATTTTGGCAAGAAGGCTCCTGATTTCAAGGACATGACCTGGGTCAAAGTCGTCGGGAAGATGGGCTACAAAAAGGAGGGGACGCAGACGGTTCCGATCATCGAGGTCAGCAAGGTGGAAGAGACCACGGCGCCGGATAATGCGATGATTTACTGAGTCGGGGCTGGCGCATTTTGGGTGAGAGCGGCTGCGATGATCGGTCGCTTTTCGGGCGTCTTGTGGCAAGCGTGGGCTGAAGGGCTTGCGAAGAAGCATGGGTTCCCACTCTGGGATATGCTTTGGCATATGTGTGTCGCACTGCCCGTCGAAAGCGGTAGCTGCGCTCGTGCCTTAGCTACGCGACCACACTCCAAAAAGGCTGTACATACGAACTACCTGAAAGCACATGCCTGCGCAGCATGTGCCTCCGGCCAAACTTGGAAGCTTAAAATCCAAATCGAATCCTCGCCTCAAGGCACGTCATACGTGCCCAGGGCCGCGATATTAAAACGCGGCATGCCTGCTTCATCGGCGATCTCGTTGAGGGCTTCGACTTCGGCTGTGCTGAAGAGGAGGCCGCCGGCTTTGGCGGTGTGGGAGGCGTTTTGGGCTTCGGGCTGGCCGGGGAGCATGCAGTTCTCATTGCCGTGGCCGAGAATGTCGTCGATCACCGCTTTGATGTTCTCAATGAAATTGCGGCCGTTGGAGAAGAGGCCGGTGCTGATGGCATCGGGGTGGATGACCTGGAAGTAGAAGCTGCTGGTGCGCTTCTCACCGGCTGGAAAGGCCTTGGATTTGATTTCAGGATGAGCACCGCCGCCGCGCAGGGTGGGCAGGCCGCCGCCGATCATGCCGCCCATGACTTCGATGAGGAGGGAGAGACCGTAGCCTTTGTGCGCGCCGAAGGGCAGGAGCCAGGCGGCT
>JAPLUN010000283.1:14981-31111 GCA_026397715.1 Verrucomicrobiota bacterium
TTTGCCAGCGGCATCCACGGCAGCGCCGGGAGGGAGGGGCTTGCCTTCACGCTTGAGCTGCTGCACGCGGCCCATGGCCACGGTGGAGGTGGCCCAGTCGATGACGATGGGGAAGCCGCAGGCGTCCTGCGTGGGCAGGCCCCAGGAGTGCGGGTTCGTGCCCAGCACGGGGAACTTGCCACCGAAGGGGACGACTTCGCCAAGGGTGGAGGTGCAATTGGTGTAGGCGATGTAGCCTTTCTTGGCTGCATCCATGACGTAACCGCCGCCCCAGAGGTAGTGGAAGGCATTGTCCACACTGACCTGGCCGATGCCATATTTGTCGGCCATCTCCATGCAACGCTCCATGGCGCTGAAGGCGACGCTCTGGCCGAGCTTGAGCTTGCCGTCCCAGGCTTCGCTGGCGGCGAAGGGCTTCTTGATTACTTCGATCTCTGCGCCCGGCTTGCAACCGCCGGTGGCGCTGCCGAAGAGGTGATCGAGGTGCAGGGCCTTGATGGCATTGTGAGTGCGGATGCCGTGGGCCGAGGCCATTTCGCAAAACCGTGCGCCGTCATCGGCTTCCGCCTGGGTGTAGCCGCGATGCTTGTAGGCGGCGCGAACGAGATCATTGTGGGCTTCAGTGGGGACGATGTGGTACGTGGTGGGCATGGTTGGCGGATATTGGAGCATCCGCCCGGACACGCAAGAAGCAGAAATAAAGAAGGCTCCGCTCTTGCGAGCGGAGCCTCCGGAAGTCAGGGCTGAGCCAGCCTTATTTGGCGACAGGCTTGAAGACGTCGTGGCAGGCCTTGCAGTTGTTGGCCTTCTTGAATTCGCTGATGCCGGCGGCATCCTTGGCTTTCACCTTCTGAAGAGCGCCGACCAAAGCCTTGCACTTTTCCACCCAGGCGGCCTTCTCGCCACGTGGCGGTGTGGCGGCGCAGATGGCCTGCACGCATTTGATCAGGGAGTCGAGTTCAGCGTCGGTGGCTTCGCCTTTGCCGACCTTCTTGGCGACGGCGTCTTCGGGTTTCCAATTCTTCTTCATCGCGCCCTTGATGAGGTCGTCTGCCGAGGCGGTGCTGAGACTGATGGCAAGGCAGAGGAGGGAGAGTGCTGTTTTCTTCATGTGGTGTCTGACGTGTTTTATGATGTGATGTATTTGGACGAGAAGCCGCAGCGCGCACGGCATTGGAAAAACGCATTCCAAGCAGTTCTTTTACCAAGAACCGAGGGCAATATTTCCAATTCAACTTTTTTAAATCAGCCACGCGCTTTGAGTCAATGCAGGAATCGCAGCGGTGCAGGAATATGCCAATCGTCATGCCCATGCATGAAGTTGCCCATGAGACTCCATCTCATAAAACAATAATGCACGCGTGATCCTGTGGTTATGGCAGGCCTCCGGGCTTGAGCTGTGGACGATGCATGCCCCATGCGCCCATTGCCGCCTCCCGCCGTTTGTCCATACATTCTTCTTTAAAACTCGGCGCGAGATTGGTGGTTTGACTGCGTTTTACGCGGCCTCCAGCCCATGAAACTCTTTCTTCTCCCTCTCCTGATGCTTGGCGGCTTAGCCGCTGCCGCAGACACCGAACTGCTGATCCAGCTGGGTCTCAATGACAAAGAAACCACGGTGTGGGATGGCTCCATCACCGTGACACCGGGAGAGGTGCAGGAAGTCAGCGGCTACCGCTTTGAGCAGCGAGACGTGATCAAGGGCAAGGATGCGTGGCAAGCCAGCAGCCGCACGCCTGTGGGCGCGAATGCAAAGGCGCGGGGGAACAATCCGAAGAAGATCGGCGCGATGGCCCGGCAACTTGGCCCCATTTTTGAAAACGGAGTGTTTGTGAAGCTGAAGGACGTCACGCCGGAGAGCAGCGTGGAGGTCACCACTGCGCAGGGCAAGATCACCTTCAAGCTGGCCGATGTAAAACCCGGCGAGGCGCTGGATCTGCTGGAGGGCCGCGTGGCGGTGCAGCAGACGGCCTTCAATCTGCGCAAGATGTCCCCAGAGCGCACTGAGGATGACTTCCCTGCCCTGGCCGTGGGTGCCACGGGCCATGCCTACCTGGTGTATCAGAGCTTCACGCCGGGTCTTGACCGCGATGAACGTGCGAAGCGCTGGGAGAAGGAGCCGGAGGATTTCGCCTTCCTGGGACAGCCCACGGGCGGTGATCAGCTCTGGCTGCATGTGCGCCAGACCAACAAGTGGGAGGACGAGCGCATCGCCGTTACGGAAACCGGCAAGGACATCTACAAGTCTGCGGTGTCCATGGATGGCAAAGGCGGCGCATGGATCGTGTGGAGCGAGCGCGTGGATGGGAACTTTGAAATCTTCACACGTCACTTCATCGATGGCAAACTCGGCACGGTGGAAAACCTCTCGAATTCACCCGGCAATGATCTGTGCCCAGTGATCGCGCATTCCACCAAGGACACCGTGATGGTGGCATGGATGGCGGCGCATGAGGGCAAGTTTGAGATCCGCACGCGCACGCATGCCGCGGATGCCTGGGCACCCACGCAGACCGTTTCCAAGAGCAGCGGCAACTGCTGGAATCCAGCGCTCAGCACTGATCCACGCGCCGAAGGTAGCAGCGGGCAGTTTGCGCTGGCCTGGGATACTTACGAGAAGGGCGACTACGACATCTGGCTTGCCATTTTGGAAGCCGATGGCAAAGGACCTTTCAAGCCCATGCCGGTGGCGAATACTGCGCAGTATGAGGCGCGCGCGTCCGTGGCATATGATCATCAGGGCAGCGTGTGGGTGGCCTACGAAAAGAGCGGTGCCACCTGGGGCAAAGACTGGGGCGCCTACGATGGCAATGACGGCATCGGCTTGTACCGCAGTCGTGAAATCGGCATCGCCGTGTGGGATGGCAAGTCCTGGCAGGAGCCGCAGGGGAACATCGCTGAGGCGCTACCCGGAGCCGTGGCCGCGAGAGCGCGCGGCAAGGGCAAAGGCAAAGGACGCGGCGCGGATGTGACCGCCCCTGCGCCGCCGAAATCACCTGAAGTGCCGGATGGGCTGGCCTTTGAGCAGCCTGCCGTGCGCAAAGGTGCGCCGGGCGCGCATGCGGAGGCCACAGGCCCGCAGACTTACAACAACCTGGGCCGCATCATCTGCGATGCCGAAGGGCGCATCTGGCTCATTGCGCGCACACGCTTGAACAGTTTCCGCGGCCCGCTGGGCAGCGCGTGGGGCAGCGTGGCGGCGTATCTCGACGGTGCCGAGTGGGTAGGGCCCATCACGATTCCGCACAGCGACAATCTGATGTACAATCTCCCTGCTCTCGCGGCTGGACCGAAGAACCTTTTCATCGCCCACAGCAGCGACCACCGCATGGACCGCATGAACGAGTTCAACCGCGCCAGGAACCCGGGTGGCAAAGGTGGCAACGCCTCACTGGACGCAACCAAGGACCCGTTCGACAATGATGTCTATTTCAGCCGCCTAAACAGCACGGGTCCGGTGAAGACCGCAGCGCTCAAGCCCATCACGGAAGCTCCGCAGGACAATCCTGCGCCGAGCAAGCGCACGCAGGCCGAGCGCTCTGAGCTCAGCGCCATCCGCAGCTTTCGCTCCACCATTGGCGGCACGGAGCGGCAGATCCTGCGTGGTGAATTCCACCGGCATACTGAGATCAGCGGAGACGGCGCAAATGACGGCCCGCTGGAAGACATGTGGCGCTATGCGATTGATGCCGCGTCCATGGACTGGATCGGCAATGGTGACCACGACAACGGCAACGGCCGCGAGTACACCTGGTGGCTGACGCAGAAAACGACGGACGCGTTTTTCCTGCCGAAGGCCTTCACGCCGATGTTCAGCTACGAGCGCAGCGTGGTGTATCCCGAAGGGCACCGCAATGTGGTCTTTGCCCAGCGCGGCGTGCGCACCCTTCCCCGCCTGCCCCTGAGCGATGTGCGCGTGCATGAGCCTGCGCCAGACACGAACATGCTCTACAAGTACCTCAAGAAATTCAACGGCGTCTGCGCCAGCCACACCAGCGTGGGGAACATGGGCACCGACTGGCGCAACTGGGGCGGCGAATTTGAACCGATGGTGGAGATCTACCAGGGCGCACGCCAGAACTATGAGTACCCCGGCTGCCCTCGCTGCCCCACGGAGAACGATGCCATCGGCGGTTGGGAACCCGGCGGCTGGGTGTCTGACGCCTTTGCCAAAGGCTACAAGTTCAGCTTCCAAAGCAGCAGCGACCACGGCAGCACGCACATCAGCTACGCCATGATTTTAGCCGAGGACTACAGCCGCGAGGGTATCCTCAAAGCCATGAAGCAGCGCCACACGTATGGTGCTACGGACAACATCATCGCCGACAGCCGCTGCAAGGCTGCTGATGGCAAGGAGCGCATGATGGGAGACGAGTTCGCCGTGAAAGGCGCACCCACGATCACGCTGAAACTCATCGGCACGATGCCATTTGAAAAAGTGACGCTGATCAAAGACAACGTGGAGATCCCCATGAACACGCCGAAGGAAAAGGAGATCAACCTCACCTGGACCGATCCGAAGCCAGAGAAGGGCAAGACCAGCTACTACTACTTCCGGGGTGAGCAGACTAACGGAGAGCTGGTGTGGGTGTCGCCGATGTGGATCACGCTGGAATGAGGAATGGTGTGGTTCATATGCTCGTCCTCGCTCTTGAACTCGAGGAGCTCAGTCTATAGAATCCACTTTCACAACAGCATGAACGTCTGCCCCGAACATGATTGGGAGTCCTATTCTTACAGCACCGACAATGGCCCTGTCATTGTCGGGTTCCATACTGGATCGAACAAGGTGGAGCAGAGTCAGTATCCTTTCTGTGCTCGTGTCCTGATCACCATCAAGGCACCGAACCACAACGGAGGCCCAACCGGTGATGAGGCCCAGGTACTGTGGGACATGGAGGATCGCTTGGTGGAGCTGCTGAACGCCGAAAATGTGCCCTGCCTGCTGCTGGGGCGTTTGACCCACAGCGGCACCAGGGAGTTGGTATTCCAAGTGGCCGATTACAAGCCATTCCGCCCACCCGTCGGACTTTGGATCGGAGAGCATGAAGACTATGAGACGGATGTTTCCGAGCACGACGGCTGGGACTTCTTCTTTGAGTCGGTGTGGCCAAACGAAAATTCATGGATGCTCATTTCTGACCGTCGTGTGGTGGACAATCTGGTGGAGGCAGGGAGTGACCGAGCGAAGCCTCATTCGCTGGAATTTGTCTTTCGTGGCGAACCAGATGGCCTGAAGCAGATGCAAGCAGTCCTGGCGGCCAAAGACTACACATTACTGGACTTGTCGGCGGCAGAATCTCGATTGGTCATGGCCCGCAGCATGCCCTTGGATGTCGGGGCGATTTTCAGAGAGAGCCTTTCTCATCGTGAGGAATGCCAGCGTTTGAACATTGAGTATGAAGGGTGGGGAGCGTCTGTGCAATCATGACCCCGCACAGCACGAAGCATGACCCGAAAAACCTTCAGGGACCAAGACACGTCCTGATGCTGGCACTCGTCATTCTGTCATTCGTCATTGGTCATTCCGCCTTCGGTCACCCCGCAGACCAAAGCGAAATGCGCGTGCGGCCGAAGCCGCATCAGCTGGAGATCCGGCTGACGTTTAACATCCTCACGCTCACACGTTTCACCGGCATCGACACGGATGGCGACATGAAGATCAGCATGGCGGAGCTGACCGCCGCGCAGCCGCGCATTGGCACGTATCTGAACCAGCACATTCATGTGGAGATCAACCGGCAGAAAGCCATACTGGGCTCCAGCGTGCGCTTTGCGCCGCTCTGGCCGGATGCCGCGCAGACGCCGCCGATGACCGAGATCGAATACGCGGCGCGCAATGTGGATGTGACCTTCACGCAGACCATCGAGGGCAAGGTGCTGGAGGACTTCTGGCTGGGCTTCGCGGTCTTCGAGCAGACCGGGCCGATGCAGACGATCCACGGCGTCTTTGAGCAGGACGGGCAGATCGAAGACGTGACCTTCAGCGTGCAGGAGCCGGAGTATCTCTACGACACCGGCTTTGCAGAAGACCCCTTTGTGCAGGAGGCGGAAAAAAAGCAGAAGGCCGGCCTCTCATCTCCGCCAGGGGAAGACATGCCTGCAAGGCCCGCAGCGACACTCGCCGCAGCATCGCCCTATGCTGCGCCCGTGGCTACCGTTCCAGGCAAGCCTGCGGCCACCGTTTCGTCTGGGCCCGCAGGCGGTCCTGCTGTTAAACTCGCCCTCCCCATCGATTCCAAAGATACAAACTCACCTCCTAGTTCAGAACGATGGTGGATGGTTCGTGCCGTGGTGATCATGATCATGCTTGTCGTGGGGCGCAAAATGCAACTCAGCGCACGCACCAAGCTTGTCAGCACCCGTCGGCGGCCACGGCCCAAGTCTCGGTAGGATGTCAGGCGACTCGAATCTATGCGATTTTGGTTGATACGATCAACCGCTCGTGTCCATGGCCACAGCGGATGGCGACTGGACTTCGCCGCGAAGTTCTGCGATCTGCCCTTTGAGGGTGGAGATTTTTTCCAAGAGGTTCGTTTCGTCGATCGCGGCGCGCTTGATCCGCTCCTCCCATTGAGAGACACCTTCCTGGCTGCCACCGTTTTGGCCCTCCTGAACCGAAGGGAGCGAGGGGCGGATACGTGCGCGGAGTTCGAGGGAGCGTGAATTTTGGCGCAGGAAATTGAGACGACTTTCTTCCCGCTGAAGCTCCTCGCGCAGGCGGCTGAGGCGGCTGTTTGGCCGGACTTCGCTGAGCAACGCGCTGCCCGTTTTCGTCTCTGAGGACGACGTGGAAGTGGATGAGTTCACCGTCCTGGCTGATGCGGAGCCTTCGACAGAGGTCTGGCGTGATGACTCCATTTTGCCGGTCTGGAGGCGCTCCATGATCTGACGCAGAGCGCCGAGTGCCATCAGAATTTCATCCTTCGCGCTGCGAGATTCGGATGAATCTGCCTCGGCCTGCTGCAGCCGGATCAGGCAGAGATCCATCCGCTCTTTCCAGTCAAGCAAGGTGGTGATCTGTGTTTCCCAGCCGCTGAGCTGCTGGCGCAAATCTTTGATCTGCACATTGAGTGCGGCACTTTCCTGATCATGCAGCTCGCGAGCGTCCTTCGACAAGGAACGGAATTCATCATACATCACCCGCTCCTGCTGTGCGGAGGCGGTCAGTGTGGCGATCTCCTGGCGGAGTTCTTTTTCCTGCGCAGTCATCTGATCCAAACGCTGGCGGGTCTCGGTCTCCTGATGATTGACGGCGTCGCAGCTTGCGGTGGCGGTGGCAAGCTGCTGGGTGATGTCTTTGAGAGTGGCATCGAGCTGGGTGCGACGCTGTGAAGCCTCTTCCACCTGGCGTCCCAGAATTCCAAGATGCTGCTCTGCGGCAGCCACATTGGCCTGCCGGGATGTGAGAGCCTCCATGGTGACCTTGAGGTCATGCGCCAGCAGAAGTTCCTGCGATGCGGCATCGAGTGCGCTGCGTGTTTCCACGAGCTTTTGCTCCTGACCGGCCAGAGTGGCCCCCGTGGTGGTGAGGTTCTGCTCCGTGGCCTGCACTGCCGACTGAAGTTCTGACAGTTTGGCCGTGGCCGCAGTGATGGCTGCCTGCTGCTCTGCCAGTTCCTTGCGTGCTGCAGCGACAGTTGCGAGAGTGGCCTCGTGCTCCTGCTGAGCCTGGCGAGCGTCTGCAGTGGCGGCTTCACGTTCCTGTTCGCGCCGCGCGATCTGGGCATCGACTTCACGCAGGATCATCTCCTGGTTTTGCTGCCGCATGAGCAGATTTTCCACTTCATGACTCAGGGCCATGCGGCGCTCTTCGGCCTGCTGGCAATCATGCATCACCTGCTGAAGTCGCACCGAAGTGGTGTCGATCTCTGCATGGCGGGATTCCAAACGAATGCCTGCCTCTTCATGCTGCTGGCTGAGGCGCTGCAGAGCGATCTCGGTGCCGATGCGCTCCTGACGCATGGCTTCGAGCTTGCCGGACTGCTCCTGGGTCTGAGTCTCCAACTGGTGGGACTGCTGCTCCAGCACGTGAATGTGATCGCCAAGGATGGCTTCCAGCTCCTGGCGTTCCTGCAGGGTCTGGTTGAGGGATGACAGCCTTTTTTCGGCAGCCAGGCAGTCATCCTGGGTGCTTTTCAGACGCTCTTCCGTGGTGGCAAGTTCAGCGCGGCAGGCTTGTAAAGCATCTGCGGTGGACTGGCGGGTGTTGACCAGTACGACGATCTCTTCTCCGAGGGCGTGGTGCCGCTCGCCCAGCGCTGCCAGGGAAGTTTCGGTATCAGCGATCTGGTCCTGCACCTGCTGGTGTTTGAGGCCAAGATCTGCGATTTCCTGAGTGAGCTGCTGAATCTGATGAACGGATGTCGCTTCATTCGACTCAAGCTGGGCCACGGCCCGGCCGAGGTCAGCCAGCTGTGTGGTGGCTTCCGTGCACTCATTCAAGGTGATGCCCAGCTTCTCTTCCATGCGGGAGAGTTCGCCGCGGCGGGATAGCAGAGCCTGCGCGATGGTCTGCTCACACACGCGCAGTTCATCCATTTCAGCCTGACATTTCGTCCGCTGCTGACGGAGCATGATCAAGGTCTGCTCGTGCTGAACGGCTTCTGATTTCAGTTCGCCGAGCGCGGCTGCTGCAGCCACTCGCTGGCCCGCCAGCTCTCTGACCGCGTTCTGCAAATCTGCGTGGTGCTGATTGGTCTCCTGTACGGCCTGCCGAGATTCCTGAAGACGCGCCCGTTCATCAGCGATGGCGCTGCGCGTGATGTTGAGGGAGGCCTCGCTTTCACGGCACTGAGCGGTGAGCTGCGTAAAATTCTGCTCCAGGGCCTGATAGCGTGAAGTCAGATCCACGACATGACCGGTGGCCCGGCTGCCAGCTTCCTCCAAATAGTTGAGACGGTCTTGTTTGAGTTTGAGGTTGGCCTCCGTTTGCTGGGCGCTCACCTCCATCCGTGCAATGTTGATCGTCAGTTCCTGATGCCGTGTCTCATGACGGACCACCAAACCGCGCGCCTCAACAATGCGCTCCTGCTGGCGGGTCACCTCATCAATGGCCTTCTGCAGGAGGTCGGAGAGCTCGGAGCTGCGCTCTTCCAGCAATGCCGACTCTGCTTTCAGCCCAGCAAGCTGCCTGGATGCTGCAGCCACCTGCGCCTCCACCGATTGCTTGTGACTTTCCCATTCGCTCAGCTGCTGCTGAGTTTGTTGGAGCCGGCCCTGATCTTGCAGATAGCGGGCATTGATCTCCTGCATCCGGCTCTGCAACATTTCACGGTGCCCGTTGAGTTTGCCCAGTTGCTCGTTCTGGCTGGCCTCAAGACTGAGGAGACGGTTCACTTCTGAAGTCTTCTGCTCGTGCAACCGTGACATCTGCCGCACTTCATGTGTCAGCGCCCGGTGCTGCTCCTGCACGGATTGCAGTTCAGAGTGCCAGCGTTCACAGGTTGCCTGGGCATCGGCGGCGGCAGCATTCAGTTCAACCAATCTCCCGACTGGCATGCCTGCGGTCTTGGGCGCCCTGGCTTCCCGACTTCCGTCTTTTTCAAAAGCGATGTTGCTCATAAGTAACTTCGTTGCAGCAGTTCCTCAACATACATCAATATTACGTACTGGTTAAGCAGTTTTTTGAAATTCTTCCTACTAAATGGAATGGTTTGCTAAAAAAATGCCTTTTTTCGGCATTGGGCGGCCCTAGCTACCCGCAGCAAGGCTGAAAAACACAGCCCAAACCTGCGCTGCTCGCTGCCAGTGCCCTTCAGCGCCCCTTCTCGCAGTACAAGCGGACACCATCGGCACACATTGAGGTGACGTTGGCGTCTTCACCTTTTCGCCAGAGTTCCTCACTTACGCCGGCCTGCATGGCGATCGCGTGCTCGGCGAGCGCGTAGTTGCGGCGATTTTCCTCCACGCTGACGCCTGCCAGGAAATCGGCGGCGACTCGCTCGTAAACTTCGGCGACGCGCTGGCGATAGGTGCTCAAGTGCCATTCGACATCGCTCACTGCGCCAAAGTGCGTCAGGTAGAGCGTCTTGAAGTTTGCGGCCAGCAGACGATCCAAGGACAACCCATAAGCGACAGGATCAAACTGGGGCGGCGCTGCGGTGACGGAAAGATAGCGGCTGTTTTCCAGACGCATGCCGGCCACGTCGCCGGCGAAGCAGATGTCGCCAATGATGAAGGCGTGGTGGTGCCTCGCATGGCCCGGGGTATCCCAGGCGATGATTTCAATCTCTCCAAGACGCACGCTATCCTTGTCCTGCAAGGAGACCACCCGGTCCGCAGGCGCAGGCAGCATGTCGCCCCAGAGCGAGTCCATGAGATGGCCATAGACCATGCGAGCGCTGTCGATGAGCTTGGAGGGATCGATCAAATGCCGGGTGGCGTTTGGGTGGCAGTAAACCGTGCCCCCCTGCTGGGCGAACCAGCCGGCTGCTCCGGCGTGGTCGAGGTGAATGTGGGTGACGAAGATTTTCTTGATGGCGGATTCATCGACACCGACGGCACGGATCGCGGCGCGCAGCGTTTCCAGCGTGGAGCCCGGGCCGGTCTCGATCAGCGCATATTCGCCGCCGCTCTCGATGAGATAGGAGGCGATGAGACCCGGGATGTTTTGGAAACGGAGATCGAGCGTGTGGATGCGCATGGGGGAGCGATCAAGAAGGGCACGATGAGTGCGGCGTCAAGGGGGGCTGCGCATGGCTTATCGAGGGCAATGTACCGTAGAGCTGACGGATCAGACCGATCCGTCAGATGAGCCGTGGCTGTGACACAAGCGGAGCTTTGTGTGCGGCGGAGTGCTGCGGGCTCGGAGGCCCGCGCACCCAGGACGATCCTACCGCATCGCTTCAAAGCGCTTCTTGAGCACGTCCTTCTGCGAGACGCCGCCGAGCTTGGACTGGGTGTCGTCGATCCACTTTTGCTCCAGGGCATTCTTGGTGGGGCGGTTGACCTGGTAGTACACGCCGAATTTTCCGGGGGCGAGGTTTTCGGCGAGCTTGAACGCGGCCTGATCGTCGGTGACGTCGTGCTGCGTTTCGTCGATGGTGTCAAAGGTGCCGCCTTTCTTGGGCCAGCTGTCGTCAAAGGCACCGGCGTAGAACATGACGCACTCGCTGAGGCACTCGACGACGCTGAAGCCGTCATGCAGGATGGCGCGCTCAAACATGGCCTCCATGTGCTTCACCTGCGCAGCGTGCGTGCGGGCGATGAAGGTGGCACCGCTGGCGAGGAGCTGGCGCATGGGATTGATGGGGCGGTCGATGCTGCCGGTGGGGTCGGTCTTGCTCTTGAAGCCGATGGGGCTCGTCGGGCTGGTCTGCTTCTTGGTCAGGCCATAGACGAAGTTGTCCATGATGACGTAGGTGAGCTTGATGTTTTTGCGCGCGGCGTGGTTGAGGTGGTTGCCGCCGATGGAGAAGCCATCGCCATCACCGCCGAAGACGAAGACGTGGACGTCCGAACGGCTGAGCGAGATGCCGGTGGCGAGAGGAACGGCACGGCCATGGATGAAGTGAATGCCGTGCGTGTTCATGAAATACGGGAAGCGGCTGGAGCAGCCGATGCCGGCCACGCAGACGATGTTTTCATGCGGGTATTGGAGCTTCTCCAGCACGCGGTAGAAGATGTTCAGCACGGCGAAGTCGCCGCAGCCGGGGCACCATGTGGGATGGTCGGCGGTGAGGGCTTTTTTCGTGAGCTTGTCCGTGGCAGGAGCTGCAGGAGTGACGAGGGCGGTGGACATGATGGTTGGAAAGTTGGAAGGTTGAATGCTGCGGTTTCGGACCAGGACTAGGCGGCCATGATTTTTTCCACGCCGGTGACGATCTCGCGGATGCGGAAGGCGAGGCCGTCGGTTTTGCACACGGACTGGATGCGCGGGTCTGCGAGGCTGGCGCGCAGCAGGGTGGCCAGCTGGCCGTAGCCGTAGAGGCCGGAGTCGTTCATCTCCACGCAGACGACGTGCTTGAATTTCTTGAAGAGCCCGTCCAGGCCGTCCGGCATGGGGTGCAGGTGGCGCAGATGCATGGCACCGGCCTTGTGGCCTTCGGTGCGGAGACGATCGACGCTCTCTTTGATCGGGCCGTAGGTGCTGCCCCAGCCGATGACGAGGACGTCGCCGGTCTGGTCGCCATGAATCTCGGGCAGAGGGAGTTCTTTGGAAAGCTGCACCAGCTTGTTGCGGCGCTTGTTGGTCATCAAGGTATGCATCTTGGGGCTGCCGCTCGGGTGGCCCATTTCATCGTGCTCCAGACCGGTGGAGACGGGGTACTTGCCACCTGCCATCTTGGAGCCGGGAGGTGCATGCTGGGTGATGGAATCGAGCGGATAGGGCTTGAAGCCTTCAGGGCGGGTGGAGAGATCGAGGGTGGGTTCGACCCAGTGCTTGTCGAGGTCGGGCTCTTCAAAGGCTTCGATGCGGCTGCTCAGGGCCTGATCGCTCAGGATGATGACGGGGCAGGAGTATTTCTTCGCCAGCTTGCCGGCTTCGAGGGCGATGTAGAAGCAGTCTTCCACGTCCTTGGGCGCCAGCACGATGCGCGGGCTGTCGCCATGGCTGCCGTAGATGGCTTGCATGAGGTCGGACTGCTCCACGCTGGTGGGCAGACCGGTGGAAGGACCGCCGCGCTGCACGTTCACCACGATGAGGGGGATTTCAGCCATGCTGGCGTAGCCGAGTGCCTCCATCTTCAGGCTGAGGCCGGGGCCGGAGCTGCCGGTGATGGCGAGGTGCCCGGCGCACCCCGGCGGCGATGAGGCCAAGCGTGAGCATCTGGTTGCCATCCGCACTGATGCGGTGGCCGCTGGTGGCCTCGCCCGGGACAAAGGCAAATTTTTCCACGTCGCCCACCTGGTAGGCAAAACCGGCGTCGAAGGCCAGCAGCGCATTGCGCAGAACGCTTTCGTCCTTGCGACCAAACTGGCGGCTGACGATGCCCACGAGCTTTTCCTTGTCGAGATTGAAGACGGCGCAGACCATGCCGAGCACGAACATGTTCTTGCCACGGTCACGGGTGGAGCCGCCCACGGCCTCCACGGTGGCGGAGGTGAAGGGCACGCCGATGTGGATGATGCCGCGCTCGTTTTTCACGTCTTCCGGGCCCATGTCCGCGGTGTCGTAGAAGCAGATGCCGCCATCGCGCAAAGCGGCGATGTGGTTTTCGTAGCTGTGCTTGTAAAAGGCCACGAGCACGTCGGCTTCATCGCCCTCATGCAGCACTTCACCCGAGCCCAGATGAACCTGGAAAATGGAAGGACCGCCCGAAATCGTGGACGGGATGGTCATGTAGGTCATCACTTCCTGCGCAGTGCGGCCGGCCAGACGTGCCAGGAAACCGCCAATGGACTGAATGCCGTCCTGGGAATTGCCCGCGAGGCGGATGACGGCGTTGCGCAAGGAGGTGGGAGATGACGACGAAGGAGCGGAAGCAGTGGACATGGTTGGGGTACGGGCATGCACGCCCGCAGATTGGTTGGCTGAGGAAACGCGATTCTAGGGGGACTTTTGCCGCCGTCCATACCGTTAAGTGGCTTTTTTCTGCGGTGCCTTGGGCCCCTCCTCCCCGGGGGCTCAAGATCAAACACCTTGCTATCTCGTCCTTTGGTGACAGTGTGACACCCCTCAAATTCTGAGGGATACGTTTCGTTTCTGTTTTTATGAGTACCCACACCTTCCCTGAATTGGGAATTTCGCCCGAGCTTCTTGAAGCCGTTAAATCACTCGGCTTCGAGCAACCCTCCCCCATCCAGGCTGAAGCTATTCCTGTGGCCCTGACCGGACGTGACGTCGTGGGCCAGAGCCAGACCGGCTCGGGCAAAACCATGGCCTTTGGCATTCCTGTCGTTCAAGGCGTCGATGGCACCAAGCGCGCGGTGCAGGCTCTGATCCTCTGCCCTACCCGCGAGCTGGCCATGCAGGTCTGCGCGGAAATCCACAAGCTGGCCTCCTTCAAGGAAGGCGTGCGCGCCACGCCAGTGTACGGCGGCGCTTCATATGACCGCCAGATCCGCGCTTTGCAAAGCGGCTCCCAGATCGTCGTCGGCACCCCCGGTCGTATCCTCGACTTCATGGAGCGCGGCTTGCTCAAGTTTGACGCCCTCAAGACGCTGGTCTTTGATGAAGCCGATGAAATGCTGGACATGGGCTTCAGCGACGACATCGACCGCCTGATGGCCGCCGTGCCAAAAGAGCGCCAGACCATTTTCTTCTCCGCCACTTTTGAGCCGCGCATCCGCCGCCTCGTTGAGAACTACACGACCAACGCCGCGACGATCACCATTCAGCAGAAGGCGCTGACCGTGGCCACCGTGGAGCAGCGCTACTACGAAGTGCAGGGCCGCTCCAAGCTGGAAGTGCTCTGCCGCGTGATCGACATCGAGGCCCCGCGCCTTACCATCGTTTTCGCGAACACCAAGCGCGCCGTGGACGACGCCACCGACGCCCTCGTGGCCCGTGGCTACGCCGCAGACCGTCTGCATGGGGACATCAATCAGACCATGCGTGAACGCGTGATGCGCAACTTCCGCAGCGGCAACGTCGAAGTCCTTGTGGCTACGGACGTGGCCGCCCGTGGACTTGACGTGAACGACATTGATCTCATCGTCAATCTGGAGCTGCCGTATGATGCGGA
Source organism: Verrucomicrobiota bacterium (assembly GCA_026397715.1). Taxonomy (GTDB): domain Bacteria; phylum Verrucomicrobiota; class Verrucomicrobiia; order Verrucomicrobiales; family Verrucomicrobiaceae; genus Prosthecobacter. The sequence continues at coordinate 29,612 of JAPLUN010000283.1, forward strand.
AGACTACGTGCACCGCATCGGCCGCACAGGCCGTGCCGGACGCAGCGGCAAGGCCTTCAGCCTCGTGGCCGGACGTGAAATTTACCTGATGCAGCGCATTCAGCGCTTCATCAACATCCGCGTGGAGCGCGCCAAGGTGCCCTCCCAGGAAGAACTGGAAGCCACCCGCGTGGACAAGACCTTCGACAAGGTCAAAGCCGTGCTGGAAGGCGCCAGCTACGCCAATCACGAGCACAGCATCCAGCGCCTGCTGGACATCGGCTTCTCCCCCACGGAGATCGCCAGCGCGCTCATGGACCTGCTCATGAAAGACCAGGTGCGCGAGACCGAGCAGATCGTGGAAGACCGCGCCGGCCGGAAGCCCGACTATCCGCAGCGTGACTTCAAGCCCCGTGCCCAGGCCACCGCGCCTACACCAAGACCTACTCCGCAGTCCGTCGCCGCTCAGGCTCCGCAGGCATCCCCTGCCCCGGCAGCCGCCGGGACCGAAGGCTCTGCTGAAGCCCCAGCGCCTGCCGCTGAAGGCTCGGAAGTCCCAGCCGAAGGTTCCTCTCCAGTGGAAAACTCCATCGTAGCCCCGTCCGAAGCCCCCGCCCAGCGCGAGGAATCCGGCAGCGAGGAAGACTCCGGCCCAACGAATCATCAGGCGGCCGCTCCGGCGACACGCCCGGCCAAGTTTGACAACGAATTCGAAAGCGACCACGAGGAAGAACGCGTGCCGCGCAAGCAGAGCAGCTACGTGCAGAAAGGCCCGCGCTCCGGCATGGTGCGTCTGTTCATCAACGTAGGCGGCATGGATCAGGTGCGTCCGCAGGACATCGCCGGCATGCTTTACAACACCATTCAAGACCTGACCCCCGGCAGCATCGGTGCCATCGACGTGCTGGAGAAATGCAGCTTCGTCGAAATCCCCGGAGACTCCGTGGAAGCCGTGCTGGAAGGCGTCAAAGGCGCGCAGCTGCGCGGTCGTGACGTGCGCATGGACCATGCGGACCGTCCGGACGACATCAGCGGCATTCGCCCCAAGCGCTTCGGCGGTGGCGGCGGCTTCATCAAGAAACCCGGCTTCGGCGGCGGTGGTGGCGGCTTCAACAAAGGCGGCTACGGCGGCGGTGGTGGTGGCAGCTTCAACAAAGGCGGCGGCCCAGGCACCGGCTTCAAAGGCTACGGTGGTGGTGGCGGCGGCGGATACCAAGGCGGCGGTGGCGGTGGCTTTAAAAAGCCCGGCTTTGGCAGCGGTGGTGGCGGCGGCGGCTTTGGTGGCGGTGGCTTCAAGAAGCCCGGCTTTGGCAGCAAACCCTGGCAGCAGCGTGAAGGCGAAGGACCAAGCCCCGGCTACGGTGGCGGTGGTGATGACGGCCCACGTCGTGAAGATGCAGGCGGCGGTGGTGGCGGCGGCTTTGGCGGCCCACCCAAGCGCCCCTATGGCGGCGGTGGCGGCGGCTTCAAGAAGAAGTGGTAACCGCTAACAGCCCTTAAGGCTCATTTGAGGACCCATAC
>JAPLUN010000452.1:0-6820 GCA_026397715.1 Verrucomicrobiota bacterium
ACCAACAAGGCCGCGCGCGAGATGCAGCATCGGGTGCAAGAGCTCGTCACTCAAGATGCCACCCATATCTGGGGCGGCACCTTCCATTCCATCGGCAACCGCATTCTGCGCTACAACGCGGAACGCCTGGGCTACCGCAAAGGCTTCTCCATCATGGACCGCGAGGATCAGAAGGACCTCATGGAAACGGTGCTCGGCAGCAGCGGCATCGACACCACCACGTACCGCTTTCCCAAGGCGGAAGTGCTGGGAGACATCTTCTCGCTGGCCGACAACACGCTCTGCGGCCTCAAGGAGATCATCAACACGCGCTATCCCTACTTTGAAGAAGTGGCCTCGGGCATCCTCAAGATGCGCACACTTTATCAGGAGAAAAAGCGCGAGACCAACTGCATGGACTTCGACGACCTTCTGGCGCTCACCGTGAAGTTGCTGGAGGAAAATGAAGATCTTCTGGAACGTTACCGCCACCAGTTTGAATTCGTCCTTGTCGATGAGTATCAGGACACCAACAGCCTCCAGTGCCGCATGGTTGAGCTGCTCACCGGCCCACAGGGGAATCTCATGGTGGTGGGTGATGACGCGCAGTCGATTTACTCCTGGCGCGGGGCGGACGTTTCCAACATCCTCGAATTCGACCAGCACTGGCCGAGGGCCCGCGTGCACAAGATCGAGGTGAACTACCGCAGCGTGCCCGAGGTGCTGAACCTCGCGAATGCGGCCATCGCCATGAACCGTGGGCAGATCCCGAAGAATCTGGTGCCCGCCCGTGAATCGAAGGGTATGCTGCCTGCGCTGGTCTCGCTGGACAGCTCCTCCGCGCAGGCGGCCTTCGTAGCGCAGCGCATTTTGGAACTGCAGGACGAAGGCACGGAGCTCAATGACATCGCCGTGCTCTACCGTGCGCACTTCCACAGCATGGAAATCCAGATGGAACTCACCCAGCGTGGCATTCCGTTTCAGATCACCAGCGGACTGCGTTTCTTTGAGCAGGCGCATGTGAAGGATGTGGCGGCGTTCATGAAGTTTGCCGTCAACCGCCAGGATGAGGTCAGCTTCATGCGCATGGTGCGCCTCGTGGAAGGCATCGGCAATGTCAGCGCCGCGAAGCTCTGGCAGGAATGGCTCAAGTCCGATGCAGCCAAGGCCGAGACGATGCCCTCCAGTTTCTCCGAAGTGCTCCTGCCGCTGAAGGTGCCGAAGAAAGCCAAGACCACCTGGGAGCAGTTTGCCTACACTCTCGATGAACTGATCGACAAAGAGGGCAAGGTGGCCGCCCCAGCGCAGATGATCCGCAGCATCACTGACGGCGTGTATGAGGACTACATGAAGTCCAAGTTCAAGAATTACGAGCAGCGCCAGCAGGACCTGGAGCAGCTCAGCAACTTCAGCGACCGCTTCACCGATCCGCTTGAATTCCTCAGCCAGCTTTCCCTGCTCAGCGGTGTGGACACCGACAACAAACCCGCCCAGCAGGAACAGCAGGATCGTGATGCTGTAACACTTACCACTGGTCATCAGGCCAAAGGTTTGGAATGGAACATCGTCTTCGCCGTGTGGCTGGCGGATGGCATGTTTCCCCATAAACGCGCCATCGATGAAGGCGGTGACGCGGCGCTCGAAGAAGAACGCCGCCTGTTTTACGTCACCGTGACCCGTGCAAAGGATGAGCTGTATCTGACTTATCCCGTCATCAATCATCAGGCCCGCGATGGCGACATCATGATGCGTCCGTCACGATTCATCACGGATCTGCCAAAGGATCTGGTGGAGGTGTGGAATGTGAAGAGCGGGTGGTAGTAAGGCTGAGCCGTCCTCAATCCTTACCTTGGCTCCTTGTTCGAACCACTTTCTTTCCATCGACATCATCCATGTGGAAAAAAGCAGTCAAGTTAGAACAGCAACCAGCAGACGTCGACGATTCCGACTTCGGACGTCGTCACGGCTGGTTGATTGAAAGAGACGGACAGATTCTTGGAGAACTGGATTATGTACGCTGGGATTGGGAGTCTCAGTTCTGGCATGAGTATCGTGTGACCTGGCTAAACCCTGACGACGCAGCCACCACACCGGATGCCTGGCTTGAAATGCGGCTCACTTTGCGAAACCGCCGTTTCACCGATGTCGTCATCGACACCTTCCTGGCAGGTGCTGAGAGAGACGAACGTGTGGTTCCTATCCGTAGCGTCTACGTGTCAGAAGATCGAATCAAGACGGGATGACACCCCTATCCAATTCTTAATCTTCCAGGACAGGCAAGTGACATTGGCTCGATCAATGTCACTCGACAAACCGCAGTGTTGCCACAATGGTTAATTCACGAGGCATGCTAAAAAGATTACTCATCATCATTGGAATAGTCACCATGGCATCAGCAGACACTTCCATTCCGGCAGGAGCTCCTTATAAAGATGAAAGCATCAATTTGATCTATCATCTGCTGTTCTGCGATCGTCTGGATCTCTTCAAAACGAAAGACCAGGGTGAGATGACACCCCCTTGGTCAACCTTGTTCGCAGACGCTCCTGATCTTACCTCCATAGCTAAAATTGCAGTGGATGGCGCACAGGAATCGCGAGTGCGAATGCTCGCATATAACAAGTTGCGAGCCGCCAACCGCACTGTCCCGGCAAAGATTCATCTGGGAACAATTATCGAAGTCGGTCTGCCCGACGGAGTGGATACCCTTGCTGTGTTCGCTGATGAGGGTATTCGTTACATCAATTGCACCGGGAAGATGGCTGTGGTCGAAGGGAAGAACGAACTCTTCAAGACGGAGGTTCAGGCGGTTCTCAAGGCTTCTACCCCAATCATCGCCGCGATCGGAGCTTGGGACAAAGCACGCTTGCCGGCACCTCAAAAAGGCAATATCCGCATGACGTTTCTTGTATCAGACGGGCTTTACTTCGGCGAAGGCCCAATGGCAGCGATTCAACAAGACGCGATGGCTTCGCCGCTGATTGCTGCCGCCACCCAGTTGTTGGTTAAAGTCGTCAAAGAGACCACCAAGGAAAGGTGAGGCGCAAATTTCGTCACCACTGTGGAAACTAATACGCTGGGATGAACAGCTTATGATGAGGATTAACGATCCTCACTCCATAATGTCGATCAGTTCCACAAGGAAGTGGAGTGTCGCATTGGGTGGGATTCCGGAGCCGGGCTGGCCCTGCAGGCCGTAGCCGAGGTAGCCTGGGATTTCGAGTTCGATCATGCCGCCTTTGCCAACGAGTTGCATGCCTTCGGTCCAGCCTTTGATGACTTGGTTCAGGCCAAAGGTGATCGGCATGCCGCGGAGGTAGGAGCTGTCAAAGACCCGGCCGTTGAACAGCCAGCCGTGGTAGTTCACCTCCACCTTTTGCTGCGGAGTGGGCTTGGCGCCGCTGCCTGCGCGCAGAATGCGATACTTCAAGCCTGATTCGGTGGCGGTGAATGTCTTGGCAGCCTTCGGGCTGATCTCTCCCGCTCCTTCGGGAAGCTTGGGGAATGGGACGGCTTCCTCTGCTTGCGCCAGTTCTACAGTGACAAGTATGAGACCGATCAAGGCCAGCGGACGAAAATGAAGGAGAGGCAGGCGAAAAGTGGAGCGAAGAACGTTCATCAACCAGAACTGAACTGAGGGAATACTTTCGTCAAGCATTTACCGCAACGTCTTGAGATCACGTCAGTTGTGCATGGGCTGAGCCCCATCACTAGACAGCTCAAGTTCGGCGTTCATACTGCGCGCAATGAACGTCGTTGCCTACAACCGTGCCGCTTGGAACCAGCAATCGAAGGCAGGCATCTGCCGATGGTGTCAGCCAGTGAGCACCGAGGAGATCATGGCGGCAAGGCAAGGAAATTGGCGTGTGGTTCTGACGCCGAACAAGGCCGTGCCGGAGTCATGGTGGGGAAATGTGGCTGGAAAAAAGGTGCTTTGCCTGGCATCTGGCGGTGGGCAGCAGGCCCCGATACTGGCAGCGGCAGGAGCACTGGTGACCAGCTTTGACAATTCAGAGGAGCAACTGGCCAAGGACCAATACGTGGCAGATCGCGATGGACTGACGCTGACCACGGTGCGCGGAGACATGGCGGATCTGTCCGTGTTTGCCGATGCGACTTTTGACCTTATCTTCCATCCCGTCTCAAACGTGTTTGCAGAGCACCTTGCTCCCGTGTGGCAGGAGTGCTTTCGCGTATTGAAGGAGGGCGGCAGGCTGTTTTCAGGGTTTTTCAATCCGCTGTTTTTCATGTTTGATCAAGAGGAGGCGGAGCAGACCGGCGTGCTGCAAGTGAAGCATGCCCTGCCTTACTCTGATCTTACCAGCCTGCCCAAGGAGCAGCGGGACAAGCTCACCCAGGAAGGAATGGCTTTTGTGTTTGGACACACCCTCCAGCAACAGATGGGTGGCCAACTGGCCGCAGGTTTTATCCTGACTGATCTCTACGAAGACGACTGGGATAACAAGACGACTCCACTCAATCGATACACGGCAGTGCACCTCGCCACGCTGGCACGGAAGATTCGGGTGGAGTGAAAGCGAGGAGACCTCCCTCATTGATCGCAAACTCGACAATTGAGAGTGCGTTTCCATAATGATCGGATTCCAGCCCACCTGTATGCACTACCACATTCAGCTGACGTCTTTTGAGGCGGTTCACACGGCGGTGATCCGTAGCCGAGTGCCAATGAAGGAGCTGGCACGATTCGTCCCCGCGGCCTGCTGCGAGGTCTGGTCCTTCTTTCGCGCTGCGGGTCTGCCCAAGCCAGGACGCCATGTCGCGGTTTTCTTAGATAGGCATGGGACGGTCGAAGTCGGCGCTGAGGTGACGGAGCCGTTCACCGGAAACGACCGCGTGCAGTGCTCCCAGCTTCCTGCCGGCCGAGTGGCGACGACGGCTCACTTTGGCCCCTATTCCGGCCTCGGCGCAGCGCATGCAGAGATCCGTCAGTGGTGCGCAGCGCAAGGGCTGCAGCTTGCCGATGTTTCATGGGAGATCTACGGTCATTGGGATGAAAGCTGGAACAGCGATCCTGCCAAAATCCGCACCGATGTTTTTTATCTGCTGGCAGACACCGAAGACTGACAGATGCGCTGTAAAATCATCTTCATTCCGTAAACAAAATGCCTCTCACCATCATCGAGGCTGATCTTTCCCGTCCCGACCATCAAGCGGCGACGCTGCTTCTGCTCAACGCCTATGCCATGGACCCGATGGGTGATGGCAGGCCGCTGTCGGAAACCGCCCGACGTGACGTGATACCTGGTTTGCGTGAGCACCCCACCACCCTGGTCTTTCTCGCGTATCGCGCCACTGAGCCTGTGGGCCTGGCGATCTGCTTCCGCGGCTTTTCCACCTTTGCCGCCCGCCCGCTCGTCAACATCTCGGATTACTTCGTGGTCCCCGCGCATCGCGGCGGCGGCATCGGGCGGCGGTTGTTGGAGGCGATCGAGCAGTGCGCACGCAGGCTTGGCTGCTGCCGGATGACACTCGAAGTGCAGGAGAACAATCATCACGCTAAGAAGGTGTATGCCGCAACTGGCTTTGCACAGGCTTTTCACGTTCCCGCAGCTGGTGGGGCTCTCTTTTTATCCAAGTCGCTATGAAATCTGTGGCAAATCCTTGTGCCAGCTGTTCGCCCGCCTAGACCTGCTCCCAACCAAGCCTTCAATGCCCGACTACAACACCATCAGCACCGAACAATGGCAGATCCAGCTTCCCGCCGACTGGGTGCAGAAGCCTCAAACTGATAAGCCAGGGTCATTCTATTTTGAGGCCAGTGATGGGACCAAGGGAGCCTACATCTCCGTTTTCACTCGAACCAACCCCTGCTCCTCCGCTCTGGCGGATCTGGCGACCTGGCGCGATACGGAAATTCGCAATTTGCATGCAATGATCGATCACCACTGGGAGATCCTCGAAGAATGGCAGCATGATGAAAGCGAGACCGCCATTTCGGCGAGCGACTGCCTTGAACGAACCACTAATTACCGCATCGTCTGCCTGCGCATGACGCAGTTTCCCTGGCTGGTGCGCGTGAGCCTGCATGACTACAACTGCACTGACTACGAGACTTCGAAGCAGGCTTTCCTACCGTTGATCGATTCGTTTTCGCCGGTGTTTGCGTAGCGGGCCGAGTTTTGTTCGTGCAGGGTGGAAACAAGCTGAAGTGCTTTAATTAGAGCGCCGCCGTGGTCATGACTGCCGCTGCTGCGGCCTCCACTTCATCCACGTAGGGTTCGCCGGTGATTTTTTCGATTTTTTCCCGGTTTTCCTCTTCGCTCAGCGGGGGCTCTTCCTCACCGTCCTTGGAGGCCGGACCATGCCAGGTCACATGCCAGGCCATCCGTTTCCAGCCGCCTTCCACCCGCTTGAAGGTGTAGTGAAGCTTCGGTTTGCGGAAGCCGAAACCATCATCAATCGGGCCAATGGCCATTTGCACTTTGAGGGGTTTGGCATCGGCTACCTGCTTAATTTCAATAGGGGTCTGGGATTTGTCGCCTTTAAGAAGGAAGTGATCATCCTTTTCCTCGGTCAGCCCATCGCGATGGAAGGCATTGATGGACCAGTCATAGGCGGGAAAGGTCAGGGCGATTTCCCACATGGTGGGCTCCTTTTCTTCGGGCAGTTTCACCACGTCCTCGATGATTTTTTCAGCCATGGCAGGCCTCTTAACGATGAGAAGGCGCTCGTCTTTGGTCTTCTGCGCCCGTTGAGCGGGTGTCTCGCAGCTCGCGAGGGTGAAGACACAACATAGGGCGGTGAAAAGGGCGATCCGTGGCTTCATGTGGAACAACTGGCAATACTTCTCTGACATAGAATGATATAGGCCAATTTGAAG
>JAPLUN010000452.1:6825-11075 GCA_026397715.1 Verrucomicrobiota bacterium
TGAAGGATGAAAATGTGTTTTCTTTGCCGCTGGCAAAGATCTTTCCGGGGTTTGTCCAAGGCCCATCTCAAGCTTCAGCTAAAGGATTCGTAAAAGAACTGAAACTTCCTGATGTCCTCTTCGTTTAACCCGCCATCGACCCGGAACTGCGGACGATTCCATCATGAAAACGCGCCTTTGCCTCTCCCTTGCCTGTGCACTCCTCGTCACCGGTCTTCAGGCCGACAATGAAGTTTACCGTACCTGGACCGACTCCCAGGGACGAAAGCTGGAGGCGACCTTCCGTGGCATCGAAAACGGCAACGTCTTCCTCCAAGTTCGCAACGGCTACGTCTATCGTCTTTCCTTGGACAAGCTTTCAGCCGCTGATCAGCAGGCGGCCAAAACGCTGAAGCCTGAAGGTCTCGGCATCCCCTCCGACCCCAATCTGGCGCAGGCTGCAGCGCAGATAGACATGCTTGTGGAGGCCGGACTGAAGAAGGCGGAGCAGAAGCCCAACCCGCTTGCTTCCGATGAGCAGTTCGTCCGACGCGTCTTTTTGGATCTTGCGGGGCGCATCCCCACGCGGGAAGAAGCGCTGGAATTCATCAATGACACCAGCCTTTCGAAGCGTGCGAAAGTGATCGACCGCCTGCTGGAGTCCGAGGGCTATCGCAGCCACCTGTTCAACTACTTTGCCGACATGCTGCGCATGGCGGATGTGGCCCAGAAGGCGCGCTTCTACACCTATCAAGACTGGTTAAAGAAGCAGATCGGAGAGAACGTGCCGTGGAACAAGCTCGTTTACTCCATGATGACCGCCGACGGCAAGTTGCTGGAAAACGGCGCGACCGGCTACCTGCTGCGCGATGCCGGCATGCGGCTGGACAATCTGAGCCTCACGCTGAGCACCTTCATCGGCGCGAATGTGTCCTGCGCACAGTGTCATGACCATCCCTTTGCCGACTGGACACAGCGTCAATTCTATGAAATGGCGGCCTTCTTCGGAGCCACGGAAACCTATGGGGCCAAAGGCAATGCGGGTGCAGGCATGCAGGGCATGCGCAAGGTTCTTGCATCTCTGGGAGACAAAAAGCTGCAGCAGCAGGCGAAGAATCTCCTGCGCGTGAACACTCTGGCCGTCGAAGACTCCAGCACGAATGATTTGAAGATGCCGGATGATTACAAATACCCAGATGCCAAGCCCGGGGATCTTGTGACACCCAAGCTGATCACCTGGAGTGACGACAAAACCAAGAAGGCCTATCAGGGCGTGCAGACCACCAAGCATGATGAACAGCTGCGCGCTCAGTTCGCCAAATGGATGACTTCTCCCGACAATCCGCGCTTTGCCATGACCATCGCCAACCGCATGTGGAAGCACATTTTTGGTGTCGGCGTCAAGGAACCGGTCACCGACATTGATGACCCGAATGCCAGCGTGAATCCGGCGCTGCTGCACCATCTGGCCAATGAAATGGTGCGCCTGAAATTCGACCTCAAGCAGTTCCTGCGCGTGCTGTGCAACACCGACACCTACCAGCGTGAGGCCACCAGCCATGAACTGGCGGACAACACCGCCTATCTCTTTCCTGGCCCGATCCTTCGCCGCATGACCGCCGAACAGGCCTGGGACTCCTGCGCCACGCTCGTCGTCGGTGCTGACGTGGACAAATTCAAAGGCCATCGTGGCGAAACGTACGCCAAGGCGATGAGCATCGACTTGAACGGTGAGGCTTCGCCAGATGTCATCAAAGGCCAGATCGAAAACGCCATCGCGAGCATGCGCCAGTTCGGCGGCGGCAAGGCTGCGGGCAACCCCAAGAACAGGAAAAAGCGCATGATGAATCAAGGCGGCGAAGAAGACCTGACCCTCGCTCCTCCAGTGCGCGACGGACTGGTGCTGGCCCGCGCCTCCGAGTTGCCGCAGCCGGAGAAGGACCAGCATTTCCTGCGCATGTTTGGCCAGAGCGACCGCCAGATCGCCGACAGTGAAAGCGAGGAAGGCAGCATCCCGCAGGTGCTGATGCTCATGAATGGCGAGGCCCAGCGAGTCATCGGCCAGAATGATTCTCTCGTGGTGAAAACGGCCAGCGCGCAGAAGACCCCGGAGCAGCAGGTCGAGAGCCTCTACCTCAGCTTCTTCAGCCGCAAACCCAAGCCCGACGAACTGGCCAACGCCACGGCGGGACTTAGCAACGGCATGACCATGCGCGATCTGACCTGGGTGCTGTTCAACACCCGTGAATTCATCTTCGTGGAATAAACCCTCACCCTTCCCTGCCATGAATCTTCACAACCAGCTTGATCCCATTTCCCGTCGTGCGTTTTGCGAGCGCTGGGCCAGCGCCGCTCTCGGCGTCACCGTGCTGCACGGCCTCGGCGGCAGAGCCTTTTCAGCCGAAGCTGCCAAGTCAGCCGCGCCTACGGGCCCCGGCTTTGGCAAGGCCAAGAACGTCATCTTTCTCCAGATGATCGGAGGCATGTCCCACATCGACACGCTGGACCCGAAGGATGGCCCGACGCAGGGACCGAAAGCGCCGATCAAAACCAAGGCTGACTTTCAACTGGGAGGAACGATGGAGAACCTCGCCAAACAGGCGGACAAGTTCAGCATCATCCGCAGCATGACTTCCAAAACGGGGGTGCATGCCGCCGGGCAGTACGTCATCCGCACCGGCTATGAGGAGCGCGGGACCATCAAGCATCCCAACATCGGTGCCTGGGCACAGCACTTCCTTGGCTCCAGCCACAAGACGCTGCCCTCCAATGTGTGCGTGAACCGCCAGCCACAGAACGGCAACGGCTTCTTCCCGTCCAGCTTTTCCCCGCTGCCCATCCTCGATCCCGATGTGGGCCTGCAATATGCCAAGAGCGAGGCCAGCCCGGAGCAGATGAACAAGCGCCTCGCCATGCTGGATCAACTCGACGCCGGATTCCGCGATCGCTTCAAGACCTCGGAGGTCAAGAGCTACACGCAGTTCTACGACAAGACGATCAGCATCATGTCCAGCACTGACCTGGAGGCCTTCCACCTCGATGACGAACCGGAGGCCTTGAAGGAAAAGTACGGCAAAGGCAAATTTGGCCAGGGCTGCTTGCTGGCGCGGCGTCTGGTGGAAAAAGGCATTCGCTACATCGAAGTCGCGAAGGGCGGCTGGGACATGCACAACAACATTGACGATGGTCTCGATGAACATGGTGCCGAACTCGACCAGGCGCTCTCCGCATTGCTGGAAGATCTCAAGGAACGTGGGCTGTTCGAAAGCACGCTGGTGGTGCTTTGCTCTGAATTTGGCCGTGGTCCCAAGATCAATGGCAACGGCGGACGTGACCATCATCCGAAGGTTTTCTCCACGCTGCTCGCGGGTGGCGGGATCAAAGGCGGCTACATCCATGGGGCCAGTGACAAGGAAGGCATGGCCGTGGCCGACAAACAGACCAGCCCGCAGGACTTCCTTTCCACGATTGGCTGGAGCCTTGGGCTGCCTATTGACGAAGTGGTCATGTCGCCCAGCAACCGGCCCTTCACTGTGGGAGACAAGGGCAAGGCGGTGATGGAACTGTTTGCGTAGCACGAAAGTACTCCGCCTCAATTCTCCGCAAGCCTCTCGAATGGCTGGCGTACTTTGCCTCGCGATGCTTTCATCGCCCCCTGACCATGACTTCCCGCCGCCATTTTCTTTCCGCCAGCACCGCCGCGTTTGCCGCCTCATCGTTTCACATCTTCGGGGCTGATCCGGCGAAGAAGTATCGCACGGCCTTGATCGGCTCGGGTTGGTGGGGCATGAACATCTTGAAGGAGGCTCTGGCTTCCGGACGCATCAAGGTCTGCGCCTTGTGCGATGTGCATGAAGACGTGGCCTCCAACGCCGGTGATACGGTGAATGGAATCTCCGGAGACGACCCGAAGCTCTACAAGGACTACCGCGAACTGCTGGACAAAGAGAAGCCGGAGATCGTCATCATCGCCACGCCGGACCACTGGCATGCGCTGCAAACCATCGCCGCATGCAAAGCGGGCGCTCATATCTACGTCGAGAAACCGACCGGGCACACCATCAACGAGAGCAAGGCGATGGTGAAAGCGGCAAGCGAGGCGGGCGTCGTGGTTCAGGTGGGGCTGCACCGCCGCATTGGCCCACATCACGTTGAGGCAATGAACTTTCTCAAATCCGGCGCCGTGGGCAAGGTGGGCATGGTGCGTGCCTTTGCCGACAGCAAGGGCGGACCCGAGCAGCCGAAGCCCAACAGCCAGGTGCCCGAAGGCA
>JAPLUN010000222.1 GCA_026397715.1 Verrucomicrobiota bacterium
ACTGGACCGATGGCGTCGGCACCGCAGCCTCGCTGGCCTGCATCGCCAAAATGCAGCGCGCGGGCGTTCAACCGCACGTTTGGCAGTTGGGCGAGCGCCTGCAGTCCGGCCTCCGCGAAGTCGCCGCACGGCATCCAGACCTCCAGCTCAAAATCGGCGGCATGCCCTGCGCCCCGTCGCTCGCTTTTGCCAATCCCGCCGCGAAGCAGCACATGATCCGCCACATGCTCCAGCGCGGCTTCTTGATGTCCAGCCAGCTCTATGTCACATGGCCCCACACCGATGCCATGGTCTCAGACATGCTCGCCGCGCTGGATGAATCCCTCCCCATCGTTTCCAAAACTCCCCTGGAGTCCGCACAAGGCCCGCAACAAGGCTTTGCAAGACTCGTTTGAATCCCAATTCCATGATCATTGACTGCCACAACCACGTCGGCTCAGACCTGCTCTTCTATCTCCACGGCGATTTCCCCTATGCCCAGCACCTCGTGGCCATGCACGATGAAGGCCGCGCCCTCGGCGTGGATTGCTGGATCGTCTTCCCCTTCGTCAGCCATCTTGCGCTCGACGTCACCGTCTTCATGCAAAACGAGATCAAGGACGAAAAAGGCCGCCTGCAGGACGTCCCCTACGCCTTTGAAAACCGCCGCCTCATGAAAGAATGCTACGAGCTCTTTCCTGAAGAAGGGAAACGCATGCTCCCCTTTGTGATGGCCGATCCCATGCGCAACACCGCCGAGCAAGCCGTGGAGCTGCGCAAGTTGCGCGCCGACTACCGCTTCTACGGCATCAAAATGCAGACCACCATCCTCCAGGCCGACATCAAGCACCTGCGGGATCGCGGCAAAGTCTTCGTCGAGCTCGCCGCCGAGTGGGATGTGCCCTTCTTGATCCACTCCAGCGTCGCCGAGAGCGACCTCTGGGCGCAGGCGCACGACATCCTCGACATCGCGGAGGAAAACCCCGGCGTGCGCTTCTGCCTCGCCCACTCCTGCCGCTATGACAAAGAGTGCCTCGACCGCGTGCAGGCCCTGCCAAACACCTGGTTCGACAACTCCGCACACTGCATTCACTGCGTGGGCGCGGTGCAGGATCTGCCCTACATCGCCCCCAAAGCCCGGCGCTTCGACTCCGATTACACCGATCCCGCCCGCGTCATCGCCGATCTCGCTGCCGTCTATCCGAAAAAGTTCATGTGGGGCAGTGATTCACCGTTTTACAGCTACGCCGCCGAGATCAATGGCCAGGTCGTGCGCCTCATCAGCACCTACAAGGCTGAGGTGGAGGCCCTGACAGCTGGCGGAACAGAAATGGTGGAGCGCATTGCGCACACCAATATCCGCGATTATTTGAAGCTGCATGACGAAAGCATTCTCTCTTGAAGGTCGGGCCGCATTGGTGACAGGGTCATCCCAGGGCATTGGATACGCGATGGCAAACGGCCTCCATGAGGCTGGCGCGCGCGTGGTGTGCCACGGGCTTACCGCTCGTCCCGTGGATTTCCCAGCATGGGCCTCTTACCTTTCATGCGATCTGTCCCCCCCCGAGGCTCCTGCGCAGCTGGTGCAGGATGCCTTTGAAGCCGAGCCCGGCCTCGACACTCTCATCTGCAATGCCGGCAGTTTTTTCGATGTTCCCTTCCTTGAGATGACGCGCGAGCGCTGGGACAAAACCGTGAACCTCAACATGGCGTCAGCGTTTTTCGCCGCACAGGCTTTTGCCCGGCGCCTCGTGGCGGAGAAACGCGGCGGCAGCATCGTGATCACTTCTTCCACCAACGGCTTTCAGGCCGAGTTGGATTCCGCCGCGTATGATGCCAGCAAAGGCGCGCTCGTGATGCTCACAAAATCTCTCGCCGTTTCCCTCGCGGATCATGGTATCCGCGTGAACGGCGTGGCCCCCGGTTTAATCAAGACCCCCCTCACTGCGGGCCTCCACCACTCCAGCGATGCTGGCATGGTGCAGCACTATGAGAAGAAGATCCTTCTTCAGCGCCTGGGCACACCGGAAGATGTGGCAGGAGCCGCTGTCTTTCTCTGTTCCAGCGCCGCCAGCTACATCACCGGCGAGACCATCATCATTGATGGCGGCCTGACGACGGGGCAGATCGGCCGGAGGTAAGCAGGCCCACGGTCATCGTGATGATCGTGCCCAGCAGGCTGAACCAGATGAAGGATACGAGCATCGGCGGCTTCACCGCCGTGAAGACTCCGTTTTGATACATGAAGATACCCAGCAGGGTTACGAACCCCGCCAGACAGCCAAGCAGTGCCCCACGCGTGGTGGCACGCTGCGTGAACATGCCCAGAAAGAACAGCCCCAGCAACGGCCCGCCAATCAGTCCGATCACCGTGTTGACCGACTCCACCAGATTTCCCGGCATGAATGACACCGCAAAGGCGAGCCCCACGACGATGATGCCGTAAGCCACCGTGATCCAGCGTGCATTGCCGACCTGCTGCGCTTGAGTGCCGACCGGGGCCGTGGAGAGACGCTGCTTGAAATCTACCACCGTTGCGGAGGCTAGGGAATTGAGTCCCGCAGAAATCGTCGACATGCTGGCCGCGTAGATCGCCGCAATGAGCAGTCCGGGCAGTCCAGCCGGAAGCTGCGTGACCACAAAGTAGGGCAGGATTTGATCCTCTTTGGCGATCAAGCCTGCAGCCATGGGATCTCCAAGCGTTTTGTAAAAAGCGTAGAGCACCAGCCCTGTACCGTAAAACAGCACAAGCACCGGCAGGATCAGCCAGAGCTTGATCCACAGTGATCGCTTTGCCTCCTGCAAACTGCCAGCAGTCAGGTAGCGCTGCACAGAGACCTGGTCCGTGGCCATCTGCACCAGATGCAGGAAGGCACCGGCCAGCAGCACCGCCCAGATATTCACGCGCTCAGACAGGCTGAAGGAAAGGCTCAGATCCATGCGTCCATCCGCCATCGCCGTGTCCCACACGCCACCGAGGCCGCCGGGGATTTTGCCAATCGCCACAAACACAATGATCAACTGCCCGCCAAATAGCACGATCAGTTGCATGACATCCGTCCAGATGACCGCACGCATGCCACCGAGTGCGGTGTAAAGCGTGGTCAGCGTGCCCGTCGCAAGAATCGTGATCCACAACGGCATGCCTGTGACCTTTTCCAGTGCAAGTGCTGGCGCATACGTGGCCGCGGCCAGCCAGAGCGCGACGCGGAAGATGAACAACCCGGAAGCAAGAAGCCGCACAGGCAACGAAAAGCGCTCTTCAAGAAACTGATACGCGGTGAAGAACCGCGACTGATAAAACTTCGGCAGCATGTAAATCGCTGTGAAGGGCGTGGCGATGAAGAACGCCAGCACGATGTAGGCAAACGCAAAGCCGTTCTTGTACACATCCGCCGGGCCCGCAAGATAGCTGATGCCTGAAAACAACGCCGCCAGAATCGACATCGCCACCAGGATGCTGTTCATCCCGCGCCCGGCCAGGAAGTAGTCCCCGAGGGATTTGGATCCGCGTGCCGAGAACAAACCAACGCCGACAGATGCCGCGAGGTAGCCGCCAAAGATGGTATAATCGAGCCAGGAGAAGTGCGTCATGAGAAAGCGATGATCGTGGATGGAACGATTGGCGAGGCGAATGTTTGCTGGTTAGTTTTTAGAACCAGCCGATTAAACAAGAAACTGGAGGAGTCCATCGTATGGATGATGCCCGCCAGTCTACCCTCATGTCAGACGCCGAGACGCCTTCACCGCTGCCCTACACCGACACCAAGCCGGTGGGGCATGCAGATTTTTACTTTGCCATCAATGCCACCTTTCGCTTCATTCAGCGGCATCACGGTGAAGAGGCTTTGAAAAACTACTGGCGCGACATCGGCACCAGCTACTACCGCC
This sequence comes from Verrucomicrobiota bacterium, assembly GCA_026397715.1. Taxonomy (GTDB): domain Bacteria; phylum Verrucomicrobiota; class Verrucomicrobiia; order Verrucomicrobiales; family Verrucomicrobiaceae; genus Prosthecobacter. The sequence continues at coordinate 3,871 of JAPLUN010000222.1, forward strand.
CCGTGGCGCTGAAATGGGCGGAGCAGGGGATGCGTGGCGTGGCAGACTACTGGCGCGCCTTCTTTCAGGCGGAACCAGGAGCCGAGGTCGAGGTCATCGAATCCAGCGATGAGGTCCGGCTCGAAGTCAAACGCTGCCCCGCCATCCATCATCTGCGCGATCATGGCCGCGAGATCGTCCCCAATTTCTGCCAGCATTGTTTTTATGTGAACGAGGCCATCGCCGAGCCTGCCGGCCTGACCGTTCGCATCTGCGGTGGCAACGGCACCTGCACCCAGCGCTTCATCAAACAAACAGCGGAAGCCTCTCCGCAAAACCTGGAGGACATCGCCCCAGCATCATGATCGGTTGTTACGATTTCTGCGGACACTACGAGTGGACCTTCGAATGGCTCCGTGCTCAGGGCGGTCATGATCTGGTGCGTGCCTACTGGGACGAAGCCATTCATCAGGACTCCCAGCTCCACTCCTCAAAGCTCATCGAAGCAAAATGCATCGAAGGCATGAAGGAATACTGGGGCCCCACTCTCGCGGACGAAGGCGCGGTTTACGAGCGCACCGTCACCGACTACGTCTTCCGCATCGACATGCACGAATGCCCCTCCAAGGGATTTCTGCTGCGCAATGGCCTGAACCAGTACACCGACTACTGCGATCACTGCATGGGCTGGATCGGCCCCCTGATGCAGAAGGCCGGCTTCGTCATAGATCACGAGCACAACCACTGCGGCCAGTGCTGGTGGGAAATGCGCAGAGCATCAGACGCCACACCCGCAAGCCAGCCCTGTGAACTCGCCGGCAAAGGCGATGTCCGCCTGCGTCCCGACTGGAAATCACCCCACACTGACCACTATGCACGCGCAACCGACCCAGATGACAAAACGACTGTTTAGCGTGGTGGCGTTCCTCGTATGCGCCGTACACGCCGCCGACTGGCAGCCGCTGCCCCCGCTCCCCGAGCCCAATGGCGGCTTCCTCTCCGGCGTGAGAAACGGCAAGATCGTAATCATCGGCGGCACCAACTGGGAGGGCGGCAAGAAAAACTGGCTGAGCGCCATTCATGAATTTGACCCCGCCGCTGGAAAGTGGACAAAGTTCCGTGAATTGAGCCGCCCCGTGGCTTATGGAACCAACCTTCAAAATGACACCACATTCGCATATCTCGGTGGATCGGACGGCACGCAATCACTGAAAACTCTATCAGTCACAGAAGGAGAAAAGACCAGCGTGCAACTGCCCGCACTGCCCGCCTCGGTGATCCTTGCTGCTGGGGGAACGGTGAATGGCAAACATGTCCTTGTCGGTGGCACCGATGACGCGGCAAACATCGCCGGGGTCCAGTGCTCCGCGCATGCCATAGAGTGGACCAACGGCAGCTGGCAGGCCACCAACCTGGCCGACTACCCCGGCAAACCCCTTGCCGTCGCCGCCTCCGCAGTCGTGGGTTCCGAACTCTTCATCTTCGGCGGCATGAACTACGACTCTGCCGCCAAAGCTCCATCAAACTCCGTGGAAGCCTATGCATTCTCACCCGAAAAAAACATCTGGCGCAAACTGCAGCCCCTCGCTGTGGCCACTCGCGGTCTCACCGCCGTCACGCTCGATGACCAGCACATCTACCTCGCCGGTGGCTACACCAGCGACTTCACCGCAGACGCAGTCATCTACGACGTAAAGTCCAACACCTACACCAAAGCCAAACCACTGCCCTACGCCGCCATGGTCGGCCTGGTGAAACTCGACGGCCATGTCTACTGCCTCGGCGGCGAAGACAAAAAACAGTCGCGCACCGACAAGTTCTTCCGCATCCCCGAGGCTGAGCTCCTGAAGTAACTACTTCGCCGTATACCCGCCATCCACCGGCAGGTTCACCCCCGTGATGTACCTCGACGCATCACTCAGCAAAAAGATCACCGCGCCACCCAGATCCGTCTCATCCGCCATGCGCCCCAGCATCGTGTGCTCGCAGTACCTCTGCAAAAACGGCTCAGGCTGGTTGTTGAAAAAGCCCCCGGGCGCAAGGTTGTTCACGCGCACCCCCTGCGGTCCGTAGTACGCCGCGTAGAAGCGCGTGAGGTTCTCCATGCCTCCCTTATGAAAGAAATAATCCGGCGGCATGTCGCCCATCTTCGTGCCTGTGTACAGCTCGTAGCTCGGGCCGATCATCCCCTGAATGCTCCCAATGTTCACGATGCTGCCGCGTCCCGCCTCCGCCATCGTCATGCCAAAGTGCCGATGCATCAGCATCACACCCGTCGCATTCACGCGCATGGATTCCGCAAACTGCTCCGCCGCGCCATTCACCCCCTTCATCGGGCGCAGCACCGCGTTGTTCACCAGTCCGTGCAGCGGACCATGCTGCGCAGTCACTCGTTCATGCAGCGCCACCACGGAAGCCTCATCTCCCTGATCCAGCGACTCCGCAAAGACGCGGTTCCCCTTCGCCGTCTCCTCCTCCGCCACCACCTGCAGCTTCGCCACATCACGCGAAGCCAGGATCAGCGTCGTCCCCGTATCCGCCAGCATGGCCGCCAGCCCACGGCCATAAAGTCCCGCACCTCCGGTGAGAAGGATGGTTTTGTCGCGCAGGGAGAAGATGGGAAGGCTCATAGGTCTGAATGAGGTGGAGGATTTCGAAGGTTTGCTCTTTCCAGGCAAAGATGGTCAAAACGTGAGGATTGAGGGCCGAGTAGCTGTGTTTGAACCGCAGTTTCGAATTCACGAAGAAATTCGGCGCTTCGAAATTCAGATAGCTTGTAGCGTGCTAGAACAGTGGGGACCTCAGAAATCAAGGCTGCTGCGGCAAATCGCCTTCTCTCTGCGTGCGTGGCGTTCACGAAGTCAGACAGGCGCAGCATGATGTCCATATAAAGACAGCGTTCCTTTCGATCCATGCGAATCCGCTGTTTAAACCCAAGTTCGGGAGAACGGCACATCATGATGATACCCACCCCAGAGAGAGAAGATCCGAAATTCAAGCTTTCAAAGCGCTCACTAAGGGACAGCGCTCTCAATGCATGATCGAGTTTTGCCTCCCAGTTTGAATCAGAAAGAATGGAGACTTTCATGCTCAAGATTGGCTCCATTTTTCATTTCGATGATTGGTAAATCGAATCACTGCCCTTCGCGGAGCCCGCCCCGCCAAAGTCACCCACCAGCTTCTTGAACGCGTTGCCCAGCTCCAGCACATCCGCACCCAACGTGAAGACCCGCGTCCCTTCCGCCATCACCTCCTCCTTCTGCCCATACAGCGAAGCCACCGCAGGATACTTGCCGTATTTCAGCGCCGCAGCCGCCACCCGCTTGCGCGCCGCCACCACTTCCGGATGCGTGGCCTGCCCCAGCTTGCCAATGCGATGGCTGAAATCTCCTGCGCCAAACAGCAGCATGTCAAAGCCCGGCACCGCCGCGATCTCTTCCACCACCTCCAGCGCCTCGGGACTTTCGATTTGCAGAATGACAAACTTCTCCGTGTTGCAATGCTGCGCGTACTCAGCCAGAGGCACTTGGCAAAACAACCCGTCCATGTTGCCAGCATCCAGCGCCTTGCTGCCCAGCGGGCGGCAGCGCACCATGTCCACCACGTTGCGCGCCTCATCAGCACTGGTCACATGCGGCACCATAATGCCCGTCGCATCACACTCAAAAGGCTTCACGTACTCGCTGTAGCCGCCCTTGTTCACGCGCACGATGGTGTCCATGTCATACAGCTTCGCCGCGCGCACCTGATGCTCCAGATTGAGCCAGCTGTTCGGCACATGCTCGTTGCACAGCCACACCGCACTCGCTCCGGCCAGGCCCGCCAGCTCCACGATGCGGGGATCACCCATGTTCAGTTTGATGACCGTGCTGTTTTGACCGGCGCGAATTTCGCGGAGGATTCTGGAGGGGCGGAGTTTCATGAGTCAGATTTATATTTTTTTTTGTTTTCGCCTCTCCTAAAGGAGGGCTCTGAGGTGCAACAGAACACTGAGGCCGATGAAACCAAGCACGAACCACTGGCAACACTTTCGAAATCCTGGTGAACGCTGACAGATGATGCCGATTGCGATGGAACTGAGAAGTACGAACAGCGACCAATCAAATATAATGTAAAAAAGAAAACCATCAGTCAGTGAGTTGGTGATGCAACCGTAGGCAAGTCCAGCCAATCCCACCAAAAAGAACATGCTGAAGCAGCCAAGGGCAACGTTGCCACCCATTCTTAGAGTTCGGTTAAGATCGGGTTCAGGATTCATTCACTAATCAATCACCTTGCTAATTCCGAGATGATTTCCGCAATCTGAATGACCGTGCCATTCTGCTCGCGGCTGAGCCGTCCAGCAATGAGGACCGCCATCAGTTCCACGGTTTCGTCAAAGGGCAGGGGACGCGCACCCGTTTGCAGCATGTCGACGAACGCCACCAGCTGCCCGCGAAAAGCGTTGTAAGTATCCGTGAGCCGCAGCGGCAGCTGCCCTTGTGTGCCATAAAGATGCACCGCACCAAAGCTGCCATACGCATCATGCAGCGCGCCAATCGTCACCCGCACGCCACTGCGATGCGTCAGATGCATCACATCACCTCCCGCATCACTCAGCGCCTGCACAGTCAGGAAGCCCGGCCCCAGCAGCGGCTCCACCGCTTCCAGAGCATGGATGCCGTAGCGCTCCCACGTCTTGCAGGTGAAGCTCGTGATCCAGCGCAGATCGCCCAGTTGTGCGCGCTGTTCATTGCTCAGCCTCATCTCAGGTGCATAGCGCATGCCGCTCGTGGAAAGAATGACGGCGCCCGCCTTGTGCCACTGCACAAACTGCCGCAGGTCCGCGATGTTCGTCGCCATCGGCTTGTCCACAAACACCGGCAGTCCCGCTTCAATGAAAGGCTTCACGCGGTGGATGTGGTCGTCCCCATCATCCGTCGAAATGATCGCCGCATCCACATGGCCGATCACATCCTCCGGCTTCGAAACCACATTCGGGATCAAACTCGCCGCAGCGACCTTCGGCGCATCCGCCGGATCATCCGTCCACAGATGCGTCACCCGCGCCCCGGGAATGCACATCTCTTCCACTCGTTGATTGCCCAGATAGTTCAAAATAGCGGGGTAGGGACACTGCGCCATCGCAGCCGGATCAAATCCATTCACGATCGCGCTCCACGAATACGGGTGCCCGTTTCCTTCAATCATGCCCAGCATCGCCAGGCGGAGTTCTGTGCGTCCGTCGTTCATGAAATCGTGATGGGCTGGCCGTTGGCGGCGGAGTCAAGCGCGGCACGGTTAAACCGCAGCGTCTGCACCGCTTCTTCAAAGGTGCTCAGCGCGCAGGCCTTGCCCTCCATGCCATTCAGAAAAGCGTTCGCCTGCGCAATGAAAAGATCATCGCGCTCCAGCGGCGCGGTGGTGTTCCACGTCCATGCAGTCTCACCGCGTTTCATGCTGCCCCAGCGCTGCGCATGAGATTCAATTTTGAGGCTGCCGTCTTCGCAGTGGATTTCAAACACCGCCTCATTCGCCGCCTGAAACTGCGTCATCGCATAGCTCACCAGCACGCCGCCATGTCGCGCGGTCACGTTCACGGTGTCCTCCACGCTCACGCCTTCCAGTTGCTGATGCGCCGCATCACAAAAGACGCGCGTCATCGGCCCGATCATCCACTCCACGGCATTCACGATGTGCGTCAGCGCATCCTGGATCGCCCCGCCGCCCGTCTCATGGCGTGCATAATAAATGTCGCGATAAGCCGGACGGAACGTTGGAAAATGCTGCCCCGCCAGCACACTGGCATGCAGCGGCTTCCCCAACGCACCACTCTGCAAAAACTCACGCGCCGCCACGACCCATGGGAAGCAGTGGTAAACATACGCCACCGCCACAAACCGCCCGCTTCGGGCAATCGCCTCACGCGTTTCCTCCAGCCCGTCCAGTGTCACAGACAGCGGCTTCTCGATCAGCAGTGCCGCACCCTGCGCCGATCCTTCACGCGCAATCGCCAGATGCGTATGCGCAGGAGTACAGATCACCCACGCATCAAAGCGCCGCGTCTGCACCGCCTCCGCAAGGCTGCCAAAAGCTGGTGCCCCATAACGCTGGCTCACCTCGCCCAGCAGCTTCGCATTCGCATCACACACGCTGACCTCGCAGCGACCGGTCTTTTGAAAGCAACGCAGGTGGCGTTCGCCGATGCTGCCGCAGCCGATGATGAGGATGGAATGCATGCCTCCCAGTAAACGTTGCCACGAGGCCGCTCAAAGAAAAATGATCTGGTCCGATCATTGAACCAGTGCTCCTAGCTCACTTCACCACGCCGCTTCGTTTTGCCGCACGGTACTCTTCGATGCGCCGTTTGGAGTCGTCGGTGAGCTGATCCAGCGGCAGATCAAAGTTCTGGCCGTCCTCCCGGCGAATCAGGACCGTCGTTTTCGTGAGTGCCAGCACCTTGGCCTGCACTGTTCTGCCGTCGCTGCTCTCCAATGAAAGAAGGTCACTGACCGGCGTACGTTCCGGCAGTGATGGCCCCGTTTCCTGTTTGACTGCAACGGCGGGCGTCACAGCGGCAGGCACATTGCCTGGAGTCACCGCGCCTGGAGCCGCGCTGTTCTCATGCTCACGATACTTGATCACGGCAAAATAGATCACAGCCACCAGGACTGCTACGTTGATCACCTGGCCCAGCAGGGAGGGAGACGGTGGGCGCGGGACTTCTTTTTTCAGCTTGGGCGGATACAGGTCCGGATGCAGTTCGTACTTGGACGCATTCCACAAATTCTGATGGGCATTGCCGGCTGGACCTTCAAAGACAGCCTTGATCAGGTTGCTCGCCCCACCCCGGGTCGGCGGCACCGGCATCTTGAGAAATTCCAGCACCGCCTTCTGCTTGGGCTGAATGGGCTCTTCGCGCCAGCTTTCGTCGGAAGTTTTTGTGACAGCAGTGGAGTCGTCCATGTAGTGGCGGAAGTTGTTTTCTCATTCTGCCATGGCTTGGCACGAAAGGGAAGAGCCTCTAGGGAGTCGCCCGCATTTTCTGAAACGGCACGCTCTCACACACCGCCAGGATCAGGTCCTGCATCTTGTTGCCGGATGCCTTGGCTTTGCGCAGGATCTCCTCCGTCGTGGGCTTGTCAGAGTATTCCAGCCCACGCCCCAGCGCGTAGATGAGAAGATTGTCCGCCACGTTTTTCACAAACTGATCGCTCATGTCTCGCACCAAGATGCTGCGCAGTTCGGCCAGATTCGCAAAGGTCTGCCCGCGCACCAGGGACCCGGAGGCATCGATCGGCTGCTTCTTCTCCTCGTCGCGCCAGCGGCCGATGGCATCGTAGTTTTCAAAGGCAAATCCCATCGGGTCCAGGAAGGCATGGCATCCGGCACAGGCGGCATTGCTGCGGTGCTCGGAAAACTGCTGCCGCAGCGTCAGCTTGCCAAACTGCTGCTTTTTCTCATCCAGCGGCGCCACACCTCCAGGTGCGGGCGGTGGCGGAGTTCCCAGAATGTTTTCCAGCAGATACTTGCCACGCTTCACCGGCGATGTGCGTGTCGGTGTGGAGGTCAGCGTCAGAATGCTTCCCTGCGTCAGAATGCCCCCACGCGGCGTGCCTTGCAGCGACACCTTCTGGAATTTGTCACCCTTGACTCCCTGGATGCCATAGTATTGCGCCATCTTCTCATTGAGGAAGGTGTAGTCGGCGTTCAGGAATTCGATCACGCTGAGGTTGTTTCGCAGGATGTTGTCAAAGAAGGTCTGCGACTCCTTTTTCATGCCGTAGGCGGTCCCATTCTTCCATTCTGGAAACCGCCTCTGATCCACATCCACGATGTCCATGTCACGCAGTTGCAGCCACTGACCCGCAAAGTCCTCCGTCAGGCTCCATGCACGGTAGTCACCAATCATCCGCTTCACTTCCGCAGCCAAATTTTTGCGCAGCTCACCTTTCGCCGCCAGTTGCAGCAGCTTGTCATCCGGCGGCGCGGACCATAGGAAATACGAAAGCCGCGAGGCAAGGCTGTACTCATCAATCAACGCGACACCGTTTTGCACCGCTCCGGTCGGCGTGGGAGATCCACGATACAGAAACCCCGGAGACATCAGCATGCCACGCAGCACATAGCCCATGGCCTCCAGCGGCGGCAGGTTTTCTTTCAGCCCCAGGTCCGCGATGCCGTGCCACTCGGTCTTTTCAGCATCACGCAGCGGGCGGCGGAACAGGCGCTGCCCTAGCTTGTCCACAAGGCCATGCATGTCCGCGACTGCAATGCCTTCCGGCTGACCGAGCGGTCCTTCCACCTTGAGCTCATGCAGCCAGAAGTTGCGGTCCTCGTGCGTTTTCTCGTCATAGTAGTCATTGAGGAACCACACCTGGATCTCATGCTTGCCCGCCGGCAGCTCGACTTCCGTTTTGAACCACTGCGGCGTCTGGTCCTTGGCCGTGATGGAGAAAGATCCCGCATTTTTTCCACCGATGCGCACGTCAAATTTTGCCGGCTCGCCACCCGCCTGCTGCGCGCCTGCTTTGGTGATCAGGCGGTATTTTCCAGCCGCGGCAAGATCCAGATGGTGCTTCACATAACCATTCGAGGGCAGCTGGATGGTGCCCGTGTCACGGGACGCATTGCCCTGGCCGTTTTCAAAATCCTCACCGCTGAGATTGATGGCAGGCAGCCCCGCAGGCTTGCCATCCAGCAGCCATTGCACAAGCCGGGTGCCACGCGGCGGCAGCAGCCCGTCAGGCCCTTCCACCTCGATCTTGTCCAGCGCCAGGTTCCGATCGCGTTTGTCAGGATCGGGGTTCTGCGGGTCCGCGAAATCATTCAAGAACCGCACCACGATCTTATGCTCGCCGCTTTTCAGCGGGACCACCTGCTGAATCGTCTGCCACGGGCCTTTGTCTCCGTGATAAGGAGCCGTCACATTAAAGGTACCCATTTCCTTGTCATCCACCCGCAGCGCCACCTTCGCCGCATCCGGTCCGGCCTGCGTGGCAGAGAGGTGGAATTTCAGCCGGTAGTTGCCATACGCAGGCGCAGTGAATTTCGTGGCCGCATCCGCGTTGCTGTGAAACCAGCGCACCCCCTCCCACTCCTTCGTTTCCCCCTTCTGGTTCCAGAATTTCTTCGCACCCAGTTCCATGTCCAGCCTTGGCACGTCCGTGGTGTCCAGCGCCTTGTCCGCCACCGCATTGGCCGCGCGGATGTACTTTTCCATCAGCAAGGGCGAGATGCTCAGCACGTCACCAATGTTGTCAAAGCCATAGCCCGTGTCGTCCGGCGGGAAGTCGTTAGCCGGTTTCATGTCCACCAGCACGAGATCGCGGATCGTATTGTTATACTCCGTGCGGTTCAGGCGGCGGTAGGTGATGTGCCCCGGATCAATCTTCTGCGGATCAAACCAAAACACCGTGTTGTCGATCCACGCCACGATTTCATCGCGCTCTGGCAGTGAAGGCTTGTCCTTCTTTTCCGGTGGCATCACATGCGTGACCAGTTGCTGCCTCGCATGATCCCACAGCACCTTGTCGCCGATGAGCTTGGAATACTTCGGGTACTCATCCAGCGCGAAGTCGCCTTTGTCTGTGCCGTCACCATGGCAGTCATAGCAGAATTTTTGCAGCAGAGGCAGGATGCGCTGATTGTAGGCATCCTGGCCGCGTTCAGCGGCGGACAGCAGGGAGGGAATCGCGAAGGAGGCGAAGATGAAGCGACGAAGCATGAAAGAGGAGAATGGGGGTATCTAAGATACGCACGCAAAGTGGCAGGGATTTCGCCAAAACCAACGCCACATTGCGCATCATTTGCGGTTGCATGCGCCCTGGCTTGCGGTGATGAAGCCCGCCCCTTTTCACCCAATTCCCATGTCCCAATCTGCTCTCGAAACCGGCAAAGCCTTTCTCGCCGCCAACGCCACCAAAGAAGGTATCACCACCACCGCCAGCGGTCTGCAATATGAGGTCATAACCCCCGGCACCGGCAAGACTCCCAAGGTCAAGGACACCGTCGTGGTAAACTACCGCGGCACCCTGCTCAATGGCGTGGAGTTCGACAGCTCCTACCTCGCCGGACGCGAACCCGCCGAGTTTCCTCTCAAGCGCGTCATCAAAGGCTGGACCGAAGGACTCCAACTCATGCAAGAGGGCGCCAAGTTCCGCTTCTTCATCCCGTCAGAGCTCGCTTACGGCAAGC
>JAPLUN010000032.1 GCA_026397715.1 Verrucomicrobiota bacterium
AGTTCATCCAGCCGGCTGTTCACCCCCGGTTGCTCGCTGACATAGCGCCCCTTCCAGCCGTACTGCCGGATCACGCGTAAACGCTCCGCCAGTTCGAGATCATTTGTCGCCACCGCACCGGCATCTCCCAGAGCAGCCAGATTCTTCGTTGGGTAAAAGCTGAATGCCGCCACCCTGCCCAGCGTTCCGACCGGCCGCCCATGCCACATCGCACCGTGCGCCTGCGCACAGTCCTCCAGCAGCTCAATGCCATGCTCATCCGCCACCCGCTGCAGACTTTCCCAGTCCGCCGGATGTCCGTACAAATGCACCACCACCGCCGCCTTCACCCCACGCCCAAGGGGAGAAGTGAGCAGGGCATCCAAAGCTTCAGGGCAAAGCGTGAACGTGCCCGGCTCAATGTCGACAAACTCGGGTGCCGCCCCGCTGCGAGCCACCCCCGAAGCCACCGCTGACGGGGCAAAGGATGGCACCGCCACTTTGCTTCCTGCTCCAATCCCCAGTGCTCGCAGAATCAGCTCGATCGCATCCGTTCCGGTTGCCACGCCCACGACCTGGCTGAGTCCCAGATAAGTGGCAAACTCAGTTTCAAACGCGTCCACCTCGGCACCCAAAATATAGCTTCCACTGGCACAAACGCGCTGCATCGCATGGGTCAGGGCCACCTCATGACGACGCTGATCTGCCTGCGGGTAAGGCAAAGACCAGTGGTTGATTGTACTTGGCATGCCCTCACCTACGTCCATGACAAAATTGTCGCAAATAACGCTACACATAGCGGTAAGCGCCACTCGGTGTAAAGAACTGATTTACAGCAGCCCGCCCGCTTTCACGTCCAAATACTTGTTCGCCAGCGCCACCGGCAGCATCTGCGCGGACTCATCCACCGTCAGCACCCGGCGGGCGCGCAGCGACTCCAGCAGCTGGCGGCGTTCACCAAAATAATGCGTCAGCGCCCCGTATTGCAGCGCGTCATGCAGGTGATCGATGGGAGCCGCCGCACGCTGTTCCAGTTCCTGCTCACGCAGGGTCGCTGTCAGCACCAGATGCCGCTTCTGCATTGCGCCTACAGCAGCCGCCAGCGTGGCACCGTCTTCGCTGCGCAGATTGGTCAGCATTATTACCAAAGCGCGCCGCTTCTGCAGCGTCATCACACGTTCCGCCGCCTCAATGAAATCGCTCGGCTCGCTGCTGGCCTCGTAGTTGTACAAATGGTTGAGCAGCTTGGGCATGCTGTGCGCGCCTTTGACCGGCGGCAGCCAGCGCTGCACTCCGCCAAAGCCCACCACACCCACTTCATCCCCCTGCCGTAGCGCGATGAAAGCAATGAGCAGCATCGCATTCAAGCAGTGGTCAAACTGGCTCAGCCCGCCGTCCAGCGCACGCATGCGGCGGCCGCAGTCCGGCACCAGCAGGATCGTCTGATTCCGCGTCTCCTCGTAGTCACGGCTCACCAGCACCGAGCGGCGTGACGTCGCCTTCCAGTCGATGCGTGAAAGCACATCCCCATCCTGGTAATCGCGCAGCTGGTGGAAATCCAATGAACTCCCCATACGGCGGCGCTTGACGATGCCCATCTGCTCCACGCGGTTGGCCATCGCCAGCAGGGCAAAGCGCACCACCGGCTCATAGTTCGGGTAAGCGCGCGTTTGACTCTCGCCCGCGATGAAGTGCAGCTTCCGCCACAGGCCAAAGGCTGAATCCACCAGCACATGCGCCGGCGTAAACGCATGCTGCCCACGCCTCACAAAGCGCGCCTCATACGAGATCGCGGCATACTCACCCGGTGGAATACTCACACGATGCGGCAGCCCTTCTGCCTCCGCCGCCGTCGGGATGCCGTCAAACACCTCCAGCCTCAGCGTGCGCCGCGTCGCATGCGTCACAGCCAGTGTCACCGTAGATCCCACCCCCAGCGCAAAACGTCCCGGCAGAGAACGCTCACCGGTGATACGACCGCGACGCGGCAGCGTGCAGGCATCCACCACCAGCGCCAGCAGCAAACCGCCGCCGATCTGCCAAAACACTGCCAAGCTCTCCCAAACACACGCCACCACCGCTAGGATAAACCAAGCGATGAGAAGTCGGAGCAGCAGAGCGGTCGGGCGCATGGAAATCAGATGCGCGGCGATTCGATGGTCTTCAGCAGCGAGTTCAGCATGTCATCCACGCTTTGACCGCTGATCGCAATTTCCGGTGCCAGCTGCACGCGATGCCTCAGCACGGGCAGCACGGCGCGTTTCACATCTGCCGGCGTGATGAAGCTGCGGCCTTCCAGCAGCGCATACGATTTCGCAATGCGCACGAGGCTGATCGCGCCGCGCGTTCCGGCGCCGAGCGAGATGGCGCTGTGCTGGCGCGTGGCACGCACGATTTTCACCGCATAGTCCACCACCTGCTCCACCGCCTGTACGTTCGCAGCTTCCTCCTGCGCGGCCAGAATATCCTGCGGCGTGCACACCTGCGGAACGCCGGCCGTCGAGAGCCCGCCCCCCGAAGCGCGCGATGATACGGCCTTCACTATCCATGTCTCATTCGCCACATCCGGGTAGTCGATCAGCACTTTGAGCAAAAAGCGATCGAGCTGCGCCTCTGGCAGCGGATACGTCCCTTCCTGCTCGATGGGGTTCTGCGTGGCAAAGGTCAAGAACGGCGGCGTCAGCGCGTGGCTCTCGCCATCAATCGTCACCTGCGTTTCCTGCATCACCTCCAGCAGCGATGACTGCGTTTTGGCCGGAGCACGATTGATTTCATCCGCCAGGAGCAGATTGGCAAAAACCGGCCCACGCCGCACGCGGAACGTGCTGCTGCTCATGTCAAACAGCGTGTGCCCGCACACATCGGAGGGCATCAGGTCCGGCGTGAATTGAATACGGCGGAAGCTGCCGCCAAACGTGTGCGACAGCGCCAGCACCAGATGCGTCTTGCCCAGTCCAGGCTTCCCTTCCAGCAGCACATGCCCTCCGGCCAGCAACGCCGCCAGCACCTGATAAAGCACCTCCTCCTGCCCCACAAACACCTGGCTCACCGCCGCATGGATCTTCCGAAAAATCTCCGTGCTCCTCGGCACAGACGGCGGTGCAAAACCACCGTGCGGCGGCGGCACGTAGAGACTGGAGACGTCAGGTTCAGGAAGGATCGGATTCATGGAGGGCTGCCATCATCCAGTGATCGAAGCCGTTGGCTCACACGCTCCCACACCGCATCTCGTGCGGAATTCACCAGCAAAGCCACGCGCCGCATGCGCCAGAAAAACTCCCCCAGCGCGCCGATGTGGCTGGCAAAATGGCGCGTCGAATCCAGCTCCACCTCCGCCAGCGGCCCAAAGCGCGGCATCTGCTGCCAGAGCCAGAAGCCGAGGCACAACGCCAGAGTCACTACGGCCATCCAGCCATGCTGCCAGACCAGTCCAAAGAAACTGCCAGTGGAGGCCGCGACAAACAGCACCTCCTTGGAGCCATGCTCACCGACGAGCACAGACAGCCAGCGCGCATGATCCCGATCTCCGATCCAGTGATTGCGAAAAGGACGCGCATGCGCCAGCAGCGTGACCATGCCCATCCCATGCCTCAAATGCAGCGCCAGCGAATCGTCCTTGGGGCCGGCGGAAAACTCACCCGGCAGCAGCTTGCGTTGGAGGTTCAAGCTTTGGTAACCACCGAGACCCAACTGGTAGGTCCTGCTATTCCATGAAACTTCCTGACGAAACACCTCATTCACTTTTTCCTTCCAGGCCTTTTCCACTTCTCCATCCTTGGCGCTCTCCTGCTCGCCAGCCTTGCTTTTCAGCAGGTCTTTGACCTCCTCCATCGGGAAGCGCTTCTGCACCCCGACACCGAGCTGCTCCATCACCGGATCTTTCCGCTCTTCCAGCAGCATGGCCGAAATGAATTCGCCAAACTGCGTTTCAAAATCATTGTACGGCCGTGTGCCATCCAGGAAGTAGATGAGGTGCCCGCCGCTGTACGTCCAGCGCAGCAGCTGTTTCGCCCGCCCTTCCGGCAGCCCACCTTCACCGGAGACAAACATCACCGCATCATGCGACGGCAGTTTCCCCAGCGACTTCTCGGCACGGGCCTTGTGACCCAGTTCATTGAGCAGGCGCTCCGCCGCCAGGAAAGGGTTCACCCGCGCCTTGCCTTTGTAGCCCGTGACTCTCTCCACCTCCTTCCAATGACCGCCGCCGCCATCCCCGCAGGCGCAAAGAACCAGCACGCCTGCCAGCATCAGCAATCCACAAATGAAGTGCCGCATCACGCCGCACCTCCTTTCTCCACAAACGGCCACCGCTCGCACAGCGCCCCCATTTCAGCATCTGACACCGGCATCACAGCATACGCCACCTGCACCCACGCCCCCGTCAGCTGGCGGAAGTAGTCGGCCTCCGTTTGATCTCCGGCCTGCAGCACCTGCACCAGGCAGTCCTCCTCCGTGTCACTGTCCGTGATCGGCACCCGGCGGCGGATCACCAGCCACGAAAGCGAGCCCCGATATAGCAGACTCAGCGCCTCCTTGAAGTCACCCGCAGCCCATGCCGCACGCGCCGCAGCCACTATGTCCTCCGGCAGACTCTCGCGCGTGATGTTCATCCCCATGAGCACCTTCGGTGCCCGCACCGACGCCTTGCTGACACCACGTGAGAGGAAGAGATGGCGGTTCTTCACCAGATAAATGATCAGCCAGCTCACCACCCCAATCACCAGCATCCAAAACAACAGCTGAAACAAGACACCGAAAAACTCCATTCCCTGTGCCTTGGCCCTGCCCTCCAGCTTGTCTTGGCCCTTGTCCTTCTTCTCAGCCTTCACCCATTCCGGAACTTTGAGTTTGTGAATTTCAAAGTCAGGATCTTGCAGCACCTCCCGCGCGACGATGGCCGGATCTTTCTCTTCAGCCGCCTGCACAGGAGACTGAGCTCCACACATCATCAGCACGGCAATGATCACCGCCGCACTCGCGGAAGTCAGCCGCGCGGCCAGTCGCCGAAACGCCAGCTCCACATCCCATCCCTCAATGCGCGTGCGGCAGTTCAAATACAGCGCAAAACCCGCCCCCACATAAAAGGGCTCCAGCAGCGTGACGATGACCATGTGACACACCGCCCCCCACCAGAGAAAAGCATCCGGAATCGTGTTCTCAAAATCAAAGGCTTGAAGCAGCCCGTCCCAGTCAGGCTGCGCGGATTCCGGCAGCAGGCCATACGTCCCCCACATCAGGCCAAGCCAGGCTGCGAGTTCGATATTAGAAAATGCCAGCGTCATCGAAAGCCCCGAGCTTCCCCCATCCATCGCCAGAGTCTTGATGCGCCTCTTCACCGCCGCACCACGCAGCCCCTCCAGCATCTGCGCCGGCAGCGCAAAGCTGCGGATCAAGGACAGCCGCCGCCACAGCAGCGCAGGCAGAAAATTCGTCAGCCACAGCCGTGGCCACTGCTTCCAGGTTTCTAGAAAACCCGGCCTTTCACCAAAGGCGGCACGACTCAGAAAGAACAGCGGCACACGATCATACAGCGGCTTCAGCCACCACACCGCCAGCGGAATCAGCGCAGGTGATGAACGCAGCAGCACACCCACCAGCACCCATAGCGGCAGCACCGTGCACACCCACAGCAGGAGGATGCGGCCAAAGTCACGCCGCACCATCGCGCAGCCCAGATCCACAGCCTCCCACGGCTGGCGCGGCCGCAGCGTCACGGTGATGTCCTCAAGCCGCATCCGTCGGCCTCCTTCCACTCAGCAGGAGAAACGCCGCCACCAGCAGCCAGCACATGCCACCAAAGGTGTACTTCATGGCGGCGGGCAGCTCACGGGCCGACCAAAAGCCCTCAATGATGGCCGCTGAAAAAGTCATGAGGGCGGCACCGACAAGCAACGGCATGGCTTTGCGTCCTGCCAGCACGAGTGCATCACGCCGGCTGAGCCGGTTCGGTTTTAAGACCGAAAGGCCCAGCCGAAATCCAGCCATGCCCGCCACCACCATGCCGGTGATTTCAAAAGCCGAATGCCCGGCCACAAACGTGTAAAACAAATGAGGATCTCCCGCATAGGCGATGTAGCCAGCCATGGAGCCGATGCTCAGACCATTGAACAAAAGCACAATCAAAGAGCCCACACCTGCCAGCAACCCGCTGGCAAACGTGTAAAAATCGATGCCGATGTTGTGCATGATGTAGAAGCAAAACATCTTGAAATCGGACCCGAATTTGTTGCGCACATTGGCGGCGAGCGTCGATCCATTTCCATACATCATCTCCGCCTGCATCATCCCCTCGGGGCCAAGCATGGTCATCGACCATTCGGGATAATAGGGTGTCACGACGATCAGCAGCAGCGCGGGCACGTAGAACAAGGCGCTGCACCACCAGAACAGCTTCCACTCCGCACGCACCGCCTGTGGAAACTCCACCAGAAACAGCCGCGCAAAAGCATCCCATCCCCCGGAGCTGTGCCGCTCCAGTACGCGGTAGCCGCGGATCGCCAGCGCATTGAGATGCTGCGTCAGGCGCTGCGGGCTCATGCGGTGCTGCGCCACGCTCAGATCATGGCACACCTGCCGGAAACTGGCGGGAAGTTCCTCCACCGCAGCCGATGGGTGTGACTTCTCCGCTTCTTTCAGCAGCGTCTCCAGCTTCTGCCAGCGCGGCTCGATCTGCTTTTCAAACTGGGCCGGTGTCATGCGCGGAACATGGCTGCTCCTTTCAGCGGTGGCGGAGTACCGCTTTTGTCTTCCGGCGCCTGCAGCCACAGCGCCATCCCACACAGCCGGTGCAGTCCTTCCACGCCGGCCGCCTCGGTCAGCGGTTGCACCAGCGTGGCCAGTTCGATCCGGCGCTCATCCGCCCACAGCGTCGCACGCTCCAGAAACTGCAGCAGCGCCGCCTGCTCCTCACGTGTCAGCACGTGCGCTGGGGCACGCCTTTCCGCACGGATTTGCACATGCGGCGCGATGGACTGCGGCACCTCCGCATACGTCATCACGGTGTTCGCCACCAGATCACCCAGACGCTGAAATCGCTTCGTAAAAAGCATGCACACAATGCCCGTGAGGTACAGCCCCGGCATGAAATCCACCACGCGCAAAAAATTGCGCATCACCGCCTGCGCCACGGACACCGGACCGCCGGTCACGCTCATCACCCGCAGTTTCATCCAGCGCTGCCCTGGCGTCGCACCCTTCGCACCCGCCTCGAAAAACACGTTGTAAAACCACTCCATGAAAAACGCAAACAGCAGGGACAGCCCGCTTGTCATGTCCTCGCCAATCAGATCCTGCAGCAGCCAGTGCGCACAGATCGCCATCACGATGTCGATGCAGATGCGGATGAGCAGATCGATCAAATAGGCCATGCTGCGCACCGCCGGCCCCGCCACGCGCAGTTGAATCTCCACGCCGTCCGCGAGTTCGACTGTTTGCAAGGTGTCCGCGCGTGCCTCTGCCATGAGCCATCAATGAAGCGGTTCCGTTTGGTTTTGACAACCCGCGAATTATTTTCGTAGAATTTGTAAACGCAGGGTATGGTTCCAGCGCTCATACTCCCACCTTTCGCACGCCATGGAATCCCCCCTTTCAAATCCCTACTCCTCCCCAGTCTCCAATCTCTTTGGTTCCGCCACCAACAGCGTTGCAGAGGCTGTCTCCCCCAGCACGATCGCACAGCTCGCTGGCACCAAGCCATGGGTGCGTTTCATGTCCGTGATCTTCTGGCTCGTGGGCCTGTTTCTGGTCCTCGGGAGCTGCCTCTACGCTTTGCTCGCAGCCTCCGGCACGTTCAGCAATCCCGAATTCACCAGCAATCCCGCCATCGCGGGCAATCCGATGTTCTCCAAGAATCCCGCATTTTTTACGGGCATGTTGATTGCCACATCGGTGTACTTGGGCGTGTTTGCCTTCCTCACCATCTACCCCGCTCTGAAACTTTGGAAGTATGCCAACAGCATCGCCAAACTGATGGCCTCACGCTCCATTGCGGATCTTGATGCCGCTCTGACCGAGCAGCGCCGCTACTGGAAGTTTCACGGCATCATGACCCTCATTGGCATCTGCATGGTCCTCATCGGCATCATCGCCTTCTTCGCCTTGATCTTCACCGCCATCAGTTCCGGCATGAAATTGCCGCACTGATCTCAGCCCATCAGCGCCACGGCGATCGGATCCACCAGCGGCTTGCCCACCCGCGTGAGCCGCACGTGGCCTGCATCATAGCTCAGCAGTCCCTGCTCACGCAGCGTCTCAAGCATTTTGCGTGAATCAGGGTTGATCAATTCCAGCGGCAGTCCGCGTGCGGTGCGCAGCTCCAGGCCAAAGCGCTCCGTGCGCCGCTGTTCAGGTGTGAGCTCCTCCACATCCACCGCCGTTTCTTCACCCGCCAGCGTCATCGCCATGTAGCGCGGCGTGTCCTTCACATTGTTCCAGCGCCTCCCGCCCACCGTCGAAAACGCCCCGGGCCCAATGCCGAGATAATCCTCCCCCAGCCAGTAGGCCTCGTTGTGCACGGAGCGATGCCCCGGCTTTGCGTAGTTTGAGATCTCGTAGTGCTCAAACCCGCCACCCTCCAGCGTGTCGATCGCCAGATTGAAAAACTCCGCATCACGCCCTTCGTCCTCTCGGTACTCCCCCGCCTTGAGCCGGCGGAAAAAATCCGTGTCCTCCTCGTAGTTGAGGTTGTAGGCCGAAATGTGATCCGGCTGCAGCGAGATCGAATGCTCCAGCGTCTGCCTCCAGGTCTCCACACTCTGCCCGGGAATCGAAAACATCAGATCCAGGTTTAAGCTCGGAAACCCCGCCTCCTTCAGCACCTGCCAGGTGGCTTCCGCATCCGCCCGGGCATGGTCACGCCCCAGTGTTTTCAGCGTCTCGTCATCCCAGGCCTGAATCCCCAGGCTCACCCGCGTCACGCTCATCTCGCGCATGATCGCCGCCTTCGAAGCCGTCACCGTGCGCGGATTCGCCTCCATCGTGAATTCCACCACCTCAGTCATGTCCACCCGCTCCTTCAGTCCGCTCAGCAGCCGCTCCAAATGCACATCACTCAGCATCGTCGGCGTGCCACCACCGAAAAAAATCGTCTGCGGCCGCAGCGCCTGCTTCTCCGCCTCCCTCAGCAGCGCATCCACAAACGCCGTCATGTCCGTCCCGCCCGGCGTATGCTTGTGAAAGCTGCAGTAGGGGCAGATGCGATGGCAGAAAGGAATATGGACGTAGAGATGCTTCACTCTTCGTATGCTAGCAGAGAATGCTTGCTCCGGCATCCAGCATCCAGCATCTAGGATCTAAAAATCCAGCATCCAGAACCATGTCCGACGAAACTCATCACGAACGCGAACTCGGCGGCCAGTTGCTGGCCGCAGTCTCCCGTTCGTTCTACCTCACGCTCAAAGCGCTGCCCAAGGAGCTGCGCGAGCCCATTTCCCTCGCCTACCTGCTCGCACGCACCGCAGACACCATCGCCGACACCGCCATCGTCAGCGCCTCCGTGCGGCTCGACTGCCTCGAACGCTATCGGGAACTGGTGCGCGGCACCGGCGAAGCCCAGGGCCTGGCAAGCACGCTCATTACTCAGTTCTGCACCCAGCAGAGCGATGACGCCGAGCGCCGCCTCATGGAAAAATTCGCCGATGGCATCGCCTGGCTGCGCACCATGCAGCCCGTCCCTCTCGCCGCCATCCAGAGCGTCCTGGAGCACATCATCGATGGCCAGATGCTCGACATCCGCCGCTTTCCTGCCGATGGCCGCCTGCGCAGCCTCGCCAGCGCCGAAGAGCTCGACCAGTACGCCTGGCTCGTCGCCGGATGCGTCGGCGAATTCTGGACCCAGCTCTGCGCCACCGAACTCCCCGGCTCGCTCGATCCCTCCGTCACCACCGCCCAGATGCAGGAATGGGGCGCACGCATGGGCAAAGGCCTGCAGCTCATCAATATCCTGCGCGACATCGGCGAAGACACCCGCGACGGCCGCTGCTACCTCCCCTGCCAGCCCGAGGACATCCAGACCGAGTGGAGCCTCTGGCTGCAAACCTGCACCGACCACCTCGAATGCGGCCTGCTCTACGTGCAGCACGTCACTCATGGCAAGCTCCGCTACGCCACCGCCCTGCCCCTGCTCCTCGGCATTCAAACCGTCGCCAAGATGCGCGCATCCCCCTGGGACAAAGTCCAGCAAGGCATCAAAATCTCCCGCCTAGACGTCGCCAGCATCCTCGCCCAGGCAGCCATCGCCTGCCGCAGCGCCACCGCCATGGAAAAGCTCTACCGGAAACTCGCGCAGGGTTGATCCCAGTTTGAAAGCCAGCCCGCCACCGGCGAATATGCTTGCCGGAATGCCGGAACCTCGCATAATTAATTCCGTTCGATGAATAGTGAACAAAGCATTCACCTGCTTTCTCAAACGATTTTTGCCCTGTGTCAGAGGCCTTCAACAGCCCCGCACTCTGCAACTTCCCAGAGAAATCTGACGAGTGCCCCAAATCACCAGGCACCGTCCAAACATCCCATTTTGGGGCTATAGCTCAGTTGGTAGAGCGTCTCGTTCGCAATGAGTTTTGGGCGTTTTTTGCCCATTTCACCCCAGTTGCCCACATGCATCCAAATCATTGTTAATGAATGGATAATGTATGTATCGAAGCGAAAAGATGCGCGTCCCACTTGGTCACAATTTGGCCCAATCAATGGCCGTCAGTATACAAGCGAGTATACAAGGGAATTGCGCGTTTACCGATCCGATCACGGTGCATTTGAAGAGCACTTTCATCCATGATCTTGCCTGGCAGAATTCAAAGCATGCGATGTCACCAACACTACTCCCCTGCCCCAAGCTGCCTGATACGTATGTTGCGAAACTGCACCAGTGAGGCACCCCATTCACCGTCTTTCCGTTCTGGATGCAGCTGCAGGGCCATTGGTCCCTGCCGTGGAATGCCCGGCAGCTGGGCATCGTCGATGATCAGCTTCTCGTTGAGCGTGACTGTCAGTTGGTCGCCCTTCAAGGTGATGTGGAACGTGTTCCACTCGCCAATCGCATTGTCAGCCTTCACCTTGGGTGTCACCCCAGAATGAACCTTGGCATCAAAGGCTGGATCGGTCCGATAGCCCCACACCTCACCGGATCCGACAGGCCAGCACCAGATGTTCACCTGCGACTTGCGCTGGCCACGCAGGAAGACTCCTGAGTCGGTGTTGGGTGCTGCTACCGTCATCACGTTGCCTGAATCGTCCTTCTGGTAGGAGCCATCTGGCAGAATGATCCGTGCTTTCTTGTTCACGTACTGACTCTCCTTGATGCGACAGTCCACCCACAGCTCAAAGTCGGCGTATTCCTTCGTCGTCCACAGTTCCCGGTCGCCCTTGCCCTCCCCCTGGGGATTGCAGTCAATGACGCCATTCACGACGCTCCAATCGTGATTGTCGGGCTGCTTGGTGGTCCATCCTGTCAGATCCTTACCGTTGAAGAGTGACACGATGCCTTGTGCTGCATCGGTGCCGGGGGCTGAATGAGCGGTGGTGATGGAGAGCACGAGAAGGAACAGGACTGTGAAGATGGGGATGTGCATGGGCAAAGCTCACGGGTTTAGGTCTTTGGCGATATTGGCGAAGGTGTGCATGGCGTTAATTAGAATCCCCACTGTTGGCGATGTCGCCGTAAATACTCCGCGCGTGGGCGCAACGTGGCCTGTGGGGCAAACTGGAGCATCCGCCCGCTATACGTGGCCAGCCCCAGGTCATCAGGCCCCCACTCTTGAAAGCGTTCGGACTGGATCAGGATGCGGAATTGGTCGTCCACGGACCACAAGCCGCGATCAAAGGCCCAATGCACATTGCGTGAGAGGGCCAATCCATTGTGAATGTCATCGTTCCGCGTTTTGGCCCAGGGTTCGATGTGTGCCGCCTCCACCACAGATTCGCCGTTATGCGTGATGATTCGATAACCGGTGAGAGCACAGGTGTGTTGGTAACCGCAGACCACCTGCACGCCGAACCGGGCTGAGCGTCCCTGCTCCAATGCATTTGTGGCCGTATCGGTATTGAGCAGGTGCAGCTCCTTCTGAAACTCCAGTGTCTTCACTTGAACACCAAGCAGTGAATACTGTGCGATGCGTTCCGCCGTCGGAAAATATGTTTCCACAAGGATGATGCGCGCACTACGGCGGAAGTCCGCATCCTGCATCAGTGCCAAGAACTCAGGGTCGAGTTGGATGAACTGCGTGGCCTCAGGGCTTTCTGCACGGAGACCATTTATGTCACACGCTTTCCAGAAATCTTGCGTACTGAGATGAAAGAACGGCAAAGAGACATCCACCTTCCCGCCCCATCGAGGCAAAGCGATGGAGGAAAAGGCATTGAACCGCACATGCAGGCTTGGCGTTCGACGCAGTTCCGATTCCTTCAACTCTCCATCCTGGGCCATGTCCAATAGCGAAAGCAGCAGGCATGGCTTGTGCGGAGCAGCACCCTTCACCCGCGAACGGTTCGGGTTCAGCTTGCGCAGCTTGTTGAGCCAATGGGATCGGAGGTCAGACATTGAATTGGGTTGAAACTTGAACATGCCACCCTACTTACAACCCCTCAATCGCCAGGGCCGTCCATCTGCCTGCAATCGACGTGGCATTCGCGTTATAGAAATTTGGAGCACAACCTCTCTTCGTTCGGAGAACGGTTGATCAATTAAACAATCGTGGATGCAAGCTCTCCAGCCGCGTGCAAAATAAAAGGATAATTGAACATGAAATTCAAACCTGGAGAATTGATTGTGAGGGACGACACCCGGCATCCGGCAGGAACGCTGGTTGTCGACCATCATGACGCAGACGGAAACCTGCAGGCATATCCGCTGGGTGGAGGCTTTGAGCTGACCATCCCCGCTGGCGATGTCGCACGGTTTTCCGTCGTGACAATGGACGAAGCCACACCAATTTATCGGAGGGCACGGTTCAGCTTGGAATGTTTCGAGGACGTTGAGTTCGATGGCTGGACCGCCGATAAACGCTGGAACGGCTGGGCAATGCCCTTCTTCGAGATCGGGCAGGCGTCGAAGCTCGCCGCACGGCTTGATGACCAGCTCCGATACGATCCCTCTCAGGATGCCTTCATCGGCATAACCGGGGACGAGGAGGAGATCTGGACGGGCCAGCAAATCGACCTGCCAGATGGCGGCCAAGCGAAGGTGTATGCCATAGGCGCAGGCTCGTGGATGTGGGACCTTGTCCAGAAAGGAGGCGGGGCATGGGACTGAGCTACTACTACGAGTTTAAGGCACCAGCCACAGTCACAGCCAGTGAGCTTGAGCAATTCCTCAAGGCTCTAGAGTTCAAGGCCAAAACCCTTGGATTCTCGCCGACATCCGTTCTGAACGTGTCGTTCGATACGCCCGAACGCAGAGCCTTCGCCAGACGTCTCGGCGGTGGCTACTATGTCACTGATGAGCGTCTTCTCGGGCACATCAGGTTCCTTGATGGACAGGTCAATCACCACAATGCCGAAGCCGGCTCAGTGCGTCTTGTTCCCGTTCGGGCCGTCATCCTGGTTGTGACGGATGCATCCGGCTGCGAAAGCTGCTTCGGCTTCATGCAGTTCCCCGCCTGCTTGGTCGATGAAAGTGGGGTTTCAATCATGCCATTGCCCACTTGCGACGGTTGGGTATTCAAGGACCACATCGACACACCCGATCCCCGCTACAGGGCCATCGTTCGCGAATTCGAACAGGCTGGATACCTAGCATCCAGCATAGACGAGTTCACGAGTAACACCGGTTAATGTGCCGCTTGGTGAAGGTGAGGAAAAAGCTCGTTCTGCGGGCTTTTTCTTTAGCTGTGAGCCGCAGGCAACTAATTGGATCTCCCAAACCCCATGTTTGCAAAGAGGTTTTTTGCCGCATATTGTTGACGCCAACAATTAGGCCGCTACTGATTCTTCAATGAAGACACAAGTCGAACTCCTTGGAGAAAGGATTACAACTGCCTGCGTTGGGACTAAACCAAATACGCGGGCGCGAAATGAGGCTCTGGCACTGGTTCGGTGGCGATTGGAGTCGTCCAATGGTCTCTGTGCTGGCCTTGATAACAAACTTGGCTGCGCTTTGGTTTCCCCACCCAATGCACAGGTGTTCGATGGCAGAGATAATGAGGCCCTGAAAAAGGCGTTTTTCGAAACAGCGCTAGGCGTTGAGTTGGCTCTTGTGCTGCTGGATTAAAACAACGTCTTATGCCAGTCGGAAGACCAAGTGAAGGACGTGTTCGGCTGAATATTCATGTTCTTCCAGAGACGGCCGAAGCAATTAAGCGCCTCCTGAACAAGGATGACGCACTCCGTAACACCCAAGGCAAAGTCGTAGATTATGTGTTCTCAAAAAAGATGCGACAAAAACCTCTTTGATCGCAGCTAATCAACGATGATAAAATGGACGATGACAGCCGTTCTTGGCAATCCAACTTACAAAGCGTAGTTCAGAAGAGGATTTCCTCAATATTTGTCCCGGGACGAAGTTTGACTCCATGGCGTGTTGAAAAGCTGGTCTGATTCATTTTACTATTTTGCCCGACTTACGGATGCCCCACACCTGAGCCAGTAAGCCCTGCCAA
>JAPLUN010000409.1 GCA_026397715.1 Verrucomicrobiota bacterium
CGTTTCGAAACCGGCCTGCCCCCCATGCGTTTCGAGAAACGCATCCCTGCCGCGAACGGTGAGGACACGCTCTTTGTCTTCAGCCATCTGGAGACCGGGTCCTACCTGCTGCTCAGCTACAATCTCATCACGCAAAACGTCGCCACGCCGCAGCCCTGCCATGGCTACAGCCTCTTCCCCAGCGGAGAACTCGTGCTCTTTTCGGCTGATGAAGAGCCGCGCAAGCACCACGTCATCCAGGTTTGGCGCACACCATTTGTTTCCGCCGATGTCAGCGAGGCCAAAGCTTCGCAGACCTTCCTCAGCAAGATCGGCAACGCCGAAATCGTCCGCGCCATGGCCGAGTGCCAGGGCGTGCTCACACTGCTTGGCAAAGACGACTCCTTCTCCGGTCTCTACGTCGAACTCTCCCGCTCATGCGGCGACATTGCCGACAGCTACTTCTGGGTCGGCCGCGAAGAAGCCCACGATCTCAAGAGCATCCTCGTCGAAGTCAAGACCACCGCCGAAGCCGCGCTGGGCGAGTTTGAAAAAGTCAGCCGCATGCGCAAGACCGCAGCGGAGCAAACTGCGACGCTACAGGAGAAATCGCAGAAGGCGCTCAGCGCCGCCTCCAATACCGATCCCACCGACATCCTCGGCTTCGTCCAGCTCCTCACCTCCCTGCGTGAGCTGCGCGGCCAGATCATCGCCTTGCGCGATGTTCGCTACACCGACGCCGCCGAGATCGACCGCATGGATAAAGCGGTCGCGGAAGGCGCAGACAAGCTCTCGGCCAAATGCGTCACCTTCCTGCTCAAGCCGGAATCGCTGGACCCCTACCGCAAACAGATCTCCGAACAGCAGGCCCGTGTACCTGCGCTGGCCAAAGTCACCGAAGCCCAGGCCGTCGAAGAAGCACTCGCCAAATCCAGCAGCGAGCTGGAAATGCTCACCGCAATCGTCAGTGGCCTCAAGATCGAAGACGCCACCGAAACCACGCGCATCATCGAAGGCATCTCCACGCTCTTCGCGCAGCTCAATCAGGTGCGCAGTGTACTGCGCAATCGCCGCAATGACCTCGCCAAGACCGAAGGTGCCGCGCAGTTTCAGGCGCAGCTCAGCCTGCTCAGCCAGAGTGTGCTGAACTACCTCGAAGTCGCCACCACCCCGGAGAAGTGCGATGAATCCCTCACCCGCGTGCTCGTGCAGATCGAAGAAATGGAGACACGCTTCTCCGACTTCGACGACTACGCCGCCGAGCTGATCAAGAAGCGTGAAGAGGTGCAGACCGCCTTCGAATCACGCCGCCAGAGCCTCAGCGATGCCTTGAACCGCCGCTGCGGCAGCCTCGGCCAGTCCGCCGAACGCATTCTCACCAGCATCCGCAATCGCCTCGCGAACTTCGCCAAGCCCGAGGAAGTCCACGCCTGGCTCGCCGCAGATGCCATGGTCGCCAAGCTGCGCGACCTCATCGAAGAACTGCGCAAGCTCGGCGACAGCGTCCGCGCCGATGAACTCCAAACCCGCCTCAAGACCGTCCAGCAGGACTCCCTGAAGCAGATCCGCGACAAGTCGGAGATCTTCGTCGCGGGCGGCGATCTCATTCAGCTCGGCCAACATCAGTTCAGCGTGAACAAACAGCCGCTGGAGCTCACGATTTTACCTCGTGAAAACGGCCTGGCCTTCCATCTCACCGGCACGCGTTTTTATGAGAGCGTCGAAAACCCAGAACTCGCGACACAGCGCAGCGTGTGGAATCAGGCCGTCGTCTCCGAAAATGCAGACGTCTATCGCGCCGAATACCTCGCCTGGCAGATGCTCAAGGCCGACGCAGGCGATGACGTGGCCACCTTCATGGCTCAGCGCTATCATGAAGGCTACACCAAAGGTGTGCACGATCACGACGCCGCGCTGATGCTGAAACCCCTGCGCGAAATGCAGCAGGCCCTCGGCCTCCTCCGCCATTCCCCCGCCGCACGCGGCTACGCCCGCCTGTTCTGGCATACGTGGCCCGAAGACGACTCCAAAAAAGCTCTCCTTGCCCGCATGCAGTCCAAAGGTCGCATGCGCGATCTCCTCGGCATCTCGAATGCATCCGTCGATGACGAACTCGCGAAGCATGTAAAAAGCTCAATGGGCAACACGCTGCCGCGAGCTTCGTCACATCAAATCACCGCCTGCCTCCTCGACGAACTCCAATCCAAGCACCCCTTCACCCGCTCCGCCGCAGCAACAGAACTCCTGCGTTCCTTCCACCGCGAACTCACCGTCAAACACGCGGCCAAGGAGTTCGAAGAAACCCTGACCTCACTCGCCGCTCAGCCGCTGCTGGCTTTTGAAATCGCTTTGGAGTGGCTCACCGCCCTTAATCCCACCGCAGCTCCCGGCACCCTGATCGAAACCGCAGCCATGGTCGTAACCCACGACCAACCTCCAGCCGCCATCCCCACCGAGCCGTCCGCCCACGCCACCGTCACCGGCTTGATCGGCACGCATGCCCGCATCGCCGACGCAAAACTCGAACTCAACTACCACGAATTCACCACACGGCTGCAACGCTACGAGGCCGAAGTCGTCCCGGCTTTTGAGGCCTTCCAGTTGCTCAAGCATCGTCTGGCCGACACCCGTCGCCGCGAACTACGGCTCGACCAGTTCAAAGCCGGCGTGCTCAGCTCCTTCGTGCGCAACCGCCTCATCGATCAGGTCTATCTGCCTCTAATCGGCGCGAATCTCGCCAAGCAACTCGGTGCCGCAGGCAAGGACACCCGCACGGATCGCATGGGCATGCTCCTGCTCATTTCACCGCCCGGTTACGGCAAAACGACGCTCATGGAATACGTCGCCAGCCGCCTCGGCATCACGCTGGTAAAAATCAACGGTCCCGCTCTCGGCCACAAGGTCACCTCATTGGATCCCGCCGAGGCCGCCAATGCCAGTGCGCGTGAAGAAGTGGAGAAGCTCAACCTCGCCTTCGAGATGGGCGACAATGTCATGATCTACGTCGATGACATTCAGCACACGAACCCCGAATTCCTGCAAAAGTTCATCTCCCTCTGCGACGGTACGCGCAAAATCGAAGGCGTGTTCAAAGGCGAAGCCAAGACCTACGACTTGCGCGGCCGCAAAGTCGCCGTCGTCATGGCGGGCAATCCCTACACCGAAGTCGGCGGCAAATTCCAGGTGCCCGACATGCTCGCCAACCGCGCCGACACCTACAACCTCGGCGACATCCTCGGCGGTCATCAGGAAGTCTTCAAAGACAGCTACATCGAGAACAGTCTCACCAGCAACGCCACACTGGCCCGCATCGCCGCCCGCAGCCATGCCGATGCACTCGCCGTCTTGAAGGTCGCGCAGACCGGCACCCGCGAAGGCGTCGAATTTGAAGGCAGCTACAGCGCCGAAGAGATCAACGAAGCCGTCGCCGTCATGGAAAAGCTCCTCCACGTGCGCGAGATCATCCTGCGCGTGAATCAGGAATACGTGCGCAGCGCCGCCATGGAGGACGCCTACCGCACCGAGCCGCCCTTCAAGCTCCAGGGCAGCTACCGCAACATGAACAAGATCGCGGAGAAAATCCTTCCGCTTATGACCGATGCCGAAGTCGCCAGCCTCATCGCCGATCACTATCGCGGCGAAGCCCAGACCCTCAGCCAGGCGGCAGAATCAAACCTCCTCAAATGGCGCGAGATCAACGCCCTCTCCACCGAAGCCGATGTCATCCGCTGGACCGAGATTAAAAGCACCTTCAAACGCAATCTCCTCACCGGCGGCGCAGGCGAAAACGATCCCATCAACCGCATCACCGGCCACATGAACGCCTTCACCGTCGGTCTGGAAAAGATCGAGCAGGCCGTGAGCAAACCGACTCTTTCCGATGTCACCATCGAGCGCCTCCAGCGCATCATTGAAGGCCTCCGCGCCGTCCCCGTAAACGTCGAAATCCGCGTTCAGCCCGTCGAAAAAGAAGCCGCAGGCGAGTCACCCGTGGATGTCTCCAGCACCGTCGAACAGGAATGACATATCGCATCGCGCGCGATACCTGACTACCTTTCCCGAAGGCCAAAGGCCTTCCGCATCACAGCGAAGGGATGCCGAGCTTTAGCGAGTACTTCCCTGGTGCCGCAACAACCACCGCTTTGATCTCAAGGGTGAACCGCAACACGGTTCCGTAACGGCTCGCTGGTCAGCAGCTCACGCCTCGCAGCCCTCAACGCCCCCAGTGTCCAAACCACAGGATAAAGCTGCTCATGATACCACAGCCGCGCAAAGTAGAGACCAATAGGAGCCGTCGGAAAACGAGTGCCGTTCTCCGTAGCTGCAATGAGCCACTGGATGCTGGAATTTATTTTTTTCCCTTCATCACAGAGTGCATGCAAAGCAACCGCCGTCTCCTCAATGCTGGCAGGCGCATTCGCATCTCCACCAAAAGAGCCATCAGGCTTTTGCACCCCGCGCAGGTACTGCCTCCCGCTCTGAATCAATGCATCAAACTTGCTGGCTAGCTGCTCGCTGCCACTCAGATGATTGACCACCTGCGCCGTGCCATAGACCGGATTGTTTTCATCCGGCGTGTGCTCATTGCCAAACCACAGCGGAATCCACGAACCATCTGGCAACTGCACTCGCTTCAAGTAAGCCAGCGCCTGTCGCGTTCCTTCGTCGATGCGTTTCTTCAAAGCTTGCGGAGCTTCATCATGCCAAACCCACCAAGCACACAACGCATGCGCTGTGATCTCCGGCGTGCTGCGGTCAAACGGCAGCGTGCCCCATCCCCGGCAAAACGTGGGAATGCCCCCGTCTCGATTTTGCAAATCAAGGAGCCAGGTGATCCCCTGCTGAATCGCATCATCGCAGGAATGTCCGATCTTCTTCAGCGCAATGAGCGCACTCGAAGTGTCATCCGCGTCCGGCACACCTCCAGGCAGATTTGTCCACGCCCAGCCACCCGGCGGCGCATTGGTAAAAGGGTGAACTTCACGGTACTGCTGCGCCAGCAGCCATGAAATCGGCGGAGCGCTTATGTCCGAGCTTCGCAGCGACAACGTCGTCCCCCACGTCGCCAGATTCGTATCAATCGGCCAGCTCCCATCCTCACGTTTGGATCCCACAAGAAACTCCACCGCCAGCGGAAGGCACGGATGATCCAGCTGCCCGCCACCCGCTAGAGCCATGGTAACAAAACTCGTCAGCGGCGTGGCTTCCAGATACCCCCCGCTACTGGGCTGCAACGCCTTGAGCATCGGTCGGATGCGCGGCCACGTCAGCGCACGCAACCACCGCAGCGGATTCCACCACGCCGGCGGCGCATTTTTAAAACGTGTGTAGCCAATGGCAATCAGCGCCGGCAGCGCATAGCTCACCACTGGCAGCCCCACCGCCCCAAACCAACTCCGTGGCAGCGCAGCAAGCTCAAACGGCAGCGCAATGACATGCTTCCACGGCTTCTCCCCCAAGGTGCCGCAAAGCGCGCACAGCATCAAAATGGGAACGGAGAAAGTCTTGTCCTTGCCGTAACGGGCTACCACCGACCGGCCGATGGCCGCAGGTTCAAGAGAACCCACCTGCGCGATGATGCACCCATTGGCAGCTTCAACGGTCTGCGAAGTCCGCTTCCCCACGAGATGCAGCGCACTCCAGCACAGCAGCGTGGTCGAAAGGTTGCTCTTACTCAGCGTCGTGTCACCCCAGCCGCCATCAGCGTTCTGATGATCACACAACCACTGCGCCCCGGCAGCAATGTGCACCGCATGCTTGTCACGATCCACCAGCGCCAGCGCGACGATGGCCGTCGCGGTCGAAAGCGCGCTGCTGGAAAGCCGCCCTTCCCAGTGGCCGCTCGCATTCCGCAGGGCATCCAGATGCGCCTGCGTGTTGGCGATGGCGCTGTCGAGGGCGTCCATCATGGCAGAAAATCTCAGGCTTCGAGCTTCAGCTCAGGGCGGGCATCAATGGCCTTGGTGAGCGAAATCCAGCCGCCTTCGCGCTGCTGCTGGAACATGTACAAATACAAGGCGACCTGCTTCGCAGGATACGCCGCGAGCAAGGCGGTCACCGCAGCTTCGGCCTTGTCGTCCTCAATCACTTCAGGAAGTTCGGTCACTTCACCTTTGCCATCATGCGCGATCTGCGCGGCATCGAGGAAAGTAATAAGCATCTGCGGCTGACCTTTGAGCAGCCAGATCTGGAAGATCTGCGCCGTCACTTCTTCGTTCGACTTCGTATTGAGCTGCTCCAGCAGCCACTCGGCCTGCTTGGCACGGGACTTCTCCAGAATGAAAGCAGGGCGAAGACGCTTGGCCGGAGCGAGCGAATCAATGACAGCCTTGTATGCAGCGCGCTGATCGGTCTGCATGTAGGTCATGATCTGCATGCGCAGCTCGGCACCGATGGCTTGAAGAAGTTGGTTGGGTCGCATCTGGAGTTTTTGGTGGGAACGGGGAACTCAGCTAGCACCACGGCACAGAAGTCGCAACCGTTTTGCCTCACAGCAGGCGAATCGTCAGCGGGAAGCCGGAAACGCCGCCTTAAGAGCCGACACGCAGCCAGACAAAAACGCGGAGCCGGTTTCCCGGCTCCGCGCAAAGCATCAAATTCGAAGTTCGCTCTCCGTTTAGTTGATTTCCGGCAGCTTGAATTCGTCGACGTAGTTCTCCATCGCGAGTTTGTTGGCTTCATCGGCGAACTCGCCGGTGAACTTCTCGGAGACGGGATCAAACTCCAGCCAGGGGCCGGCACTGATCTTGTCCACGTTGAGGTCGATCTTGTTGTCCTCGAGATTCTTCACGAAGTGCTCCAGCGTCTCCAGGCCGGCCTTGTCATTCTTGAGGCGTTCCTGCACCTCCGCGACGTTCGCAGCCTTGCCCAGGCGGTAGGAGATGTTCGCCAGATGGGCCAGCGAAGCGGCATGGAAACCGTGGGAGACGTGCAAGTTTGAATTGATGAGCTTGCCGGCACGCACCGAGTTGATGAAATTGAGCATGTGGTCAGCACCGTCATTGAAGTTCTCGAACTTCTTGATGGCCTGGCCTTCACTGTCATAAGCCTTGGCCTCGATGACGTAGCCACCTTCGCAATGGATGACGTTGCCGACGCGCGCAGCGGCAGTCTTGCCATTCACGCGGAAAACTGGCTCCAGCTTCCAGTCCATGTCCTTCAGAGGAAGACCACGGTTGTCAAACAGCAGCGGCGCAGGCTCGTAGGCCCAGAAAGCCATCTGATTGTTGGCGGTCTCGCCATCATCCTTGTAGCCCCAGCGTCCGCCGAAGCTCATCACGCGCTTGGGCAGCAGTTCAGGATCTCCCAGCGCCCAGCGGCCCACGTCTGTCTGATGCGGCCCTTGGTTGCCGATGTCGCCGTTGCCGAAAGCCCACTGCCAGTGCCAGTCATAGTGGAACTGCGTGCGGTGCACCGGCTGCATGCCACGTGGTCCAGCCCACAGCTTGTAGTCCACATCCACCTCCTGCGGCGCTCCGGCCGGGTCGGTCTTGACGTTGCGAAGATCGTGGAAGGTCCCCTTGATCATCCCATCCTTAGGCTGGATCGCCTCCGCCACTTTACCGGTAGAAATACGCGACTTGTAGTTCACTCCACGGGAGAGAGTCACCTTGCCGATGTGGCCTTCCTTGACCCAGGCCATGGCCTCCGCCCAGCCGGGGCTGGAACGGCGCTGCATGCCGTGCTGCACCACAAGTCCCTTCTTGGCGACCTTCTCTGCGGCATTCAAAAGCTGCCGGCCTTCCCAAATGTTGTGGCACACGGGTTTCTCCACGTACACATGCTTGCCATGCTGCATGGCCGTCATGGCGATGAGTGTGTGCGTGTGGTTTGGCGTGGCGATGGTCACGGCGTCCACCTCAGGGTCCAGCATGAGCTTCCGGTAGTCGGAGTAAGCCGTGACGGTGTTGTTTTTCTTGGCCTGGCTTGCCACGCCCTTCGCCAGCACATTGGCATCCACGTCGCAGAGAGCGACGATGCGCACGCCCGGGATTTCCTCCAGGCTCTTGATGTGGCCTGCGCCACGTCCGTTAAATCCGATGACCGCGACGCGAACATCACCATTGGCACCCAGCGGTGCAGAGAAGGCTCGGGATGCGACAAGACCGGCGGCGCCGGCCACAGTGCCGCGAAGAAAGGTTCGGCGGGTGGTTTTGTTTTGTTTTGTTTGCATGGAATGAAGAGTTGGAATCAGGCACAGCCGCACCTGAAAAGCGCGGCATGGAATGTTAAGCCTAGCCAAAACGTCAGCGAAAAGACAACCTTTCCTTTCATTCCCCACCGTTTATGCCCAATCCCCCGCCGTTTGTGATTCGTCGGGCCGACAAACCGGGAGATCAACCTCGCTTCGTATGGCTGTGCTGGATTTGATCCTTCCGAAACAAGCCAGATCAGCGGGCAGAACGGCGGCGACGGAAGGCGAGGCCCAGAAGTCCAAACAGAAGCAGCAGCACGCGGGTAGGCTCTGGAACTACAACAAGGATACCGTAGGTGGTGAAGGCGCTGGTATCCCAGGCGAGGCCAGAACTGGTGAGGCTCAGATCAGGCAGATAGAAATCCCCCGTTGCTCCACCTGTGGTGAAGGTAGCAGGATTGTTAAATCCATTGTTCACGATGGAGGTCCAATCCAGCAGGTTGAACACCTCGCCGTAGGTGAAGCTTGGAGTTCCATTGGCAAACACATGCACCATGCTGCCGCTGCTCAGCGTCAATGTGCCAGCGACATTGATGTAGTCGTGGTTTCCAGAAGCTGGAGCAATGTTGATCTCTGTAGCAACCGCTGTGTTGGCAGCTGGCGGAGTCACATTGCCATTGTCGGTGATCAGGTTCTGCACATTGCTATACCCGTTGGCAAAGCTGGTGTCGCTGCTGAGGTAATACTGGCCATTGGCGAAAACAAAGCTGGTTGGAGCCGCCACCGTTGGAGTCGTGATCCCCAGATTCAGCATGGAGCCGCTGCTCACCACGAGATCGTGGCCGATCGTGAGAGAGCCGTTGTTGGCGCCCAAGCTGCCACCCGGCGCTAGGATGCCCACCGCGCCGGCACCGCCAACCGTCACCGTGCCAGAGGCACTGCCAAGCGTAACGTTGTCATTTGCCGAAAGCACTGCGGCATTTTGACCCGTGAAGGTGTTGGTCGCACCACTGTAAGTGCCGAGGGTGCCCGAATTCTTGCTCACCGTGACGGCGGTGGTGTTCGTCTGGCTGCCTGCGAAGTGCACCTGTCCGTTGCTCACTGTGGTGGCGCCGGTGTAGGTGTTGGCACCCGAGAGGATCCAGGTGCCCGTGCCGTTCTTGGCAAGGGAGGTGGCACCGGAACCGTTGTCACCCACCGGAGCGGCCAGAGTGTTGGCGTCGGTGTTCGTGCCGGTCAGGGTCAGCGTGCGGGTGGTGTTGGTGCCGTTGAGGGCTGGTGCCGAGGTGCTGGTGAGGTTCAGCGCGCTACCGGTTCCGCCGGAAGCGTCAATCGTGCCACCGGCGGTGCCAATGGTGAAGGAACGATCCGTGGTGCCGTCGGTCGCGCCGGTGCCGGTGTATTTCAGCGTAGAGCCGAGGATTTGCAGGTTGCCCGCAGCGTTGGTGGAAGCACCGATGCTACTGTTGCTGCCACCGTCGGCGAGTTTCTTCACTTCGAGCGTGCCGCTGTTCGAGATAACTGTGCGGCCGGTGTAACTATTGCTGGTGTCGCTCAGCGTGGTCGTACCGCCTCCGGCTTGGACGAAGTCACCGGTACCGCTGATGTTGTTGGCGATATTGTAGTCGTTGCTGCGGGAGATGACCAGTTGAGTGCCATTATTGATAACAGCGCCGCTGCCGAGCGTGCCGGTGGTGGTGCCATTGCCAATCTGCAATGCACCCGTGCTGATGGTGGTCGATCCGTAGCTGTTAGTGCCGGTCAAGGTCAGATCCCCGGTGCCATTCTTGGTCAGACCAAAGGCACCGCTGACATTTCCACTAACAAGGAGGCCACCGGAGGAGTTGTTCGTCCAGGTCTGGGTGGCACCCAGGGCGACGTTGGCGCTAATGGAGTGGGAAGCGGAGGTGGAATTGACGGTGATGCCACCGCTGCCGACCGTCAGCGTGTTGGTGCCGGTGCCATTGGCAATGGTAACATTGGTGGTGTCGGCCGCAGTGCCGCTGCCCGTAAAGGTCAAACTGGCGATGCTGAAGCTGCCATCCAGCGTGGTGGTGAAGTTAGCCGCAGCACCGGAGTTAGCCGTCATGAAGACATTGGTCGTGCCTCCACCAGGAATCTGGTTGGCGTCGATCGTGCCAGCAGCATCCGTGGACCAGTTGGTGTTGTTACCAGCGCCAATGCTGCTCCAGCTGCCCGTGCCGCCGGAACCCTGGTCGCCCGTCCAGTAAGCATTGAGTGCAAACGGGTTGGTAAACACGCTCAACTGCAACTTGGTCGTGGTGGCGAGGAAATTGGCCGCCGTAGAGGCATTGCCAGTGTCCCACACGAGACCATAGCTGCGGCCACCACCGATCTGCACCAAGTTGCCACCGGCACCGAAGGTAATGTTGCCTGTTCCTGCACCAAAGGTGAAGTCACCCGAAGCCGTCGAATTGGCACCGAAGGTAACCAGGTCATACGTACCATTGGCCAGTATCGTTCCGGCGATGGTGTTCAGGCCCACAATCGTTCCACCTGCATTCAGAAGCAGCCTCTGGTTCACCGCGATGAGGTCCTTGGTATTGGCCGTCGCATTGATGTCCATGAGCAGGGATGCCGCCGTAGAAGCCCCGCCCAAGGTCAAGATGGTGGCACCCGCCGTGGCGCTATTCAGCGTCAAAGTATTAATCGTGCCGTCCTGCAGGCTCAGGATGCCGGCTGTGGCGGTGCTATTCACGGTGACGCTGGCGGAACCAGAAGTGCCGATGGTCCGGTTGCCAGTGATCTTCAGGGTGGCCGCATCGGCCACGGTAATGGCAGTGCCAGCCAACGAACCGCCAGCCCCGAGCTCAAGAGTACCCGAAGTCACGGTCGTCGTCCCGGTATAGTTGCTCGCTCCTGTCAGAGTGGTCACGCTGGAAACACCGCCAGCCTGCTGGAGGGAGCCGGTGCCGGTGATGACGTTGCTGATGGTCAGAGCATTGCTGCGATTGACCACCAAGGCACCGTTGTTGGTAATCGTTCCGGTACCTGTGCCGAGATCCCCTGTGGTGCTGCCATTGCCGATCTGCAGCGTTCCAGCGCTGATCGTGTTTGTGCCCGAGTAGGTGTTGGCTGCTGTGAACACCAGCTTGCCCGCGCCAGTCTTGGTGATGCTGTCGCCCGCACTGCCAGATCCGTTAGAAATCGTGGCGTTGACAGTCAGGTCGTCGGTTGCGGTGCTGTCCCCCACGGCGAAGGTGCGATTGGCCGCGCCAGGAAGCCCCGTTCCCACGGCGGTGCCGCCCAAGGAAACAAAACCAGAACCCGAGATCGTGGAGCCATTCGGATTGTTCGTGGCATCGTAGGTGACGTTGCCCAGCAAGGTCAGAGTGCCTGAGGTGCCTGTCTGAACGTTGTTGGTGCTCGTGCTGGTCGCACCCGCTCCGCCAAAGGTAAGCGAAGCAATGCTATTGGTGAAATTAGCCAGATTAAGCAGTCCGGTTTCACCAGCAGTCGTGTTGTTGATGGTCACGGCTGAGGAAGACGGCAGAGCATTGCTGGCCGCTAGGGTGATCGTGCCACGGTTGATCGTGGTGGAGCCACTATAGCTGTTCGGGCCGCCCAGGGTCAATGTGCCGCTGCCCACCTTCACCAAGTTCAAGGTGGATCCCACGTTGTTAGTGATCGCACCACCAAAGCCTGTGCTGCTCGAGTCTCCAACGGTGAAGGTTGCAGTTCCTGTGGTAGCTGAGTTGGTGATAAGACCGCCGGTGGTGCTGCTGTCGCCAGCCAGTGACGCAACCGTGGTGCTGTTGGCATTCAGATCCAACGTACCGCCGGACAGCACCGAAAGCGCCGTGGCTGTGGGGAGCGCACCCAAGTTGCCCAGCTTGAGAAGACCACCGCTGACTGTGGTGGCACCGACATAACTGTTGAAGCTGTTGGCCACGGCCGCGCCACCGAAGGTGATGTTCTGGTTCACCACCGAGGCGGTGAGCGCGTTGTTCAGGGTGATGATGCCCGTGGCTGTGTCAACATTCGTGATGGTCGTGGAGGCGGCAATACCCACGCCCGTCACCGTCGATCCAACGGACAGCGTGGCAGCCTGCCCAGTGCTCACCGTCAGGGTGGTGGCACCTGCCGCCCCGGCAGTGGACGCGTAGGTCTGGGTCGTGCCAAAAGCAAAGTTACCCGCGTTCGTGGTGGCCACGGCAGCTTGCGAAAGGGTGACAGCACTGCCTGCTACAGACGACACCGTCGTCCCCGGAGCAATACCTGTTCCATGAACAGTCATGCCAGCGACAACACCTGCGGCGGCAGTGGCGCTCAAAGTGAGCGTCGTTGTGCCAGCAACGGTTGCATTTGTGGCAGCACCAGTCGCGCTAAGCGCACCAGTCGTCGTCGGTGTCAAAGTCAACGTACCGTCGCCGACTTTCAACAGACCGCCCGCAGTTCCGGTCACAATGCCACCCATCGTGGCGGTCACCTGCGGGCTGGTCACCGTGAGGGTGCGCGCCGCGCCGCCCAGGTTCACCGTTCCGTTCAGCGTCAGGTTGTGCGTGCTGGCCGTTCCACCAAAAGTGAAGTTGCCATTCACCACCACGTTGTTCGAGAAGGTGCGGGCGGTGTTGTCAGACTGGAGGGTGGTGCCCCCTGCAATGGTGAGTATGCCTGTGCCCAACGGACCGCTGGTGATGCCGGCACCTGCGGTGCTCGTCGTGCTGGCAGCACCAATGATGAGCGTGCCCGCGTTGAGCTGCACACCGCCTGCGAAGGTGCTCGCACCGCTCAGCACCAAGGAACTGGTGCCTGCTTTGACAAGGCCTGCCGCCGTGGTGCTCATGGTGTTCTGCACCACACCGCTCATGATCATTCCCATGGGGGAACTGCCGTTGACCGTGATGGTCTTCGTCACGCCATTGAGTTCAAGGATGGAGGCAATCGTTGGCGTGAAGCCATAGTTGTCGTTGGTCGTGGTAATAGCACCGTTGATCACGATCGTGCCACCGGTGACGGTCGGAGTGGCCGAGCCGCCACTGTTGTTGAAGGTGAGCGACTGGAAGGTGTTCTGATTGACCAGGGTCAGGACTCCACCGCCGTTGATGGTGATGTTGCTAGTGGGCGCGATGGAGCCGTTGTTTGTGATCTGGGTGGCATTGGCATTGTTCAGGATCAGGTTGCCGGGAACCTGGATACCACCGAGCTGGGAAGCCGCGTTGCTGATCTGGAGCGTGCCTTGGTTGACCACCGTGTCACCCGTGTAGGTATTGGAGAAGTAAGGCAGCGGTGCAGTGAAGGTGAGCGAAGTTGCACCAGAGCCAGTGGCGGCCGCAGACAAGACAAAGGACGTGCCGTTGGTGATGGAGGCGATGGTCGTACCGTTGGGAATGTTGGTGCCGAAGACAGGCATGCCGACCGCCAGGCCCGTAGTGCTGCCCGCGGTCACCGCCGTGGTTCCGGCGAGGGTGAAGGTGGACGTGGTGCTCGGCACGTAGTTGGCAATCGGCGCTCCGAAGATCAGATTGTTCGAGGTAGCCGAGGCAGTGGCATTAGCCGCTGCGCCAGTACTCGCACTGACAAGCGTCACGGTGTTGCCACTGACGGATCCAACGACCGTATTTTGCGGAATGCCGACCCCCTGCACATACATGCCAGCCACGATGCCCGCCGCCTCAGCCGCTGAGGCCATGGTGATGGTGTTGCTAGCACTGGTGACGGAGGCGATGGCCGTGCGGCCGACCGCGGGAGACACACCATAGTAGGCATTGGCGGTACCAGTGGCGGAAGCGTTGGCAGAAAGGGTGATGGTGGTACCATCCACGATGCTCGCGACCGTCGTGCCGGACGGAACGCCAGGGCCTTGCACTGGCTGACCGACGAACATGCCCAGGCTGCTCAGGACCTTAACCGTGCTGCTGCCGCTGGTGGTGGCAGAAATGATGGAACGCTCGGCAGGTGCGGTAGCAGACAGCGAAGTCACGGCCGCCGTGGTATTCGCTGAGATGGTGACCGTGGCACCGGCTCCGGTACCGGAGAGGGCGGTAATGTAGGAATTGGCCGGGATACCCGTGCCAGTGACCAACTGACCAACCACGAGGCCGGTGGCATTCGTCAGCGACAACGTATTGGTGCCGCTGGTATTGGACACGGCGATCGTGCCTTGAGTCGCAATAGGAGCGAAGAGCAGTGTCGCGGAGCCCGTGCCGGTCGCATTAGCGGACAGGGTAACGGTATTGCCAGACACACTGATCACAGTGGTGTTTGCCGCCAGAGTGCCGGTGCTGCCGACAGCCGTGGAGACCACCATACCTGGATACACCACCGTCCCGGCCGGAACGGTGACTGTGGCCGAGCCGCTGGTCACATTTAGGTTACCAAGCACCTCGGTCGTCGGCGCAGTGAAGGTCGTATCTGCAGCAGTCGCGGTGCCAGTCGTCACATTCTGGCTGACGGTGAGGGTCGTGCCACTGTTGATCTGGGTGATGATGGAAGAGGCTGGGATGCCCACGACGCCCGCGTTCAAACCCATGCCGACTACAAGGCCAGCAACACCCGTCTGACCGGTGCTGTTGGCACCGGCAGTGGTGACCAAGGAGCTGCCTGTCGTCGAGCTGGCAAAGCTGAGACGCGGCTCAACACGGATGGCGACCGTCGCGCCACCCGACTTCACGAAGTTCACCGCACCGCCGCCGTTGTTTTCCAGGCGGCTCAGGAACTGGGTGGTCCCGTTGTTGGCGAATGCGTAAATGGTTGAGTTCGCCGTGGTGCCGGCGGTCATGCGGCCATTCAGGAAGTTCACCTGCTGGCCGTTGTTGTTGGTAAGAATACCACCGGTTCCGATGGTCAGCAGCTGGTCCATGGAACGGAACAACACACTTGCTGCTGCGGACGCGGCAGTATTGCGCACCGCCCAAGAGTTGATCGTGCGAGCGGTGATGTCCGACACGCCGCCACCGGTGTTGATGTTATCTGCTGCAACACCAGCCGTGATGGCATTGGCGGAATAGCCTCCAAACGGCGTCTGGCCGTTGGTGCTGAAGCCCAGGTTGCCGACCCCGAAAGCGCCGGTGATTGGATCCACCGTTGAGCGGTAGCTGGCGAAGTCTGCGCCGTTGATCACCGCCCAACCGCCGATGATGCCATTGACGAGCGTTGGCGCGGAGGTGATGACGATCTGCGGGTTGGCTCCCTGGTTGAGCAGGGCCGTGTTGGATGCATTGACGATAGTGCTCACCGGGCCGCCAAGGTTGCCGCCGGCACTCGTGAAGTTGATGGTGGACTGCACCGCACTGCCACGGGTGAGGCTGGCGAGGGTCAGCACCGAGCTTGATCCAGAGGTGGCGCCACTGGCGAAGATGGTATTGTTGATGACGTTGGCACCACCGTTGATGGTGATCGCGCCGAGGGTCTGGGTATCTGAAATGTCGCCGGCTAGGAAGGACAGGGTGCCGCCTGTCATGCTGAAGGCACCCGCGCCGATGCGGGAGGAACTGACGATGCCGATGCCACTGTTGTCGAGTGTCACCTGACCAAATGGCAGGCTGATTGTGCCAGTGGTGGTCATGGTGGCGCTATCACGGAGAACCACAGAGCCGCCACGCACAGTGAAGCTGCCTGAGCCGAGGTTGCTGGCACTCACAAGAGTGAGGCTGTTGGAACCCTGTTTTTCAAAGTTGATGTTTCCACCGGAGATAGCTCCCGCGAAAGTGGTGGCTGTGTTGTCCTGAACCACCAGCAACGTGGCAGTGGTGCCGCTGCTGTTGGTGACGGTGCCAGCACCACCAGCATTAGATGTTTAAAGTGGTGTTGGTCAGCCTGCGGATGGCCTGGGTGTTGCCATTGAGGTCGAACGTGCCGCTGTTGACGTTCAGGTCAGCAACCGTCGCGACGGTTGCCGTCGGGATCACAAGCAGCGGATTCGTGCCAAGGCCGGTGCCGAGCTGCAATGTGCCATTATTCACAGTAGTAGCGCCTGTGTTGTAGCTTCTGCCGCTCAAGATTGCTGTGCCTGCGTCGGATTTCACGATCCCGCCCGTGCCGAGGATGGTGGAGCCCAAGCTGAGGGTGGTGCCGGAACCGAGCACATGGAAGTGCATTGGGTTGGCACCGGAGATGATGGAGCCGCCGGAGAAGCCGGTGTTGCCAGAGTTGGCGATCACGCCGCCACTGGTGATGGTGAGCGTGTTGAGGGCGCCGTTGAGGCCATAGAACTGGCCGCTCGGACTGTTGGTGGAAGCCAGGTTGCCGCCACTGAAGTAGCCAACACCACCGCCATTATTAAGCGTGAGGCTCTGGAATGTCGTGGCCTGCTGAATGGCGTTCGACACGGTGGTGACAAAGTTGGCGGCGGCGGTGGCTCCAAAAGTGATGCGTTGGGTCTGCAGGCCACCTGTTGTGGCTGCACTCAAGGTGATGGTATTCCCTGCCACGCTGCTGATCACCGAGTTCGCTGCAATGCCGGTGCCACTGACAGCCATACCCGCAAACAGATTGGAAGCATCCTGAACCTGCAGTGTGGTGGAGTTGTTCATCGACCCGTTCAGCACCACTCCTGCACCGGTGGTT
Source organism: Verrucomicrobiota bacterium (assembly GCA_026397715.1). Taxonomy (GTDB): domain Bacteria; phylum Verrucomicrobiota; class Verrucomicrobiia; order Verrucomicrobiales; family Verrucomicrobiaceae; genus Prosthecobacter. The sequence continues at coordinate 16,643 of JAPLUN010000409.1, forward strand.
GACGTGAGAAGACTGCGGTACTCGGCAGAGGTCAGCAGACGGAAGCCGTTCGTGTCATGGGTAACGAATCCGCCCGTGGTGTTGGTGGAATCGATGCCGATGATGTCAGGACGGATACCATTCGTGACTGAGCCGCTCGTTCCAGGGTTGGTACCAACGAGAGTAGGTGTCGTGGCAAAGACTGTGACTCGGTTGGCTCCGGCAGCACCGCCGCCCAAGGTGCCGGTCGCACCCGCATTGAGCACCAAGTTGCCAGTGTTTGCAGCACTTTGTGCGGAGAGCGTGCCCAGGTTGATACGGGTCTGGTTGCCCGTGTTCTGCGTCAGGTTCCACTGGGTCTGACCAGCTAGGTTGGTGACGGTGTTCAAATTCTCGACCACGGCGGAACTGCTGCTGCCCTGATAGTTCAGGACACCACCACGGTTGTTGAAAACACGGTCGGCGGTCGTTGTCTGGATCGAAGTGGTGCCACCGAGGCGGTCACTGATGGCACCGGTGCCGTTCAAGGTGAGGACACCACCCCTGCCGAGGTTGGTGGTCACAAAGCCCAACTTACCGGTGGCCTGGTCCATGAGGACAGCATCACCGAGGATGGTCAGCGTGCCCAGCAAGGCACCTGAGCTGTCGCCTGTGAGCGTCCAGTCTCCCGAACCAACCTTCGTGACTGACAGCAGGCCGGAGGTGTAGTCACTGAGGAAAGTGCCCGCGAAGGTGCCAGAGGTGCTGTCACCCGTGACCAACGTGGCCCCAGTGCTGACGTTGAAGTTCTTGATGAAAGTGCCTGTCGCGCCGCTGATGGTGCCAACCACAATGTTGCTGTTGCCACGCATGTCGAGAATGGTCCCGGTATTGGCAAGATTGATGGCAGTGGAGACATAATTGGAGGCCGCCGTGCCAGTGCTTGGGCCGAGCACCAGAGTTCCGGCATTGACATTGACCATGAGTGTCTGGCTGCTGAAGCCGCCCAACTGAAGAACGCCTGCGCCTTCCTTATTGATGGTGCCGCTGGTAAGGATATTCGAGTTGATGGCGAGACCAATCTGCTCATTCGACTGACCGGTGGTGCCTTGGACTGCAGTCAGTCCGCCAGCCACCTGGGCCACGGTGATGGTTGCCGTCGAGGGCAGCGCGAGGCGTCCGCTGAGCATGGGCACGATGCGTACATCATCCAATGCGCTGGCGCTGATTGTATCAACCGTGTTGGTCAGAGTCAGAGTGCCGATGCCACTGATGACAAAGGTGCTGCCAGGACCGTTCGTCGCCGTCACGAATCCACCTTGCGACTGGAACGCGAGCTTGGAAACCGTTTCGTTGAAACCATTGAGATCCCAGGCTGCACCACCGCGAACTGTGACTGTGGCAGTGTCAGCGATCTGCTGGCTGCCGAGATTGCGTGTGGTGGCATTACCAACGCCAGCAGTGTCACCACCGCTCTGAGTGCCGCCTGTGACCACCAGGCTACCGGTGATCGCATTGCCAGAACCGGTCTGATTGTTGAGGAGAAGGAGTACGCCGTTGCTATAAGCGGTGCCGGTATAGGTGTTGGCGTTGGCGAGGTTGATGGTCGGGGTGTTGGCAACCTGGGCCATGGCGTCCATCACCAGATCAAAGGTGCCGGCGCCGTTGGCACCGATGTCGGAGTTGATGGTCAGGGTATTGGCACCGTTGTGGAGGAAGAGTTCTGAGCCGCTGGTGGTCAGGCGGCCACGAACCGCCGTAGAGCCGATCGTGCGTGCGGCATTGTCAGTGCCGGAGAGAAGGCCCCCAGAGGCGAGGGTGAGCGTGTCGGTGCCTGCAGCGAAGTTCACCGTGGAAGCCGCACCGTTCAGGGTGAGGGAGTTGATGATCTGGCCTCCGTTGATCACACTTTGAGTACCGCTAAAGCGAACGTTGCTGGTGCTGGTGGCCGCTGCCAGCGTGGTTGTTTGTTCGATGCCGTTCAACTGGCGGATGCCAGTGGCGGGGTCGTATTTGGCAAACTCGGCGTTTACAGCAGCGAGGGTGCCGTCATTGGTGACCACGGTGGCCCAGCCGCCGATGATATTGCTGGTGTTGGCGGTCAGGCCTGCGGCGGTGGCGGTGACGAACGGATTGTTGCCCAGCACACCGCCACCAGAAGTGAAGGTGAGGGTGGAGCCAGTGGAGCGGCTGAAGGTACCGCCAAGATTAAGGGTGGCCTGGCCGAGACCGCTGTTGCCGACGTTGGCACGGATGACGGCATTGCCGCCCGTGACAGAGAGGTTGCCCAAGGTGACAGACCCGACAGTCCCGCTGCGGCTGATGTACTCGAAGGCACCGCCATCGAGGTTGACCGCCACGGCACTGCTGATGCGGTTGCTCATGGCCTGGATGCCGGAGTCATCCCAGCGCAGGAGGCTGTTGCGAATGCTGATGGTGTCACCAGCAGCCATGCCGGACAGACGGCCCTGATCCACAAGCGTGGTGATGCTGCCCATGAAGGTGGCGTTGCCGGTAAACTGGTTGTTGTCGCGCAGGTTGAGCTGCGTGCCGCCGGTCTTGATGAAATTCAGGTTGCCATTGATCTGGCCAGTCCAGTCACGAGCCGTACCCACGTTTGTGATGAACGTCGCAAGCGATCCCGCGTTGTTGATAATGCCGCCGCTGCCCGGGGTGCTGTTGCGGCTGAGGAGGTCCCCGAAAATCTGATTGTTGCCGTTCAACTCGAGCAGACCACCAGTCATGACGAGGGCATCGTTGTTGGCGGTGGTAGTGTTGGCGTTGATGAGCGGAGCCGTGGCAAAGCGGTAGAAGATTGCGTTGTCCGGAGCACCGGCGGCGATTTCCACCGTGCCGAGGTTGATGATGGTGGCACCGGTGTAGCTGTTGCCGGTGGTCGAGTTGAGCAGCACCTTGCCGTCGCCGCTCTTGAAGAAGCCGCCTGTCGTCGGGGCCACACGTCCGCCGAGCGCCACATCCAACGTCAGCGTCGTGCTGCTGCCCATGGTGTGAATGGTCCAGGCAGTGGTGGCCGCGGTGGTGGTCAGTGTACCTGCGCCGGTAATGGACGAACTGGTCTTGGCCAGGATACCGCCTGACTCGACCTGCAGGTTGCGGAACGCGTTCACCGTGAACGGCCCGGCGTTCTCGAAGGTGATGGAGTTGACGCTGTTGGAGGTGACGCCCGTGGCTGCCGCACCGGAGTTCAAAGCTCCCGTGACACGCATGTTAGCATTTGCCGTGAACGCCGTGGCCATTTCAGTGCTGGTGTTCAGTGGGCGAAGGCCATTAGTGGCACCATCGTTAACCAGGAACTGGGTCGTGGCGGTCGTTCCATTGCTCGTCGACGAGGTGTCGGCGATGGCCCACGGGAGGATCTGTTTGTTGGTGGTACCATTGGCGCCGGCTTGGCCGAGAAAGGTCTGGAAATTGGTCGGCGCCGTGGTGGTGGCGAGGATGATGTTGGTGTTGGTGGCACCCGTGCCTTGGCCAAGAGCATCACCACGAATGAACAAGGTTGCACCGTTGGCGCGGGAGAGCGTGCCGGTGCCAGCGGTCGTGATGCGAAGATTCGCGCCATTGTTGTCCAGCGAGATGAGGTTGTACCCGACGTTGATCGCAATCTGCGCGTCCGTTGCCAGCGCTTCGTTCACCGCCGTGCTGCTGTTGCCAAGTATTTCCAGCAGACCACCGTTCAGAGTGAGCCCACGTGTGCCGAGACGGGCGCTGCTGGCAGTGCCCGTGTTGTCGAGTGACAGCTTCACATCCGGGGTGATGCCGGTGTAGGTGGCGTTGTTGAGGGTGGTGGCAGTGGTGCCGAATATGCCGAGCGTTCCACTGCCGCTAAGCGTGATGCTGCCCTGGTTGATTGTGGTGGTTCCCGTTGTTGCGGTGCCGTAAGTATTGGCAGCGGTCAAAGTGAGGTTGTTGGTGCCGACCTTGGTGAGGGTGAAAGCCCCGCTGACCACGCCACTCAGAGTGATGTCACCAGAAGTCACACCACTCAGAGCGTTGACGCGGCTGCCACCAATGCTGGTGGCAGCTGACATCACCACCGGACCGGCAAGGCTGGCTGCAGTCGAGGATGAGTTGATCAACGCAGCCAGAGAACTGACTGTGCCGACGCCTGAAAGGGTGCCGCTGCCGCCGAAGCCAGCACCAGCGATGGTGATCGGCTCAGCACCGATGGTCATGCCGTTGAGATCAAGCACTGCGCCGGTGGAGAGGGTAGTGCCGTTCGTCGTGTCGCTCAAGGCACCGGCATCCCCCAATTTCAAGGTGCCTAGATTGACAGCAAGGGTAGTGAAGCTGTTGCCGGAGCCCGAGAGGGTCAGGTTATTGGTGCCTGTCTTGGTCAGGGCGAAGGCACCGGTGATGTTGCTGCTGAAGGTCAAATCTCCGTAGCCGCCGATCGAGGAAGCGCTACCGAGGGTGATGGCACCGGATAGCGTTGCTGCCGTGGCGCTGCTGTTCCAGATGGCACCCTTGAAGTTGCCAGAGAGCGGAGCGGTGCCAGTGCCGTTGATGGTCAGCGCCTTGCTGATGCTCAAACCATTCACGTCCAACATGCCGTTGGTGGCCCCCACCAAGTTAGTGATGCTTCCAGAGGCCGTAGCGCCCTGCGAAATGGTGATCTGCGAGGCACTGTCCACGCTGACAATATAGGCACCGTTCGGGATACCGGTGCCAGTCACCGCCATGCCCTGCTGCATGCTCGCGGTGGAAGTGATGCCCGTGATCACGGAAGAACCAGCGGCAGTCGTGGCCGCAGCCTGGGCGGTCAGGGTAGTTCCAGACACCGTAACGAGGCCAGACGGCAGCGCCCCAACGTGATTGAGCATGACTGTGCCGTCCTGGATGGCAAGGTCGCCGGTGAAGGTGCCGGCAGTGGCGTTGTTTCCACCGAGGATGAGGGTGCCTTGGCCGGCCTTGATCAGCGCGCCACTGGCCCCCGTGCCGGTGACCAGACCCGTACCGCTTTGGGTAATGGTGCCGATGAGGTTCAACGTGCCAGCACTGGCAGCAGTGCCCACATTCGTGGTTGCGATGATCGCGCCCGTGCCGATGGAGATCAGGCCGTCCGCGCCGAACCAGCCGGTGCCGAAACTGCCAGAGGCACCATTGGTGACATTCAGGATGGAGCTGTTGCCCAGCACCATGGAGAAGGTGCCTGCGCCTTGAGTGCCCGCTGTGTCGATTTGGTTGGCAGCCTGGGGAGCGACCACCGCACCGAACTGGGTACCAAAGGAGTCGAGCGTGGCCGTGGTGCCGTTGCCCAAATAGTAGGCATTGTTGATGATGGCAGCACCATTGTAGCCGTTCGCAGCAGTGGGAGCTGCGAGGGTGCCGAAGAGATTGCTGGAGGCGATGGACTGGAAGCTGTTCCCGGTGTCGGCACCGGAGTAGAACAGGCGGAAGCCGCCGGAGCTGCCGGCATTAGTGACCTTGTAAACAATGGAGTGATAGCCGCTGGTGAGGTTCAAGGTGACGTTGGCAAGGTCGCTGAGGCCGTGGCCGAAGGTGCCGTCACTGGCGACAGCGACGCCATCGAGGTAAAGGGCGAGACCGTCGTCGGAACCAGAACGGAAGGTGTAATTACCCCCTGTCGTAATGTTCACGAAGCCGGAATAGGCGGCGGCACCATTGGTGAAGGTGGCAGCGGTGGCGGCCGGACGATAGGCGATGGTGCCGTCAGAAAGCTGGTTGATGAACATGTTCGAACCCGAGAAGCCCACTCCAGAGAATGCCTGGGAGACCGTGGCGGTCGGTGCCGCAGCAAGCTGGGCAAAGGCACCGTTGAGGCCGCCGCTGCTGTAGCCGTAGCTGGTCATGTTCGCACCCGTGAGCACAGCACTGTTGATCTGAATGGGATAAGCGCCATTGAGGACAATCGGTGCGCCAGAACTGAGGGTGGTCGTGGTGCCGATCTGAACTTGGTCGGTAAAGAGCAGGTTCCCCTGGCCGACATTGACAGGCTTGTCTCCGGACCAACCGAAGACGACCACTGTGGAACCGGAGGCGACGTTGATCATGGGCGCGGCACCACCCACCGTGTCACCGCTGATGTTCACCAGGCGCAGAGTGTAGCCGTTGGCGCTCGAGACGTTGAGGATCTGGCCGCCATTGAGTTGCAGGTCGTTGATGGCGATGGTGTTGCCCGTGTTGGCACCGTTGTTGCCGACGTTGAGGCTGGCCGCAGCAAGCGAGCCGTTGATGACAATGTTGTTGGCGTAAGAGATGACACCATTGTTGGCCGTTCCGTTGTTCTGAAGGGAGAGCAGACCTCCGTTGCCGATGGTGGCAAGGGTGCCGGAGAAGACAGGGGCCGTGCTATTGTCGTTGAGGCCGGCGAGGGTGAGCGTGCCCGCGTTGACCGTGACACCACCCTTGAAGGTGTTGTTACTGCCCAGAAGCAACGTGCCAAGACCTTCCTTGGTGATTCCGTAGCCATTGCCGCCGTCATCCAGAAGCATGTTCAGGGCCAGCACCGCCTGGGGTGCATCCACTGTCACCGTCGTATTGCCCAGCAATGTGGTCGTGGTGTTATTGCCCTGGATGGTCAGGTTGTTGGTACCCTTGAGCGTGATCTGCGTGCCGCTGAGCACCAGAGCATTGCTCAAAGTATTCGCGCCGGTGGAGGTCAGGTAGGTGCCCGCCGCACCGATGGTGAGAGCGCCGGTGCCAATCGGGCCGTTAGCGAAGGCGGAGACGATACCCGTAGTGCCATCACGCGTGGTCACGTTCGTGCTGCCACCGACGGCGAGACCGCCCGCCTGCACATTCACGCCGCCGCCGAAGAGGCTTGCGCCGGAAAGTTGGAGGAGGCCATTGCCGGTTTTGTTCATGCCTGCGCCCGAGACTGCGGAATCGCCGATTGGAGCACTGATTGCCAGCGTCGGGGTGACGTTGGCAACGGTGGTGTTGCCGTTCACTGTGACGGGTGCAACGTTGAACGTGCGGTTCGCGCCGTTGAGATCCAAGGCGATGCCGCCGGTGCCGGCGCCAGAGATGGTGGAGACGGTGCCAACGTTAGAGGAGATGGCGGTGATGCCGCCGGTCAACTTCAGGATGCCGGTGCCAGTGGTCACGCTCGGCGCAGTGGTACCGCCGTTGTTCTCGAATGCCAGACCCGCGAGGGTCTGGTTGTTGTTGTTGAGTTGGAGAATGGCAAACTGGCCACGCAGGATGGGCGTGATGCCGAAGTTGATCTGGTTGGCCTGAAGGAGGCGGACGTTGCCGCCGTTAATAATAAGCGAATCAGCGACGGTCGTTGCAAGAGGAATCGCGGAATTGCCATTGGCACCAGTCGCCCCGGTCACGTTCAGATCCATGATGCCGTTGGTCTGTGAACCGTTCGGAGTGTTGACGACCGTGCCACCTGTGTAGGTATTCCCGCCGTTCCTGATTTCGAGTGTGCTGGCGTTGTAGCCCGTATAAGTGAGGCGCAACGGGTCGGCACCATTGTCCACAATGCGTGAGTTGATGATGTTTGCGGCGGCCGAAGTAAGCACGAGATTGAGGGTGTCAGCCACCGAGTCCGGCGTCCCACCCGCAGTCAGGCGACCACTGTCCACGGCGGAACCGATGGTGGTGCTAAAGGCTCCTGACTTGACCAACAAACCAGCGGTCAGATTGAGGATGTCGGTGCTGTTTGCATAAGTGAAGGTCTGAGCGGCTCCTGGATTCAAGGCCAGCGCGTTCACGTTTAGCCCGCCGGTCGGCAGATTGATCGCTGTAGTGGCCACCTTGTAGTTGCCGGTGGCGTTGTTGGCGGCAGGAAGGACCGTGCCGTCATAGCCCTGGTAGCCCGGCTGGTTCAGTGCCGCGAAACCACCACTTAGGTTGCCTGCAGTCGGAGCCACGTAGCTGACCAGATCGGCACCACCAGAGTTCATCCACGGCACGATGCCATTGACAAGAAGGCTGGCTCCGTTCGTCGCCGTCATGCGGGCGGCAGTGCCCATCTGGCCGCTCATGCTGTTGAGCAGCAACATGGCACCGTTACTGTTCGTGATGTTGCCAAGGGAAAGGACAGCCGAACGAACCACGCCCACAGCACCATTGTTCATCACAATATTGTTTCCGCCTTCGGCAATCAGGATATCCCCGAGTGTTTCGGTCGAGTTGATCGAATCGCGACCTGTGTAGGTCAGGACACCTCCACGCATGCTGATCGTTGCGGCATTGTTGACGCGGTCTGCATTCGACATCGTACCGGCTTCCGTGATGGTCAGGCTTCCGCCATTGAGAGCGATGCCTGAGGTGGCGGAAAGTCTGCCTTCATCCTGCAGGGTGAGTGTGCCGCCAGTGATGATCGTGGCACCCGTGTAAGTGTTGTTGCTGAAGAAGACGGTGCCGGTGGAACCAGCCTTGTTAAAGACCAATCCCGTGCCCTGGATGCTGCCACCCCAGCCTGCTGTGGTGCCCTGTGTATCCGCCGAAATGAGAAGATTGGTGCCGGTAATCACGCCACCAGTGCCGGCAAAGGCCGTACGATTGGGTGAGGTGATTTGGCCAACCATTTGGGCATTGGCTCCGAGGTTGAGCGTTGCTCCCGGACCTACGGCAAGGTTCTGGCCAGCCGTGCCACCCTGTGCTCCCTGCCAGAGGGTGTTCTCACCACCGGCGAGGGTGACGGTGCCACCATTGATGGTGAAGTAACTGGTGCTTGTGTTGAAGAATTGCTTGGTATTGAACGTGAGGTTTCCGTTCAGGCCCTTGGTCATGTTGACCGTGCCAGCAATGGCCGCATTCACAGTCAGATCCGCGCCGGTATCCACCAGAAGCCCACCTTCCACCGCGCCAAAGTTGATGACGGGAGCGGAATTCAAGCCAACCAAGGTGGCGTTACCGATGGTCTGACCGGCCGCTGTCGAAAGCAGATTCCCTGAAGTCAGGGTGAGCTGATTGCCACCTGAGGTGGCGAAGGTCACGTCCGTGTTGGCACCGTCGATTCGGAGGGCGTTTAGCGTGCGTCCGTTCAGACCCGGATTGCTCAGCGCGGCAGTGTCGCCGGTGACGTTGTAGGTCGTGGTGGCGCTGAAGACACCGGCCACGTTGGAGGCATTGATGCCGTAAGCGGTGCCGCCGTTGACGTTGGTAAAGGCCAGATCGCCTCCTGTGCCCGTGCCGTTGGAGACGGTGTAAGCAGAGAAAGCGGTGACAGCTGCAGCCGCAGCAGACTGGGTGGCAAAGTTCGTGCCTGCGCCGTCTTTGATGACAGTGCGGGCGATGATGCCTGCGGTCTGCGGAGCCAAGGCGGTAAAGATCAACTGGTTCGTCGTACCGTTGAAAGTCTGGGCGCTATTGAGGCTGAGCACCGAACCGCCGCCAATAGCCGCGAGGCTGGCAAAGGTCAGAGTGGCGTTGGAGCCACCACCGTTGTTCAGCGTCAGGGTGTTGGCACCCCAGGAGGAGGTCAATGCACCGAAGGCCTGCGCGGAAACCGCAGCGCCGTTGGCGGTGTAGGTCAGGCTGCCGTTGGTGAGACCCACGGCGCGCGTACCGGCAATGCGAAGCAGCGGACCGCCCGTGGTGTCGTCGATGTTCAACAATGCGTTGTTGTTGACGGTGATGTTGCCAGTTGCACCGGTGAGCTGGCCTGCGCCGCTGATGTTAAACGTCCCCTGCGTCACAGTGATTGCCGCGGTACTACTGGCGGTCCCGGTGAGGTTCAAGGTGCCAGTGCCAATCTTGGAAAAGGCCGCTGTGTTGGGTGTGTAACTGGCAAGATTGATGATGCCAGTGCCAACTGCGTTAAATGTCGGACTGTTGGTGTTGGCCATGGCCCCGGCGGTGATGTTCAGGGTGGCACCGCTGGCTGCGCCGAGAATGTATCCGACCGCGGACGTATTGGTAATGCTCCCGCTGAGAGTGTTGTTACCGCTGGCCGAAAACACTGCCCCGGTGTTATTGATACCGAAGCCGTTGCCACCGCCGGTAGCCAAGTTAATGGGGCTTGCAAGATTGATGTTGTTTGTCAACCAGAGCGCACCACCGCCTTGTGATGTGTTCGTGCCTGGGGCAGCGACGTTGATCTGACCGGATCCGAGCGCGTTGACATTGTCGATCTGAACGACACCCTGGGCGATGGTCGTCGTGCCGGTGCGGGTGCTGTTGTTGGCAGTGATGATGAGCGTGCCAAAATCATTCTTCTGCAAGGCATTGGCGGCGGCACTAAAGGTGAAGGCAGTGTCGATAGTTGCGGTGGTATTTGCAGCGACATCAATACCAACGGTCGCTGCATTGAGGTTGATGGTGCGGCCCGTAAGGGTGTAGGTGGTGCCCCCTGCGAGACGCAGGCCCTGGGTGCCGGAGTTGGCGCTGAGACGGACGACGTTGGAGGCCTCTCCAAGGCCACTGTTGGCGTTCACAGAAAGAATGCCCGCTGTCACGTCGATGATGGCACTGCTGCCACCGAAGGTGTTGACGCCAGTGAGCGCCAGGGTGCCCGCACCGGACTTGGTGAGCACGACGTTCGACGCACCCGTGGCACCACCGCTGACGATGCCGCTGAGGACGAGGCCGTCGTTGGTATTGGAGTTGTTGGCAGTGGCGACGTTGAAGACAGGTGTTGCTGCGATGGTCGACAGTGCAACGCCATCAGACAAGGCGAGCTGGTACTGGTTGGCGTTGTTGACCGTGAGGCCGCTGGCGAGGGAACTGAAAGAGGTAGGCGTGATGATTTTGTTGATCGCCTGATTCCAGAGGACGGTCTGGCCTGCGCGACCGATGGAGATGGTCGGCGGCGACGCGGTCATGGTGATGGCTCCGACATTGATGACATCGTTCTGCACGTCACCGTCACCGTCAGTGAGGAGGCCGAGGGTGCCGCCGTCGTTCAGGGAGATCGGGATTGCTCCGGCACCCGTCAGATTGATGATCAAGTTACCCAATCCGGTCTTGGTCACACTGGTGAGGGAGCCAGCGGTGGTGATAGGGCCAACGAAAGCCGCGGTGAGGTTGGGATTGTCCACGTTGACGGTGAGAGCGCCCGTCGGTGTGGTGATGGAACCATTGAGAGTGATGGTTCGGGTGGTGCCGGTTGTCGTGTTACGGAAGGTGGGGGTGCCGAGAAAGGTAATAGGGTTAGCCAAAGTACGATCTGTATCATTGGTAAGCAGGGCAGTACCCGAAGCCATGGAGACAGATCCTGTGCCAGCAGGGCCACTCAGAATGGCGTTGGCATTGAGTCCCGTGCCAGCGGTAATAATGCTAGCAGCATTCGAACCCAGCATAAGGCCACCGCTGGTGCCACCAACTGTGGTCCCACCGGTGTAGGTGTTAGCACCGCTGAGCAGCAGGATGCCATCACCCGTCTTGCTGATAGACGATGGGCTAGCCCCATTGGCAATAATGGATGCGATGGTCAGCGTGGGCTGAACCGTGGTGTACGTAACGCCACCGACCGCGATGGGAGCAATGCTGAACGTATTTGCACCACTGGCCAGGGCCACTGTGCCGCCAGTGATGATGGCGGTGGTTGCGGCGTTGCTGGAGGTAGCGGTGATTGGGCTGGAACTGGAGAGGGTGAGGATGCCGCCGACGTTGATCGTGGGGGTGTTCACGTTACCGCCGATGTTGTTGAAGGTGACGCTGTTCAGCGTGTTGTTGCCCACCAGGGTCAGGGTGCCCTGGCCGTTGATGGTCACATTGCTGGTGGTGGCGATCTGGCCCGCGTTGGTGATCATCGCCACAGTGGAACCGCCGCCAGTCACCCCGCCGTTGATAGTGAGGTTGCCGGGGATGACGACCGCCCCGGCCGCGCCGTTCAGGTTGAGCGTACCCCGGTTCACGATGGTGCCGCCGCTGTAGGCGCTGGCGTTCCCCGTGTAGTCATTCGTGAGAGAGAGAATGCTCGCGCCGTCCTTGATCAAAGCGAGAGCCCCCTGAATGGCCGAGTTGATGGTAAGCGTGCCCTGGTTGTTGTAGGTGATCAACTCGCTGGTGCCGCTGGTGATGATCCCGCGCGTGCCCGTCGTGCCGATAGTGGTATTGTTTGCGTTGTCACTGCGGAGGATGCCGCCGAGTTCCAGATTCAACACATCCGAGGCGCCGGTGAAGAGAATGTCATTGGTGAAGGCACCGCCGATGCGCAGCAGCCCCGTTGTGGTCGTGCCGGACGGCAGGAGCGTCGAAGCTGCGGCGGTGGCATTGAGATTCGTGATGCTCCCGGAGGCAAACACGCCAGCGAGTGGAACGGTATTTGCAGTGCCGATATTTTGGCTGTTGTAGCCGGTGTAACCTCCCTGACCCACGACGCCAACGCCCTGGCCGGCGTTATAAGCAGCATAGTCTGTCTGATTGGCCACGGCCCAGGCACCTAAGATGCCACCGCCGACAACCGCCGGAGCGGAGGCAAAGACGATGCGGGCGTTGTTGCCCTGCTGGCCCAGATTGGTGCCGGTGAAATTGATCGTGGAACCTGCCGTGCGGGTAAGGGCACCGAAGGTGAGATCGACTGAACTGAAGGCACTGCTTCCGGCTGTGGGTGTGGCAGTGATGGTGTTGGAACCCTGGGCAAGGGAGATGGCTCCAAACGTTTCTGTGGCAATTGTGCCCACGCGACCGGTGTAAGTGATGGTGCCGCCGCGCAGGGTGATCGGCGCTGCGTCGTTGATGCGGTTGTTGTTCTGAGTCTGCAGGTTGGTATTGTTTGAGAGAGTCAGACCCGCGTAGTTGATATCGATGGCACTGGTATTGGTGAGAGCGCCGTCATTTTCCAAGGTGATGGTCTGGCCAAGGATGCTCGTCGTCCCCGTGTAAGTCTGGGCCATGGCGAATGTCTGAGCATTCGCACCGGTTTTGACAAAATTGATCCCGCCAGTGATCTGACCACCGAAGCTACCGCCATCGCGCGTTACAAAGGTGGGCGTGCCCGTCGTGCTGGTCACCGTGCCACTCGTGCCGGGAAGTCCAGAGCCATAGCTGTTCAGAGCCCCCACATACTGGGTGTTGCCATTCAGATCGAGCGTGGTGCCCACATCTAGACTCAGGGTGCCTGGGGTGGCACTGCCGGCGGCGAAGAGGGTATTCATTCCCCCATTAAGCCTCACCGTTCCTCCCGCGATGTTCGTCGTGGTGTTATAGAACTGGGCAGCATTGAGGTTCAACTGGCCCGCACCGGTCTTTTGAATGGTCTGTCCGACCAGGGCTCCATTAAGATCCAAAGTGGTGCCCGAATCTGTCTGGAGGAAAAGGGTCTGGCCACCGGTGATCTGGGCTGCGGTGATGGCGTTGTTTCCACCGGTGTTGAGAATATTGCCCGCTGTCAGAGTGAGGGTTCGCCCTGCCGTGCCGACGGTGAGACCGGTGCCGGTGATCTTCAGCGCATTGATTGTGCGGCTTGCTGTCAGACCCGTGCTGGCATTCACACTCATGGTGGCCGTGGCCGGAGCGGTATTGATGCTCCCGGTATTGTAACCGGTGAAGGCCTGGAGACCGTTGGCATTGGGGTTGGTACCGTCGTGATTGTAACTGACAAAATCACCCGCGATCATCACCTTGGACACAATGCCGCTGGTTGCAGGCAAAATCCCCAAGCCCGTAGAGGTGGTGAAGAAGATCTGGTTGCTGGTGCCGAGTCCCGTGACACCGCTGATGTCAAGAGCGGCTGGACTCCCGGTGAAGGTGACCGAGGCAAAGGTGAGGCTGTTCGTGCCCACGCCAGACATGTTGATGCTGCTAGGCCCCGTCACAGTCAGAGCGCCAGCGACTTCCGCTGTGGTGTTACCGATCAGGGAGAGCGTGCCGCCCACCATCGAGATCGCGCCTGTATCAAAAAGGCGGTTACTGTTATTGTTGACACTGTTATCCAACGTCAGGGTACCAGCGTTGAGGGTGAAGGTTCCAGCAGTCCAAGCTCCATTGGGACCACTCAAGGTGACAGCCCCACGATTGACGGTGAGAGCGCCGGTGGCGGTGTTTGCTCCAGTGGAGGTGAAAGTGCCAGTGCCCGAATAGGTCAGTGCATTGGCTCCGGTGCCTGCCGCGTAGATGCCGTTGAGAGTGGTAGTGCCCGAACCGAGAACGGTCAACGTCGAGGCTGCGGTATTGGAAATGTTCCCCGTGATGGTCAACGAACCGCCGGAGATGTTGTTGACCAACAGACGGCTGGCCGCCAGCGAGAGCGCGGTTGCGGCGCTGAGTTCAATGCTGTTGCCGCCGCTGAAGGTGGCCGGGTCACCACCCAGGGTGATCGGGGTGGCGATGGCGCTGGTGCCCGTCAAGGCAAAGCTGCCCTGCACCTCGCCGCCATTAAAGGCAAAGGTGGAGGTCGCGCCCAAGGGATTGACACCCGCTGTTTTGTTGAGAATCAGCCTACCTTGGACGAGGGTGGTGGCTCCAGTGTAGGTATTGGCCGCGCCAGCCATTGTGAACGAGGCGTCTGGATGGATGCCGATGTTCCAAGCAATCTTGCCGCCAGCCGCTGCATTCTCGGTGATTGCGCCATTCCAAAGCGTGGAGCCGTAACCGCGGAAGCTGATCGTTTGGGTCGCTGCCGTGGTTCCAGCTTCAGCGTTGACGAAGTTCCCATTGACGGTGAGGAGCGCTCCATTTTCCAGGTTGTTACTGATCGTCCACTGGTTGTTGCCAGCCGTCTTTGTCACGCTGTTATTTAGGGTTATCGCATTCTGCCCAGCAAATACGCCGGTCGAGTTGTTTCCCTGAACAGTTACAGCAGTGGTCAGCGCACCACCGAAGGCAAAGATGCCACCATTGTTGATATTGATCGCGCTGGCAGCACCGATGCCATTCGCCGTAAGGCCCAGCAAGCCACCGTTTGAACTGATGGCACCAGTGAAGGTGTTCGCGCTGGCTGGATTGAGTATCCACACACCACCGTCGGCTTTGGTCACGGCCAAAGTGTTTGCACCGTTACCCAAAACAGAAGTGACGACGTTGTTGTCCGTGTTGGTCCCACGAAGCTGCAAGGTCAGTGCAAAGGCTCCGGTTTGACTATTGGTAATGCTGGAAAGACTCAGCGCGCCGCTGCCCGAACTATCAATGGTGTAAGTACGTGCGGCAGTCATGGCCGGCGTAAAGGTAATTGGGCGCGATGATGTCTCGCCCGAACCTACGTAGAGCAGGTTGAGAGCAGCGTCACCGTTCCAGTTGAACGTGCCGCCACTGGCGCCAAGGCTGCTGCTTGCTGTACCACTGGCATTACCCAGAGAAGTGACGATCAGAGAACCATTATTCAGAATGGTGTTGGCCGTGTAGGTGTTCGCATTCCCAACGATGAGCGTGCCGGCTCCGCTCTTCGTAAGCGTGCCACCCGCACCGCCGGAAATGACGCCGGAAACTGTGGCGAAATCGAGATTCGTGGTGCCATTGTCATCCACCTGAATGGTGCGTGCCGCAGTGCCGAGGTTGATCGGATTGATCAACTCGACATCCGCCAGCGCGGTGGTGGAACTAAGGATGAGGGTGCTGCCAGCCGTGGGTGCCGTACCGAGAGCGAGGGTTGCACCGGAACTGAGATTCACAGTGAGCTTGGAAGTGCTGGCAGCAAAACCACCGATGCCGGTGAATTGCACCTGACCGGCTCCCGTGCCGAGATTCATGGCGAAGGTCCCGGAGGTTTGCAGAACGCCGCCGTTGAGGGTCAGGTTGCTGTTTGCCGAGAGCCCTTGAATGAGAGAAGCCTGCGCAGCCACCTGGAGGGCGCCACCAGTGATTGTCGTCGCACCCGCGTAGGTGTTGGAACTGGTGGGATCAAGAATCCAGAGACCAACGCCGGACTTGGTCAGCGCAAAGTTTGCGTTGTTCAGCAACGGCACGAAACGGTTGTCACCGGTGGACGTACCCGCGAGGCCGAGCGTGGCTGTGCCCGAGCCGGCATAGGCGATTGCGTTCGTGTTGTTGAACACGAGCGTTGCATTGTTCGCAGAGCTGGCTGCTGCGGTGTTGTTCCCAAACTGGCCCGAGGAGTCAATGGTGCCAGTGGCACCACCGGTGATCGTGAACAGACGGTCAATGGATACGGATGGGGTCTGTGTGGTCTGGAAGACGCTGGTACTGGCTCCAGTGTAAAGGATGGTATTGGCACCGCTGGCAAAGACGATACTGGCCTGATTGGTGGCTGTGCTCGTGTTATCACCGCGTCCAATACTGCTGGCGACGCCAATGTTGGCGAGGGTCGTGGCTGCAATCGTACTCGCTCCTGTACCAGTGAGTGTGAGCGGTCCAGTGAAGGTGTTGAGGCCGGTCAGTGTTTGTGTGGCAGTCCCCGTCTTGGTGAGCGCCACCGTGCCTGCTCCGTTTTGAATGATGCCCGAGAAAATGCCGGCGGTATTGCCACTGCCAATCGCGATGGTCGAGGTCGTGCCAGCATTACCGTTAGTGACAGTGCCCGCACCGGCAAGGGCATTCAAGGGCAGTGTGGCCGTGCCTGAGACGACTGGCGTGGCCGAGACGTTGACACCATTGACATCCAAAGTGGTTCCCTGACGCACTGTCAGGTTCATGTTGGTAGCACCTAGGGTGGTGGTGGCACCCGACAGGCGCAGAGTGCCCTCATTCACATTGATCGTGGACGCTGCTCCTGCATTAACCGCGTTTAAAACCAAGGTGCCCGCACCATTTTTGCTAAATCCACCGGTGGTACCAACAAGGATCGGAGTTGAGAGTGTGAGGGTATCGCTGGCAGTATCTGTGCGGAAGACAAGTTCCGCAGCCCCACCGCTGGTGATCCCAGTGCCACCTGAAATAGTGGAACTGAAGCCACCCGTCTGCAGGATGCCACCGGACACGGTATTCCCGCCATTCTGAAGCGTTAGGGTCTGTCCAGATGCCAAGGTGAGCGCCCGTGCGCTGGAGAATTTAATACCCGCGTTGATCGTAGCGGTGGTCTGAGCGGTCACGTCGCCGGTTACGAAGTATGGCAGCGTGTTGGCGGTGGTGAGCGCGGCACCGCCAGCAAACGTGCTGTAGGTGGCCGCTGCCGCCGTGGTGGTGCCGCCGAGGAAGTCCGCACCATTGAAGTAAGCGCGGGCACCGACAATGCCGTTAACAAGGGTGTTGCCGGTAGTGAAGGCAATGCTGTTGGTGCCAGGGCTCGCCGGGACGACCAAGTTCAAGCTCGTTCCCGTCGCTGGGACGACCATCGAACCGAAAGTCAGAGTGTTGGTGCCACTCGCACCAGGGGTGATCTGCACGGTGCCGGCACCTGCGGTGACGGAGAGGATGCCTGCTGTCTGCGTGCTGCCCGTAGAGAACGCCTTGTAGTTGAGCGTGCCGCCTGCAAAACCGTTGTTGCGGATTGTGTCCGCAGCGAAGACGACGTTGGTCAGACCGCTGAGCACTGGGGATGCTGCCGCAGCCGCCAGCGGGTTCAACTGCACCGTGCCGCCCGTGATTGTAAGTGGCCCGCCGAAGTTCGGACTGCTCGTAGGGGTGATGGTGACACCACTGGCCACACCACCGACGGTAACCGTGCTCCCCGTGGTGCTGGCAAGAGTCACCACGGTGCCGCTGGTGATGGCGCTGATATACCAACTGCCGGTAAGGCCCGTGCCGGTGACCTGCTGGCCGACCACCAGGTTCGCCGTGCTGCCAAAGGTCAGGGTGGGCGCGGTCGTGGTGCCAGCGCTGACCGCCGTGGTCGCGATCCCCGTAGTCGCGCCAGTGACCGTGCCCAGGACGACCGTCGAACCTGTGCTGGTCAGATTCTGGCTCGTCGTGAACTGCGTGGGGCTGATGATCTGGCTGATCACGGTACTGAACGGAACCCCCGTGCCCGAGATCGGCTGCCCGACCACAAGGCCAGTGGTGCTGGTCGTGGTGATAGTGCTCGATGCTGTGGTCCCAACCGCCGTGATACCAAAGGCGGCATTTGCCGTGCCGATAGTGCTGGAAGTTGTTCCAGGGCTGGAAATCTGCCACAAGCCGGAGTCATACTTTGTGACGCCTGCACCCACGGTGGTGTTCGTGATGATTCCCTGGATGTCGTTCGTGTTCGTATTGGCACCACCGAGCACCAAATTCTTGGCACCTGTACCATTGTTGACAATGTTGGGCTGGACAACAAGCGCACCTGTGCCGTTGCTCGTCAGGATGTTGTTCGTGGCATTGAGCAGGAGCACCTTGTTCGTCCAAGTCTGCGCCGCACCCGTATAGTTGAGCGTACCACCGCCGAAGACCACGCGGCCGGTGCTCACCGCATTCGTATTGTCATTGAGTGCCCCGATGCTGCTGATGTTGAGTGTGCCAGCGTTGACGTTGGTGGCTCCGGTGTAGGTGCCAGCCGTTCCCTGAATGGTAAGGGTGCCCGTACCTGCCTTGGTCAAAACGATCGATCCGGTGCCCTGAGTAGGCTCCAAGATGTTGCCCGTCAGCACCATTTCACCCGTTGAGGTCAGTGTGAGAGTGCGGGTCGTGGTTTCAGTGGGGCGGCTGATGTTTGCATTGACGGTCATCGTTCCGTTGCTGGCGTTTGCGAGGGCTCCCGTGCCCCCGTTCGTCCATGTAATTGTTCCGCTAGGGCCGCTAAAGCTGGAGTTGAACCCGTTGCGTCCGTTCACTTGGAGGTTGGCGTTCAAATCCATCGAAATGTTCCCGAAGGTAATCGTCTGGTTGATCGGATTCGTGGTGTAGTTTCCAATGCTGTGATCAACAGTGATACCGTTGCTGTTTCCACGGACGCGGAAGCCGATGGTGCCCCAGTTCGTCGTGTCTGATCGGATTTCAAGGCCCTGGGTCGTTCCCGCACCATTCAAATCCACCGATCCCACTGCGCCAGTGGTGACTGAGCTGAAGCCGAGCGCCGAGGGCGTTGATACACGAACGGTGCCGCTGTCAATACGCATCGTTTGAGCGAAGCTGTTATTGCTGTTCTGCAGCCAAAGGGTGGAGGCGATGGTTGTTCCACTCTTGATGAAGCGATCTGTCGCGTTATCGGTCCCCAAAACTCTGCCGCTAACAATCCAGTTCCCGTTGCCGAAAAGAATGTTTGCGGCACCGGTGCCCAAATTCAGATTCCCACTGAGGGTGGTGATGCCATGGGTCGCCACAGCGCGTCCCTCGGTAGCTGCATTCCCCAAGGTGAGGTTGCCAGCCAAGGTGTTGTAGCCAATGCTAACAACGCCACCGCTCGCATTCGCCGTACCCGGACCACGACCCGCAACTGAAATCTCTCGGGTGAAATTGATTATCGAACTGGAGCCATCCAGAACAAGTGTCCCACCGGAGTATCCCGGGTTCCCAGTGCCGGCAATCCCAGTGATAGAGATGGCTGTGGTGCCAGTGCCAAGTTGACCTTGGCTGGTCACCACAAGATTCCCACCTTTGATCGCAACATCTCCTGACAGCCCCGTGTTAGCGCCACCGAGAACCAAAGTTCCGTTACCCGTTTTGGTAAACCCCGAGGTACCCGCAAGCGAGGCAGAAATCGTGGCACGATTTGTTCCCAAGCCACTGTTGTTCACCGCAAGCAAGGGTGAGGTAACCCCAGAAGGTGCCGTGAGCGTCAGAATATTGCCACCGCCTGCAATGGTGTAACCACTGGAGTTGAAGGTAAGCCCACCCGCTGTGATCGGCCCGCCCAGCGTCACAGTGCCTGCGGTGCCGGTGAAGATGGCGATGTCCGTGCCATTGATCCAAGCTGCATCCGTGGCGACGCCATTCCACCAATTCGGCGAAGTTATATCCCAAGTGCCTGTGCCACCCAGCCCGCCACCCGTGGTCACATTGCCGAGCGCGGTGCTGTCCTGATCCCAATAAAGCGTCGCGGCCTGCAAGGGCTGTCCGATCTGCCAGGAGAAGATCAAGAGAATCATCGAAAGGCCGACGGTTTGTCTGTAGGCGCGTAAGAGCATTAACATATTGCTGGAAATTTGAACGGAGGGGGCTGAATTATAAAGAATAATGCAGCTGCAGAATAAAGAATAATGGACAAAAATGCCAAACTTTTGTTTGATTTTAAATCAAATAATTAATTGATTCCGAGGGCTTTGTAGGGATTTCAACTTGATCTCATTCACGGAAGACCGTCGCCCCACGATTCAGCGTTGAGTTGCTTTGCCGACTGAGGTCTCTCCCACCTCGCTCCCAGTCACCAACTTTGCCAAATGTTGTAGACCAAATACAATCGAGTTTTAAAACTATCCACAACATTGTAAATAAATGTTTTATACATCTGTCATGCCATCTACCACATGAATTGCCTTGCGAGTGTGATTCTTAAAAGTGTTATTTTGGCTCTTTGAAAGTAAAGTTTTGCGCTGTCCAAATCTAGGGAATTCAACTGTAGGACTTATCCTCTATCTGTCCCTCCGGCATGGCGCAAACTGATCATCGCGCCATTTTCGTTCCGCAGCTCAAGGTTGCGGTTTAGGCGCAGGAAGCCGTGCAGCGTCCGGCTCAAAGTCGAGCACGTCCTGATGGGTGCGCAGAGCCTTGCGAGCCTTGTCAAAGAAAGAGGAGAGATCCTCGGCGTTCATCTGCTGCTTGTCGTCGATGTAAGCATGCAGCTTTTGGATCTGCGCGTCTGCATCCAGATTCACCGAACCCATAACCTTCTGGGCCTGCTTGTAGGTGCCGGAGAACTTGCTCTGCGCCTGCTCAAAGGCCTCCTTGGCACCTTCCTGGCGCAGATATTCCTTCTCGGCATCGCGAAAATCGCTGCTGAAGAGACGCTTGAAGAAGCCGCCCTTCGGTTTGGTGATTTGCTTGGAGGCTTGGGCGTCAAAATAGTTCGCCAGCTCCTGAAACTCCTGCATCGGCTTCTGATACTGTTTTTTCAGGTAGCCGAGTCCGGTGGTGATGATCGAAAGCTTTTCCACTTCCGCCTTCGAAAGCGCCTGTCCGGCCTTCACCTTGTCTTCCAGCAGGTCAATGTACTGCAGCGTGGTCTTGTTGCCCTCAAAAATGTTTTCAAACTCCTTGGCCGCGATGGCCAGGCGCTTGCGCTCGCCCGTGCGCAGTTCATCGATCTTTTTCTCGTGTTCATCATTGATCGCAGTGATCATTTTCTGATGCTGCGCCGCCTGGGTGTCGAGCGTACGCTGGAATTCAGCCGCCTTCGCACTCATCTCTTCGGCATGCGTGGTTTTAATCTGCTCAAGCTCTGCATGCACGGCCGCAAGATCCGCGTGCGACTGAAACAGGAACCAGCCGAGCACTCCGGAAGCGAGAAAGCTCAGCACCAGCAGAGCGGTAAGATTTTTGATGGCGGTCATGGTAGGGAAGAGTTGATGAGACTGCGAGGCACGCAAGTCTATTCATTGGGACGCTTTTGCGCTGCAATACACGGCTCATGCACGCCTTCCGCCGCTTCATCAAGTTGGAATCCTGTTAGGGCTGGCTGATTTTCTGCGTCTTGTATCTTCGATGTCTTCCACCTCCCGCCCCACGATCGTCCGCCATCAAATCCTTGCCACGGCGACGATGGTGGCCTTCCTGATGTATCTGGACCGCATTTGCCTGGCACAGATCGTGGCCTCAGATTCGTTTCAAAAAAGTGTCGCGTTGGAAGGCTGGCAGATTGACTGGGTGAAGGGCGCGTTCTTCTGGGCTTATGCCCTGGCTCAAGTCCCCGCCGGTTGGCTGAGCGATCGCTTCGGCACGCGCGTTCTGATCACCATCTACATTGCCACGTGGTCCGTCTTCACTGCCGCCTCCAGCTTTTCACTGGGCTTCACCACGCTGCTGATCGCCCGGCTCTGCTGCGGCCTTGCCGAAGCGGGCTACTATCCCGCCAGCAGCGGCCTGCTCACCCGCTGGGCTCACATTGAATCACGCGGATTTGCCAGCAGCATGATTTCATGGGGCGGACGTGTGGGCGGCGCTGTGGCACCGGCCCTCACCGCCTTTGTCATTTTACGATCTGGCGACTGGCGCTGGGCGGGGTGGCTCTATGGGTTGGTCGGCGTGATCGTCGCCATCTGCTACTGGCGCGTGTTTCGTGAGCACCCACGTCAGCATCCACAATGCAACGCAGCGGAGATCGACCTGCTGGCCGAAGGACGGGGTGACTTCCAGCCCATCAAAGATCCCCCACGGCGTTTCCCCCTCAAGGCCGCCTGCAAGAGCCTCAACCTATGGATGGCGAATGCCGTGCAGTTCTTCACCAACATCGGCTGGGCATTTCTCATCCTTTCCCTGCCCGATTATCTCAAAAAGGTGATGCATCTGGAGGAAGATCTGGCCGGCTACATCACCACCGGCGCGCTTTCCATTGGCATCGTGGCACTCCCTCTTGGCGGTTTCATCACCGACTACATCACACGCCATCATGGCAAACGCATGGGCCGCATGCTCCCCATGTCCGTGACCAAGTTCGCCGCAGCCGGCTGTTACGTGCTGGCTTTGTGGACTGACTCGCCTTGGGGCATGGCCGCAGCCTTTGGCCTTGCCGCCTTTTTTGGCGATATCGGTCTGCCTGCCATGTGGACTACCATGCAGGACATCAGCGGCAAAAATCAGGCGCAGCTCTTTGGCTGGTCCAACATGTGGGGAAACTTCGGCGCCGCCATCATGCCCATGCTCTTCACCCTGGTGCTCAAGTCTTATGACACCAATCACGACTTCCACGAAGGCGTGTGGATGTGTGCCACGGCCTTCGTGCTCGCCGGTTTGTTTGCCCTGTTCGTGAACGCAGAAAAGCCCGTGATTCAGGAGGGCGCATAACGCTCTCACCGGATCACGGGCGTGAAATCTAAAATCAGGGTCAGGTGTTACCAGCCGCCGCCGTCGCCGCCGTCGCCACGGTTGCCACGGTCGAAACCGCCGCCACCGCGCTTGCCGCCGCCACCGCCGCCACCACCACCGTAGCCGCCACGGCCACCGCCGCCGCCACCACCACCGTAGCCGCCACGGCCACCGCCGCCGCCGCCACCACCGCCGCCGTAGCCACCGCGTCCGCCACCACCGCCGCCGCCTGCCGGACGTTCTTCACGTGGGCGGGCTTCATTGATGGCAAGCTTGCGGCCCATGAATTCCTGGCCGTTTTGCGCGTTGATCGAAGCATTCATGGCTTCTGCGGAGTCCATGGTCACGAAGGCAAAGCCACGCGGACGACCGCTTTCGCGATCCATCGGGAGGAACACTTCGGTGACACCACCGTATTGTGAAAACAGCTCACGAATGTCTTGTTCTTGAGCGGCGAAGGGCAGATTGCCCACGTACATCTTGGTATTCATATCTTTATCGTTGTTGGGTGCCGTCCTCTGCCTCGTGTCAGAACCAGCCCCGATCATCGGTATATGAACACCAACGGATTCGAAATCACCTGATGAACGACTGAGCCTGACCCTTAACAGGTGACTTACGGCGTTTTATCGCCGGAAATAGGCCAAAGGCAAACGAAACTTTTCTACGGTTTCATGCCCGCCGCCACCGCCGCCAGTTGGGCCACCGCAGCCCCCATCTTCACCCGCTGGCCGTCGCTGCATTTGCCGACGATGCTGCCTGCCATGACCCGTACTGCGGATTTTAAGCGCCCATCGTCGGGATAAAGACCCGCCAAAGTCTGCAATTCAGGCAGGGCCTCCACGGTCATGCCCATGGCCTCAAACTCATCCAACAAGGCTTTGACAGCCGGTTTCGTGACCGCATCCACTTCCATCCGCTCCTCCTTGCGCTCTGGCGGTAACGCCAAACTCAGATCCCCCAGCCCGCGCAGAATAATTTGATGGTAAACAGTTCGCGCATTGTGCGCGTCCATCAAGCGGCCGTTCGGAGCCTGGCCAGGAGACACACCCACGCGAAATTTCTTCACCGCCCCCGTGAGATACTTCATATCGCCCGTGGCTCGATAGGCTTGTGCCAGCAGAGAGATGGAGAAAGCGTTGTAATTGAAGTTCGCGCAGCACTTCTGCGTCAGTGCCCAGTCAGCTGCGCGCAATCCGGCCTGCTTCCACGTCTCATTGCCATGCAGCAGTCCGGCCTGGAGCAGCGCAGCGCCACAAACACCGGTGTCGAATTGCGACCCGCCATCCGGGTCGGCGGTGATCAACCATCCGTCTTTGACCTCGACCGCTCCCGCGTCCAGCTGCCGCGTGATCATGTCACCAAAGCGGATGTTTTTGCCGCGCAGATCGGGAAAAGGAAACAATCCATTGGGCTGCTGCAAGGTCAGCAGGATCGTTGCAAGACCACTCGTCAGCCGGTCGAGATCCTTCAGCACTTCGGGCTGATGCTTTTCGACACAAGGCCGGACAATCGTCATCCCATTCAAAATGTCGGCATAGATCCGCAGCATCTGATCCGGCAGCGGTTTGCCTTCGCTGAGCTGGCGCACTCGCCGGCCTTCAGTCTTCAAAGCGTCGACGAAGAGCTTGGTCGCCGCGGCCTCGCTCAGCGTGCACGGTTCGGCTTTGACTCCGGCTCGGCGTCCATCCGGCACGCCGGCCTGATCACCAAGAACCTTCAGCATTTCCTGCGTCACCGCCCGGACCTGCGCGGCGTCATCGCTCTCCATCGCAGCGGCAAGTTGGGCTTTCAACTCGGGCTGCCTGGCCTTCATCTCCGCCGTCCCATGAAACAGCGGCTGGCCGGCCATCGACCATCCGCCGGGATCGATGCCCACGGCGGATTCCACTTCACGCAGACGTGCCTCCACATCAGCGGGCGGTTCTCCTTTGAGGTCACGACCCAGCTTTTCGACCTGGGCGACGAGTGAGCGGTCATTGCGCTCACGTGCGATTTGCAAGGCCATGCGCAACCGCGCCTCGACTTCATCCGGTGTTGACGCAATAACAGAAGCCACACCGAGGGCCAGCAGGATGCATAAGATGCGCATGTGTAGGAGACGCTGACGTTACTTCTTCAGCTTGCCTTCCACATAGGTGAGGATGCGTCCGACCTTCTCTGCATCCTGGGCTTCCTTCGCAGCTTCAAAGGCTGTCTTGGCCTGCACCAGCTCGCGCAGCAATGGCAAGGAAATGATTTCCTGCCCCGCCGCCTGCACGCTTTCATAACGCCCCCGCAGAGTTTCCACATCGGTGCTGCCGGGCTCGAATTTGGCAAAATCCACTTTCTCCACCTCGGCCTCCAGCTCCTTGAAATGCGAGTCTTCCATCAGCTCATCCAGCTCCTTGTTGGCTTCGGCAAACTGACTGCTTTTGATCAGCTTCTCGATTTCTCCGCCACGATACTTCATCGCTTCCGTCGGCGGTACACCCAGAGCCTCCACCGCAGCCCTGAGCTTGCCAGCTTTCTCCTTCACTTTCGCCTCCAGTCCGCTGCCAGCAGCCAGCTTCGGTGGCCCGAGTTTTTTCACCTGGGCCAGCTGCTCCGGTGTCAGGACATCACGCACACCGATCAGCGCCCGCAGCTGCAGTTGTTTGATCGCGGCTTCCGCATCCAAAAGCTTGGTCAGCTGCGCCGCCGCCACGTCAGCACTGGTGCTTGGGTCCTGCAGCAGATGATTGAGCACTTTCTTCTGTTCCTGCACCGCCTGCTCCAGCGGTTCAGCCTGGGAACGAGCCTCGCTGAGCTGAGAATTGAGTTTGGTCTGCTGCTCTTCCGTCAAGGCCAGCTGTTCACGCACCGAGGCGATCAGGTCCGGATGCAGCAGCCCGCTTTTCAGCCAGTCTTCGACTTGAGCAGCAGGCAGACTGGCGACGGTGAGCAAAAGGCAGCAAAGGAGCTTTTTCATGGATTGTAGGGGTTGAGATGATCGGGCAAAAGAAAATCTGAAGGCGCTTCAAAGCTCATGAGTGATGGCTCCATGCTGGCAAACAACTCGCCTGGCTGAGACTCAAGCAACGGCGGCAGCGCCTCACTCAGTCGCGGCTCATGCATAGGCGCGTGGGTGAAGAAGACCGCCACCACGATCACACTGGCTGCCACCAGCGCCGCCGGTATCCACCGCAGCGGGGTGGCAGGCCTCTGCCGGGGTCCGTCCAGCAGCTCCGGCCTCCAGGCAGGTGCATCCTCCCGGTCACGCCGGCGCGCGTGCGAAAAAATCTCGAGCAGGTCATCGTCAGACTGCGGTTTCATGCAGGTGTTCGGGTTGCAGCAGCGTGCGCAGGCGCGCTTTGCCGCGTTCGTAATGCTGGCGCACGGAACCGATGCTCACTCGCATCACCTCCGCCGCCTCGTTGAGCGTGAGATCCTGGTAAAACACCAGATGCAGCACCTCCGCCTGTCGTGCCGGCAGTTGCGCCAGGCAGCGCCGCAGCTCGGCCGTGCGTTCGTCCAGCTCCATCTTTCGTGCAGGCGACGGTTGCGGATCGTGGGCATCGCCCGTGAGTTGCAGCAGCAGCTTTCCCAGCAAGGATTCCCGGTAGCGCAGCCGTCGGAACTCCTCGTGCGCCGTGAAGCGGATCACTCCAAACCACCACGTCTTGAAGCTGGAGCGCCCGTCGTGCTGCGCTCGTTGCTGGGCTAGTTTGAGATACGCGTTTTGCAGCACATCCTCCGCGCGCCCATGCTCGCCGGCACAACAGTGCAGCGCCCAGCCAAAGGCGTCGGGATGCAGGGCTTCGAGCTGGTCGGCAATGGCGCGTTCCATTCATTTCCCGCTGAGTGACGCGGGGACGCCGCGTTGTATGACACCTTCCTCAAAAAAACCAGCCGCTTCCACGCCTCATTTGAGCAGCACCCCGAGACCCAGCACCAGAGTCAGCATCAGCATGCCACCCGCAGCATACCACAGTTGCACGATTTGCTCGGGCGTCATCAGCCCCCGCTGGGGCAGCAGCGCCACGGCAAAAATCAGCCCCACCTGCAGCCAGCTCGCGAGAATGAACACCTTGGGAGTGTAGGGCTTGGGATGCGAATGAGCCGCCTCCTCCATCGTCATGATCGGCACCCCATCATCCGCAGAGAGAACCGACGGCGGCGGCAGAACCAGTGGACGCCCGGTGGTCGCCGGAGACTGCTCCGCCTTTTTCACCAGATTGATCCCTCCCTCCTCGCTTCCGCTCGGACTCCCCTGCCGTGCGATGATCTTGGGAGCATATTCGGCGTTCTTCGCCAAAATGGATGGCGCATGCGGCGCTGCAGCCACAGGCACCATCGGCTTCGCCACGGGATGCGTCATTGCCGCTGCCTCGCCAGAGCGAAGGAGCAGCACCCTGCCGCCAATGCTCAAACTCACCGGCAGCTCCAGCTCAGCCTCGTTTTCACCCGCACGTCCCACCCAGCCCACCACAGCAGACTCATCCAGCACCTGCACCAGCAGCTTGGTTCCTGCCCCCCAAAGGGCCATCAGTACATCCGGACATCCCGCATCTGGAATGACCACCCCACAGGCAACACTCGCGCCCAGCAGCAGCGGCTTGTCCGTTGGCAGCACCAGCCGGGTTTCCCCCGCGCTCAAACCTTGCAAAATCAATTCGCGCCCAGCCTTGCTCTGGTCCGCTTTGAAAGGACGCTGCAGTTCCAGTTCTATCCCCGCCAGCGTGACCTTCCAGGGCAGCGGCTGCGCATAAGGTACGCTGCCATTGGCAGGATGCACCACCAGGAACTGGCAGCCGTTCACAAACTGCGCCGTCAGCTCCACCTCCTGCGCAGCATCCCCCGTCAGTCGAATGCTGCAAGCCTCACCACGCCCGACACTGATCGTCTCCCCGTCCTGCACCAGCAGAAAGCGTCGGCGGCCGTTCAGTTCGTAAGCAACAGGGATCTTCATGCACGGGTTGTTTACGCTGCAACAACGCGCAAGTCGAACAAACCCTCATCCCCTGCTCAGGCTATGGCTGCCGCCCAGCCCCCCTTGCCCCGCCACGTCAAAATGACGATTGCGATGTCGGAACGGTCCTTGCTAATATCATCCGACGATACGGCCCACGACTTTTCCCTATGAGCACTTCATCTGCTTCCAGCTCCAGACCCTCAAAAGGCTGGCAGCCGCCAACTCTGGAAGAAATGCAGGCCATGCTTCCGCAGTATCAGTTTGTCTCACTGCTCGGACGCGGCGGCATGGGTGCCGTTTACAAGGCCGTCCAAGTTTCGCTGGACCGCCCTGTCGCCATCAAGGTGCTGCCCCTCGATTTGGTGGACGACGATGACGATGCGCAATTCGCCGCGCGCTTCAAAAATGAAGCACGCACGATGGCTAAAATGAGCCATCCCAGCATTGTCAGCGTGTTCGACTTCGGCGAAACGCCGACCGGCCTGCTCTACATCGTCATGGAGTTCATCGACGGCACGGATGTGTCCAGAATGATCGTTTCCCAGGGCAAACTGCCCGAGGATTACGCCCTCTCCATCACTGCCCATGTCTGCGACGCGCTCAACTACGCCCACCGCAACGGCATCATCCACCGCGACCGACCTCTACGCCATCGGCGTGATGCTTTACCAGATGCTCACCGGTGAAGTCCCCCGAGGTCTCTGGACTCTTCCGGCAGCGAAACACGGCACCGATCCTCGCTTCGACGCGATTATCTCCAAGGCGATGCAGACGGATCGCGAGACACGCTATCAAACCGCCGCCGAGATCCGTCAGGAGCTTGATGTCATCCTCACCACGCCGCGCGCCTTGCTCATCCAGCAGCAGCAGGCCGCTGCCGAGGCTGCCGCACGTGCCACGCGGGCGCAAAAAAACGCTGCCAGCAATCCGCCAGAGCCCACGCCAGACGAATGCCAAAAGCGCATTCAAGAACAGCCTGCTCGCCAAGCACCAGCTCCAGATAGAAAATCCAGCCTCGGCCCCGTCATCGGCATCGCCGCCGCCCTCGTGATCATCGCGGGTCTGGTTTACACGCTCACACCACCTGCGAGAAAGTCCGCTCCTCAGACCGCGCCACCAACGACGGCATCCATGCCAGAATCAGCGCCTGCTCCCACGCCTGTCCCGGGTGGTAGTGCAGGTTTCTCCAACTTCGCTCCCGCAGCCCAATGGCGAGATGAGCTGGCAGGCTCAGATGACTGGGGTCCGGCCTGGCAGCGTGTGGGCGGCGAGATGCACGTCATCGAGTCCAAGAATGCCATGCACCTTTTTGCCGACTTGCGCAGAGACTCTGCGCTGCGCGTCCGCTTCCGTTCCCAAAACACCGACGCCTGCCTGGACCTCATTCAACGCCTCAACAAAGTCGGCATCGGTCCGCGCTATATCATCACTGTCTGTACCAAAGAAAAAAATGACGGCACACTGGATCTTATCCCGCTCAAGAAGGACGGGGAGAGGCGCAAGCTGGCCCAGCTGAAAAGCCAGCCTTTGGTGAACACCGGCACCGAGCACACTGCTGAGCTCTACGCCATTGGGAACCGCCTCACCTTCTTCTTTGACGGACAACGGCTGGGCGAAGCCCGGGACAGCACTTTCCCAGAAGGTTTCCCGGGTCTTGGTGCCAGCCATGGCATCGAACTCATCCGTGTGGAGACGGCCGTCCTCGACCCTCAATCCTCAACCTCACCACCAGTCGAAGTGCTCTCTTTCGGCGGCCATCGTTATCAGTTTTCTCCTGAAAAACTTGGTTGGGAAGATGCCAAAGCCAAGGCCGCAGCCACAGGCGGTCATCTGGCAACGATCACCAGCAAAGAAGAAAACCAGTGGATCCTGGACACCTTCGTCGCCAAACTGCCTGAGAACCTCTCCCTCTGGCTCGGTGGCACCAATGACAACCCCACACGTCAGTGGACTTGGGTCACTGGCGAGCCCTTCACCTTCACCGCCTGGGGCAGTCAGGAACCTGGCGGGATGGCCAATGAGTTTGCGCTCTGTTTCTCACGCATGAGCAAGGGCTGGGGAGACATCCGCAGCAACGGCCTCGGCCAGGCCGACCGTCGCGGCGGCTATCTGATCGAATGGGATGATACCACCACGAATCCGGTGCCCGCCACCCCCGTCCCCGTCGCCAGCATATCGTCGATTTCGCCCTCTGGCTGGACGGACCTTCTCGCCAATGTTGACGTGGCGCGTGATACGATCCTCGGAGAGTGGCAGAAGACATCGGCGGGACTCGCCATAGAAACAGGGCCAGCCCCCAGAGTTTGGCCCATTGAGTTCAAAGCGTCTGCCCCGGAGGAATATGATTTTGAAATCGACTTCACCTTGCCAAGCGGCGAACAGGATGTGTCGCAAATCCTGCCAGTGCCGGGCCACTGGTTCACCGCGCGCATGACTTCCCACGGCTGTTACCTCGGCCAGTTTCTGGATGGCAAGGCCGACCGCGATCCTGATCGCACGGAAGCCAGGAATTTGGACTTCAAGATGGAAGCTGATCACCGATATCGCTCGCGGGTCGAGGTGCGGCGCGGCTCCGTGCGCTTGATGATTGATGACAAGGAAGTGGTGGCCTTTCGCGGTGACTTCAAACGCCTGACTCCGGATCCCAAGTTCGCCATGCGTGATGTCGCCCATCCCGGAGTCGCCAGCCATTGGTCAAAAATGATCGTCCACCAAGCGCTGCTGCGGCCTGCCCCTGCGACGGAGACAATGGCTGACCTTCTGGCCTCCCATCCTCAAATCGCCAAGCTCGAATCCGGCTTCAAGGCCCGCTATGAGTCCGATGCGCAGAAGCCTTTCCTCACCGCCCTGGCTGCGTTGAATCAAAGCTACGTGACCAACGGCATCACCCGCTCTCGTGCCGTCGCACAGGCCAAAGGCAGCCTCAGTGAAGTCACCGTCCTTGACGCAGAAAAAGCCGCCATCACAAAAGGCGAAGGCGTTCCCGCCGAAGATGCGGATACCACGCCCGCTGCGCTCAAAACTCTCCGCACCACCTACCGCACCACCCTCGCCAAAATCACCGCCGAGCGAGACACCAAAGCCTCAACACTCTACGACCTCTATTTGCAGGCCCTCGATCTTTACATCGCCGATCTCACCAAGACCGGCAAACTCGACGACGTCAGTCGCGTGAAGGCTCTGCGTGATAAGATCGCGCAACAAAAGCCGCAGACCACCATCGCGAGCACAATGCCCGCAACGCCGCCGCCCTCTGCGCCTACGCCGCCTGCCGCCCCCCCTTCCACCAAAAGCGCCACCACCGGCAGCACTTGGCGCACCGCCGCAGAATATCTCGTCAACAATGGCGGTGTGTTTGTTGCCTCCACCGATGGCACCCCCACTCAGATCCTCACCGCCAAAGACATTCCCGCAGGTCGTTTCGAGATCGTCGAACTCTCGCTCGACCGCCTCAACTCCGTCCTGCCCCCGCTCAAAACCAAAGACCTCCTCCCACTCGTCGGTCTGCACGATCTGCGCCGCGTCATGGTTCGGCCCAATCAGCCTGGACTGGGTGACACCGCCTTCGCCTTCCTCGCCGGCAACAAAGAACTCAACTGGATCAACCTCGAGGGGGTGTCCGATGTCACTGACGAAGTGCTTGCCTACCTCGCCGACGCCAAAAAGCTCGATCACCTCGGCATTCAATACGCCACAAAATTTACCGGCAAAGGCCTCGACAAACTTCCTTGTACCGAGTCTCTCACCAGCCTCGAACTCCTCGGCTGCGGCATTTCCGGAGACGGCCTCAAAGCCATCTCCACCTTCAAGGCGCTCCGTAATCTGCGCATCACTGCCGGCACATGCTCGGACAAAGATTTCGCCCTCTTGGGCGGCTTGAAATCACTCACCAATCTCACCGTTTCCACCACCAACTTTGGCAACAAAGCTGCCGAAGCAATCTCCGGCCTCAAGAGCCTCACTTCGCTGAATCTTCAAGGCACCTATCTCACCAATGCAGGTCTGGAAAAACTCCAGACCCTGAAGAATCTCACAGAACTCGTCCTTAACGGCACCGAGGTCACGCCGAAAGCAGCGGCCGAATTTCAAAAAGCCATGCCCCAGTGCCGCGTGAGCCGTTAGTCGGGCTCACTGCGGAAACAGCTCCCTCACCGCCTTCTCCCGGTAGGCAAAGATGCGCTTCAGCTGCGGCCGCACCAGCCATGCATGCGCCAGATCTCCCAGCGGCGCAAAGGGCAGCACGTACGTCGCCTTGTCCTCCATTTCGATTCGGCCGTCGCCCAGATCGTGAAACTCATGCTCATGATGCCACACCGCATACGGCCCCACACGCTGCTCGTCGATGAACCTCACCCCGGGTTCCACCAGCGTGATCTCAGACAGCCACGTCATCGGCAGTCCCAGCAGCGGTCTCACGCGGTACGCGATCATCATCCCCTCCCGCACCTGCGGCACCAGATCCGGTGTGATGATTTCAAACCCCAGTTCCGGCGGCGTGATCTTCGCCAGATTCCTCGGGTTCGAGAAAAAATCCCAAGCCTCCTGCCGCGTCGCCCGGATGATCTGCTTCGTGTGCAAAGTGTGAACAGCCATGGTCAGTTTGGAAAATCCGTGTTTGCCGCCACCACTCCCCACTGCTCCACCTCGCGCGTCAGCGCCGCCGCTTTGTCCCGCATCTTCTTCACCACATACTTGCCCAGAGGCAGCCGCAGCGGTGCCTCTCCATCCAGCACCATCTTCACGATGGCCTCCGCCGCACGCACCGGGTCTCCCGGCTGCTTGCCGTTCACCGTTTCCAGAAACGTGGCAAACTTGCGCGCACTGCCCGCATAATCCGCGATCTCACTCGCAGCCTTTTCCAAACCTCGCGCGATGAAATCCGTCCGGAACGGCCCCGGCTGCACCAGCGTCACCTGAATTCCCAGCGGTGCCAGTTCCAGCCGCAGGCTCTCGCTCATCATCTCCAGCGCCGCCTTCGCTCCTCCATAGATGCCAAAACCCGGGTAATTCGAAATCGCCGCCGCCGCGCTGATGTTCACGATATGCCCGCTCCTCTGCGCCCGCAGCATCGGCAGCGCCGCACGGATCACATTCAGCGGCCCAAAAAAATTCGTCTCCATACTGCGGCGAATCTGCTCGTCACTGCACTCCTCCACCGCACCGATCAGTCCGTAGCCCGCGTTGTTCACGATCACATCCAGCGCTCCCGCAGCCGCGATCACCTCACGCACATTCTCAGCATCCGTGATGTCCAGCGCCATCACCTCACAGCTTCCCGCACGCTCCAGATCCGCAATGCTCCGCACATCCCTCGCCGTGGCGATCACACGCTGCCCCGCGGCCAGCGCCGCCTCCGCTATCGCTCGGCCAAAGCCGCTCGAACATCCTGTGATCAGCCAGTTCTTTTGTGTCATGAGGGATTCAATTTCCAAAGCGTGTAGTTCAGGGTCATTGCAAACGTGACCCACGCCAAATACGGCACAAACAGCCATCCGGCTGCCCTCTTCACGCGTCTAAAACTCAGCAGCGTCGCCAGAATCGCGATCCACAGCACCACGATTTCGACCAAAGCCCAGCCAAGCTGGTGCGCCCCAAAGAAAATAGGCGTCCACGCCGCATTCAGCACCAGTTGCACGAAATAGAACCCCAGCGGCCGTGTAAATCCAACCCGCTTCCACACCAGCCACGCTGCGACCGCCATCAGCGTGTAAAGCAGCGTCCAGGCAGGACCAAACAACCACGCCGGCGGATTCCATGACGGCTTCTGCAAGGCCGCATACCACGCACCCGGCATGGAGCCCACACTCAGCAGTGGCGCGCAGAACGTGATGACGATGAATCCGACCAGCGCGAGGCCGCTGCGTGATTTGGAAGATGAAGTGCTCATAGTTGACTCAAATACGCCTCTCGTGGCCGATTTGCGGGTTTCTTCCAAACCACTCGCCGCAAAAATCTCAGGATTCTCCATAGCAGATGCATGCACCTTGCATGTTCATCAGCGTTGGTTTCTGCATGCTGCGTCTCATGTCGAAACCTCTGCTCCTCTTCCTCGCCCTCTCCCTTTCCGCCCATGCGGACCCGGTGAGCTTCAGCCGCGAGGTGATGCCGCTGCTTTCAGACAACTGCCTTTCCTGCCACGGCCAGGACGCCGGACACCGCAAGGCCGACCTCCGCCTCGATACCCAGGAAGGCGCACGCGAAGTCCTCAAATCCGGCGATTTCATCGACCGCATCGTCACCACCGATCCCGAGGAGATCATGCCACCCCCGAAGTCGCACAAACCCGCCCTCAAGCCAGAGCAGGTCGCTCTCCTTAAACGCTGGATCGCCGAAGGCGCGAAGTGGGGAAAACACTGGTCCCTCGAAAAACCCGTGAAAGCGAAAGCCGAAGGCCATCCTGTGGACTTCTTCGTCAAAGCCCGCCTCGCCAAAGAAGGCCTCACACTCTCCCCCAAAGCCCCCGCTCACACCCTCCTCCGCCGCCTCTCCTTCGATCTCACCGGCCTCCCTCCTACCATCCAGCATCAAGGCTCTAGCATCCAGGATCTAGCCGACACCCTCCTCGCCTCCCCCCACTTCGGCGAGCGCATGGCCATGAACTGGCTCGACGCCGCACGCTACGCTGACACCGACGGCTTCCAATCAGATGCCTCCCGCACCAACTGGCCCTGGCGCGACTACGTGGTCGCGTCCTTCAACGCCAACAAACCCTTCGACCAGTTCACCCTGGAACAATTCGCCGGAGATCTCCTCCCCAACGCCACGCCCGAACAAAAACTCGCCACCTGCTTCCACCGCAATCACATGACCAACGGCGAAGGCGGTCGCGACAAGGAAGAATCCCGCATCGACTACGTCATCGACCGCGTGAACACCATGGGCACCGTCTGGCTCGGCCTCACCCTCGGCTGCACGCAGTGCCACTCGCACAAGTTCGATCCCATCTCCCAGCACGACTACTACAGTCTGAACGCCTTCTTCAACAGCATCGACGAAGACGGCGCCGCCGGCACGGGTGCCAAGCCCTATCTGAACTACCAGTCACCCCTCGCCAAGCGTGCGGTGGATGAAGCCCAAAAACTCGTCGATGCCCGCAAGCCCATCGAAGCCAAGGCCAAAGCCGACGCCGCCAAACCCTTCGAGAAATGGCTCGCGGAGCGTCAGAACGCCGTGAAGGGCGGCTTCCAGGCCTGGCATGTCATGCACGGCGCGGTGGAGTCCCAGGAAGGCTCAAAGCTGGCTCAGTCCAAAGACGGCACCGTCACCGCCAGCGGCCCCAATCCCAAGCAGGACGACTACCGCCTCATCTCGGTGATCAAACTCCCCCTCCTCACCGGCCTGAAGCTCGAAGTGCTGCCGCAAAAAGGCGTGCTCTCACGCGGCAAGGACGGCGAATTCATCCTGACCGACATCAAGCTGCAGGTGCGTCGCAAGGGCAGCTCCCAGATCCGCGATGTCCTCGTCAAATACGCCGTCGCCGATACCAAGACTGAAGCCAAGGCCCGCGAGTATGGCGATGTGAAAGGCACGCTCGACGACGATCCCCGCAACGGCTGGACCACGAAGGGCTTCCCCAAAGACCAGCCGCACACCGCCCTCTACGGCCTCGCCGAACCGCTCGTGCTCGAAAGCGATGAAGAACTCATCTTCGAACTTCGCCACCGCTCCACCAACGGCGACGCCAACATCGCCAGCTTCCGCGTTTCCGCCACCGATCAGCCCGGCCCTGCCGTGCGCGAAATCGGCCCGACCCCGCTCGAACAACTCGCGATTGGCAAACCCGACCGTCACCGCCTGCTCGATCAATTCCTGGAAGATCACGAACCCTACCAGATCGCGAAAGCCTCCCTCGATCGCGCCAATGCCCAGCTCAAGGAAGTTCAGGCCGCCGCCGGCAAGCTCAACGTCATGGTGCTCGCCGAGCGCAAAGAACCACGCGACACCCACGTCCTCGTTCGCGGTGTCTGGGACAAAAAAGGCGATGTCGTCCAGCGCGATGTCCCCGCCGCCATCGCTCCCTGGCCCGCTGGCATCGCACGGGACCGCATCGGCCTCGCCAAGTGGCTCACCTCCAAAGAAAATCCCCTCACCGCCCGCGTGTTCGTCAATCAAGTCTGGCAGATGCTCTTCGGTGCCGGACTCGTCCGCACCCCCGATGATTTCGGCCTGCAAGGCCAGCGCCCAACTCACCCCGAACTGCTCGACTGGCTCGCCGTCGATTTCATGGAGAATGGCTGGGACGTGAAGAAACTCATCAAGCTCATCGTCACCAGCGAGACCTACCAGCAGGCATCAGACCGCACCGATCCATCTGACCCTTCGAACCTCCTCCTCTCACGCGGCCCGCGCTTCCGCCTGCCCGCCTGGATGATCCGTGACGCCGCCCTCGCTTCCTCCGGCCTGCTCAATCCCGCTCTCGGTGGCCCACCCGTGCGCCCCCACCAGCCCGATGGCGTGTGGGAGGAGATCTTCATGGGCCGCTTCACCTATGAGCCCAGCCAGGGCGCGGCCCAGCACCGGCGCACCTTGTACGCCTTCTGGCGTCGTAGCATCGCCCCCACCTTCCTCTTCGACAGCGCCCAGCGCCGCGTCTGTGAAGTCAGCATGAGCCGCACCAACACCCCTCTCCAAGCCCTCACCCTCCTCAATGACGAGACCATGATGGAAGCCTCCCGCGCCCTCGCCAAACGCATGCTCGCCGCGAAAACCGAAGATCGTCTCCCCCTGATCTACCACGCCGTATTGACCCGCGATGCTTCTGCACAAGAACTCGCCATCCTCCAGCGCGAACTCGACCGCGCTCTCTCCCATTACCGCGCCCATCCTGAAGACGCCCGCAAACTGCAAACCACGCCCGAACTCGCCGCGCACACGCTCGTGGCCAGTCTGGTCCTCAATCTCGACGAAGCCATCACCCATGAGTGAATCCTCCCTCAACACCACCCGGCGCTACTTCCTCGGCCAATGCACCGGCGTCTCCGTCGGCGCGATGGCTCTCCACTCGATGGCCCAGCAGGAGGAAGCCACCGGCCTGCCATCCCTTCCCCATTTCGCTCCCAAGGCCAAACGCGTCATCTTCCTCACCCATTCAGGCGGCCCTTCGCAGCTCGAACTCTACGACCACAAGCCCGGACTGATGCCCTGGGCAGGAAAAGAGCTGCCGGAATCCGTGCGCCAAGGCCAGCGCCTCACCACGATGACTTCAGGTCAGAAGCAGCTCATCCTGCCGGGCCTCACCAAGTTCAGCCGCTGCGGCCAGAGCGGCGCCACCATCAGCGAATGGCTCCCTCATCTCCAGGGCGTCGCGGATGACCTCTGCTTCATCAAGTCGATGACGACAGATCAGATCAACCACGCTCCGGCGATGACGCAGTTCCTCACCGGCCATCAGCTTCCCGGTCGTCCGAGCATGGGCGCATGGGTCAGCTACGGCCTCGGCAGCCTGAACCGCAATCTGCCCGACTACCTCGTGCTCATCTCCAAGATGCAGCGCCCCAGCGACCAGCCCCTCTACGACCACTACTGGGGCAGCGGATTCCTCCCCTCCCGCTATCAAGGCGTGAAGCTCCGCAATTCCAAAGACCCAGTCTTGTATCTCACCGATCCAGCAGGCCTACCGCGCCATCTGCGCCGTGGCATGCTCGACGGCCTCGCTGAGCTGAACCAGATGCGCTTTGAGCAGACTCAGGACCCCGAAATCACCACCCGCATCCGCCAGTACGAAATGGCCTACCGCATGCAGACCAGCGTGCCAGAGCTGACCGACCTCAGCGACGAGCCCGATCACGTCTTCGAAATGTACGGCCCCGACTCACGCCGCGCCGGCAGCTACGCCGCGAACTGCATCCTCGCCCGCCGTCTCGCAGAACGCGGCGTGAGCTTCATCCAGCTTTTCCATCCCGACTGGGATCATCACAGCCGTCTGCCAAGCTGGTGCACCGCCCGCTGCCGCGACACCGACCAGCCCAGCGCCGCTCTCATCAAAGACCTCAAGCAGCGCGGCCTTCTTGATGACACCCTCGTCCTCTGGGGCGGCGAATTCGGCCGCGGCGTGGCCGGTCAGGGCAAATGGGACAGCCCCGAAGCCGGACGCGATCACCACCCTCGCTGCTTCACCATGTGGATGGCCGGAGGCGGCGTCAAACCCGGCATCACCTACGGCGCCACCGACGACTTCAGCTACAACGTCGCCGAAAACCCCGTCCACGTCCGCGACCTCCATGCCACCGTCATGCACCAGCTCGGCATCGACCACGAACGCTTCACCTTCCGCGCCCAAGGCCTCGACTTCCGCCTCACCGGCGTCGAACCCGCCAAGGTCGTGAAGGACATCCTCACCTAGCCCCCGCTGCTCAGCGCCCCTCTAAATCGTCCTCGTCTTCGTTCTCCTACTCGTCCTCGATCCTGCCACTCCGCTCCACTCAACATAATCGCACAACCCAGCGCTGTTCCGTAGTTCCGCCTTCAGGCGGTCTGGAAAGCTCCGCCAGCTCACCTGCATCATCCTCGCCCCAGTCGCTCTTCAGCAGCAGAAAGCCACTCACCCCTGCCCACCACACCCCTCCCTCACCCTCCGCGCCTGCTCCTGAATCGCCTCCCGCTTCTCCGCACTCAGTCGCCCCAGATTCTTCAGCTGCATCGCCATCCTCTGATTCCCCCGCAGCCTCACCTCATGCTGCAGCAGATAGTCCCAATACAGCGTCGTAAAAGGACACGCCTTCGCCCCCGTGGCCTGTGCCGGATCATACTTGCAGCCCGTGCAGTAGTTGCTCATCCGCTGGATGTATTTGCCGCTCGCAACATACGGCTTGCTGGCCATCAGGCCGCCGTCCCCATACTGGGACATGCCCAGCGTGTTGGGCAGTTCCACCCACTCCACCGCGTCCACATACACCGCCAGATACCACTCGTGCACCTGATGCGGGTCCACCCCGTAGAGCAGCGCAAACAAACCCGTTACCATCAGCCGCTGAATGTGGTGCGCATACCCGTAGCGCAGCGTCTGTGAAAGAGCATCCCTCAGGCAGTTCATGTCCGTCTCCCCCGTCCAGTAAAAACCCGGCAGCGCTTCGTGCGCCTGCATTTCATTCAGCCGCACATAGTCCGGCATCTTCAGCCAGTAGATACCACGCACATACTCTCGCCAGCCAAGAATCTGCCGGATGAATCCCTCGACCGCAGCCAGCGGCGCATGCCCGGAGCGCCACGCCTTTTCCGCTGCCGCGATCACCAAGCGCGGGTTCAGTAGCTTCAGGTTCATCGCCGCACTCAGCCGTGAATGATACAGCCACGGCTCATTCACCCACATGGCATCCTGATACTGCCCAAACTGCGCCAGCCGATGCGCGATGAAATCCTCCAGCGCCTCCACACTCTGCGCCGCCGTCACTGGCCAGTCGAAATCCTTCAGCGTGCCAGGATGTTTGGCAAAGCGCTCCTCCACCAGTGCGATGACCTCCCGCGTGATCTCATCCGGCACGAACCGCCGTGGAGGCACCCGCAGCAGATCCGGCCCCTCTTTGCCAAAGGCCCCGCGATTGTCGTGGTCAAAGTTCCACTGCCCGCCCGCCGGCTTGCCCTCCTCCATCAGCACCCCCGTGCGCTGCCGCATCTCCCGATAAAAGAACTCCATGCGCAGCTGTTTTCGCCCTTTGGCATGCTCCGCAAACTCAGCCGTTGTGCAAAGAAAGTGCCGGTCCTCCCTTACCTCCAAAGCCACCCCCAGCTCCGCAGCCACAGCCTCCAGATCACGCTGCACTCCCCATTCCCCCGCCTGCACCATCACCAGTGCCGAAGGACGGAGTTCCAGCAAACTGGCGCGCAACGCCTCCACAAAGCTCTCATGCGCACCCATCTCATGATAAACCACCCGCCATCCCTTCTCCCGCAGCGCCTCACGGAAATGCCGCATGGCCGCGAGAAAGACCGCGATGCGCGCCTTCACGCTCCACACCTTGGTCGACTCCGCCGCCACCTCGGCCATCCACACCACATCCCGCAGCGGATCAAAGCCGTCAAAAGCGGCGGATTGAAGATCAAGCTGGTCTCCCAGCACTAGCACAAGTCGGGGTCGGGATGGCATGGCGCATGCCCATTACGCCCCACGCGATGCCGAGGCCGCAACCGGCTTCTATGTCATACCCGGCCTTCCTATTTGCCCCTGCGCTGACTCGCTTCATAGGAAGCCACACTCCCCATGCCCCTGATCCGCTACCTGCAAAACCTCTCCACCGGCCGCACCATCCTCTGGTGCTACTTCATCTGGTGGGTGCTCAGCATCATCCATCATTTCGATCCCACTCCGCGCATCTGGCTCACCTCACTCGGCCTCAGCGGCATAATCGGCGCCGCGCTGATCCTCAGCACACGTCCATCCTCCGGCAACGCCACCAAGACCGACCCTTGGGTCCTCTTCCGCCTCTTTCTCATGCCCTTCTGCGTCTCCAGCTTCGCCGCCTTGGTGAAAGACGCAGGCTACCTTCTGGTCTTCCCTCCATCCCTCAAAGAAAACGCCATCGGCATCAGCTTGATCACGGTGTTCCTCCTCACCGTGTGGAGCATCAAAAAGCTTACGCCATGCGCCCTTCCGAAGTGATGCAGGCACTCCTGCCTGCAACCATCGAAGCCCACCGCCGCCTGCCACCCATTCGCAACCTTGGCGCCCCCTTTTTCTCATGCCGCAGGCAGCCTGACCGTAAACGTGCTCCCCTGACCCACCACGCTCGTCACGCTCACACCGCCCCCGTGCGCTTCCGTCAGCGCCTTCACAATCGACAACCCCAGCCCGCTGCCCCCATGCACACGGGAACGCGCCTTGTCCACGCGGTAGAAGCGCTCAAACAAATGCGGCAGATGCTCCGGCGCAATTCCCCCGCCCGTGTCTATGACCTGCACCTCAATCCACGGCGGCACTTTGGAAACTCGCACCGTCACATGTTCTCCCGCCGGTGAGTACCTCACAGCGTTCTCAACAAGGTTCGCCACCACCCGCTCCAGCGCAATCCGGTCGCCGTTCACACTGAGCGGTTCATTCGTGCCGTCCTCATGCTGCAACGCGATGCGCTTCTCACCCGCAAGTCCCTGCAGCCGCGCAGTCACGCCTGCGCAAAGCTCGCTCACATTCACCAGCTCCCGCTGCGCGATGCCATCCCCGACATCCACCTGCGCAAGCGCGAGCATGTTTTCCGTGAGCCGGGACAGCCGCTCGATCTCCTCCTTGTTGCTGACGAGCACTTCACGGTAATCTTCCGCGCTGCGCGGCTTTCTGAGCGCCACCTCGATCTCCCCTCGCAGCACCGTCAGCGGCGTGCGCAGTTCATGTGAAGCATCCGCCGTGAACCGCTGCTGCGTCGCATGCGCAGATTCCAGACGGTCCAGCAGCAGATTGAACGAAGCCGCCAGTGCCGCCAGCTCCGCGTCATCCGCAGGCACAAACAAACGCCGCAGTCCCAGTTCCGCACTGCTCAGTCCGCGCGCCGCTTCCTCCAGATTCGCCACCGATCGCAGCCATTGTCGGCTCAGATGCCAGGCCGCCATAGCCCCTGCAGCCAGCATGGCCGCGCCACAGCTCACCAGCCAGACCAGCAGCCGCCGTTCACGCGCATGCACCGCCTCCAGCGGCATCAGAGCCTGCGCATACAGAGTCACGGGGTCTCCCCACAGCTCTCGACGCGGATGCGTCGCCACGCGGTAGGCACGTCCATCCGCATGCAGCGTCTCGATCACCGCATTGCCCGCAGGATGCTCCGAGCGTCGCGCTTCATCACTCAGCGGAATCGCCTGCGCAAGATTGCTCGACTTCCCAGCCACGCTGCCGTCCGCCGCAAAAACCTGCAGCATGAAATGACGCTCCTGCACCTGCAGCTCCTGCTCGATCCACGGCTCAATCCGGTTCCGCATCGGCGTCACCAGCCTGCCAAGCAGCGTTGCTTTCGACCGCAGAAAATCATCCAGATCATTCGTCATCGCCTCGCGCGCCACCAACCACGCAATGACACCAAACATCAGCAGCGCCGCCGCCAGCAGCGCAGTGAAACTGATGCAAAGCCGTGCGCGCAGAGATTTCATGATGTTTGCAGCAGGTAGCCCGCGCCACGCACGGTTTGGATCAGTGCCGGTGAGAAGCCACGATCGATCTTCTCCCGCAAATGGTAAACCGTGACTTCGATCACATTGCTCGGCGTGTTCGGCAGGTCTTCCCACACCGTCTCCGCCAGCTCCGCCCGCGTCACCACATTCCCCGCACGGCGCAGCAGATGCGCCAGCACGCCGAACTCCTTGGAGGAGAGCGTCACCAGCTTCCCGCCCCGCGTCACACGCCGCGCACGCAGATCCACCTGAACATCCGCCGCATGCAGCAGCGCAGACTCCTCAGCAATGCTCCGCCGCAACAGCGCACGCACGCGCGCCAGCAGCTCCGCAAAGGCAAACGGCTTCACCAGATAATCATCCGCTCCAAGATCCAGCCCCTGCACCCGATCCCCCACGCCATCTCGCGCAGTGAGCATCATCACCCGCGTGGACACACCCGCTGCCCTCAGCGCACGCAGCACCGAAAATCCATCTCGCAGTGGCAGCATCACATCAAGGATGATCAGATCAAAACTGCCCTCCCTTGCTTTGACCAGCCCTGCCTCACCATCCAGGGCGGTTTCGACAGCAAACCC
The DNA here is from genome assembly GCA_026397715.1 of Verrucomicrobiota bacterium. Lineage (GTDB taxonomy): Bacteria > Verrucomicrobiota > Verrucomicrobiia > Verrucomicrobiales > Verrucomicrobiaceae > Prosthecobacter. The sequence goes on from JAPLUN010000409.1 coordinate 58,850, forward strand.
CTCCTCGCGCAGCCCGCGTTCAATGAAGCGGGCCACCTTGATTTCATCTTCGATGACGAGGAGGCGCATGCAGGCCAAGAAACGCGGCGATGCCGATCGTGAAACCCGTTATTTCTTCTCCAGCACCATGAGGAACTGCCCGGCCTGCGGATTGGTCTGCAGTTTGGTGGGCCGAGTGGAGTTCGGGTTGTCGTTCGCTGAGCACCATTTCAAAGTCTTGCTGTCGAGGTCAAAAATGCCCTCATATTTTTTACCCGCGAACTGCCCTTCCGTCCCCGTGGCATCAATGCGCTTGCCCGAAATCTTGTACGTTCCTGCGCCCATCTCTCGGTTCCCCTGCGGATTGGAAGCGGTGATTTTATCCGCCGTGATCACCAGCCGGATGTCCCCATGCTTGGAGCCATCACTGTCCGCCATGAAGCCATCCCACGTGCCAATGAGCTGCTGCTTCACATCGTCCTTCTCCTCCGTCTTCACCGCTGCAGGCTTGGAGGCAGCCGCCCCCTGCTCTTTGACAAAGGTCTGATCAGCCTCGCTCAGGCGTGCCAGCGGCAGCTGCAGCGTGCCACCATTCCCCGTGCGCACCACCACCGCACTTCCCTGCACACTGACAAAATCACCCTCCAAAGTGCGCCCCGTCTGCGCCTCCGTCCAGGTGCGGGACTGAAGACTCGAAAGGGCGCAAAAAACCAGGCCGAAGTGAAGCAGAAGCGTTTTCATGACGATGCGATGAAGGTTGCCCGCCCCCACGCACCGCGATAATTAAAATCACTTCATCTTCCTCCACTCATGCCGCCATCGGTACTCCATAGGGCAGGATGTCGGGTATCGGAGAGAACTCTCGGATCTTCGTCCACAGGGATGAATAGTCCTTGTTCACATCGCCGGACAGGCAGTCGGTGATCTCGTCACCGGCGTCCGGATACTTCATCACCACATCCTTGAAGGAAAAGTTCGGATTGTAGAAGGCGTACACCAGCTTGCGCATGTTATCGATTCCCTGGCGCATGAACTCGGCGTATTCGGCAAAGCGCTCCGGCGACACATCACCCGCCACCAGCGCCTCATGCACCGCATCTCCCGCCAGCACGCCGCTCTTCAGCGCCAGCATCACGCCGCTGCTGAACACCGGATCCAGAAACGCAAACGCATCCCCCACCAGCAGCAGGCCCGGCGATGCACCGTACTTCGAGTGGCGTGAGTACTCGCTCGTGATCCAGTATTCACCCGTCGAGACTCCCGTCGAAAGATGGTCCTTGATCCACTGGTTCTCACCGATCTCACGCTCAAACATCGCCTTCGGATCCTTCACTCCATCACGGCTCAGATACTTGCCCTCGGCCACGACGCCCACGCTCACCATGTCATTATGCATTGGAATGTGCCAGAACCAGCCCTTGTCCGGCACGAACGCGATCGTCGTCGCACCCTCATCCAGGCCTGCCTCGCGCTTCGACCCCTTGTAGTACGTCCACACCGCCACCTTGTTGAGATAAGGATCACCCACGCGCCAGCCTTCACGCACCGAGGCAAACGCCTCCTTGCCCGAGGCATCGATCACCAGCTTGGCCAGCAGGTGCTCCTTGCTGCCGTCCTTGTTCTGCACCGCCACGCCGATCACCCGGCCGCTATCATCCTTGAGCAGCTGCGTCACCGTCGTTTCCTCCCGCACCGTGGCGCCCTTGCCACGCGCATGCTCCATCAGCATCTGGTCAAACTCCGAGCGCATCACCTGCCACGTCTGCGCCACCGTCTCGCGGTCATAGCGATTGTAAAAGTAGAAGGGTTGCGAGCGCCGGCCATCTGGCTGCACAAAACTCACGCTGAACTTCTTCATGAAGTGCGACTTCTTCATCGTCGGAATCAAACCCAGCCGCTCCAGCGGTCCAAAGGTGAACGGGATCAACGACTCCCCCACATGATAACGCGGAAATTTCTCCCGCTCGAGCACCAGCACTTTGTGGCCATGCTCTGCGAGGATGGCTGCAGTGCTCGTTCCGGCTGGGCCGCCGCCGATGATGATGACTTCGTGGGTACTGTTCATGTGCATAACAACTTCAATACGAATGAATGCTGTCTGCTGGTACGCCACCTGCAATACCATTTCAGCATCACTTTCATGCCCGTTTGCGATAAGGGCGGATGGAAAACAAAAACTTCCCATTCAAAGCCACGTTTGGCACAACCCCGACATGAACAAGCCCCTCACCCCTGCGGTCAACCGCCGCGACTTCATGACCCGCAGCGCGCAGGTCGCCGCCGTGGGCCTCCTTGGCTCCGCCTTCGGCACCACTTCCCCCGCCACCTCGGAAACCCTCGTCCAGCAGCTCTACGGCAGCATGGACGAAGCCCAGCGCAAAACCCTCTGCTTCGCCTGGAGCGATCCCCGCCGCCTCAAGGTCGACAACAACTGGCACATCACCCCGCAGAAAATCCGCGACGTCCTCAAGCCCGACCAGCAGGAACTCGTGCGCGAGATCTTCGACAAACTCCACAGCGACGAATACAAAGCCGAAGTCTAGCGTCAGTTCGATCAGGACAACAAAGGCGACGGCGGCTTTGGCAGCGCCTCCATCGCGCTCTTCGGCCAGCCCAGCACCAGTCAGTTCGAGTTCGTCCTCACCGGCCGCCACTGCACCCGCCGCTGCGATGGCGACAGCGAGAAAGGCGCAGCCTTCGGCGGCCCCATCTTCTACGGCCACGCTGCCCAGGGCTTCAATGAAAAGCCCGACCACCCCGGCAACGCCTACTGGTACCAGGCCAAACGCGCCAACGAAGTCTTCCAAGCCCTCGACGGCAAACAACGCGAGCTCGCCCTCCTCGGCGAATCCCGCGATGAAGACGGCAACAACACCGTCAAGCTCACCGGCAAAACCAAGGGCCTCGAAGGCATCCCCCTCACCGAACTCAGCGCCGACCAAAAAGACCTCGTCAAAAAAGTCATCGCCGATTTGCTGAAACCCTTCCGCCAATCCGAGCGCGAAGAGTCCCTGAAGTACATCGAAGCCAGCGGCTACGACAATCTCCACATGGCCTTCTTCAAAAACCAAGACGTCGGCAAAGACGGCATCTGGGACGTCTGGCAGATCGAAGGCCCCAACATGGTCTGGTTCTTCCGCGGCGACCCCCACGTCCACTGCTGGGCCCACATCCGCGCTCTGCAGAAGGTGTGATCAATTCACCGCTGTCTTCATTGGCAGAGGTGATTCGCTCATCATCTTTTCCACCTCGGTGCGAAATTGAAGCAAGACCGGCTCCAGCGCGGCACGGCTCCAGACATAAACACAGAACGGTGCAGACGCTGACTCTGAGTCCATAGCCAGCGCCGCTGAGACATAGGTGCCGCCCTCGCCATCGGGACATCGCACGTCCCGAATGTGAAACTGTGCCAGCGCAGAAGCAGGAACAATGAGTCGATGGCCAGGAATCGACAGAGAGGCATTGCGCCGGTCAAAAATCAGAATCGGACCCTCCTTTCGAAACCACAGGGCAATCCCAATGACGACAATTATCATCACACCCCCAAAGCTCATCCACAGTCCGAGGAATGATTGCGTGAAATCAAAGCGTGCCACCACCCAGGCCAATCCTGCCAAAATGACGCTCATAGACACCACAGGAGCCCACCACCGGCCCTTCTGAAACATTTCGACTCGCTGCTCAATCACCCGAACAGCAGGACGGCGCGCCATCCACACTTTGGGCCGTTTCAAGCTGTCGATGGAGGAAATCATGAATATCGATTACGTGAGCAAACCAGCATTTCACTTCTTAACTTCTCCCAGCAATCGTAGAGCCACCTCCACCAGCCTCTCACCACTGCCCACCTCTCCACGCGCGCTGACGATCTCATAATTCCCCTGCGGATAAGACTCCCGGTTCGGCACATACCCCACACTCCCATTCGCCAGCTCCGCGATGATCGTGTTCTTGAACGGCGAGGCCTTTTTCAGCGCCAGCCCCAGCTCCACAAAAATCTCTCCCGGCAGCGCCACGATGGCCAGCTCATCACTCAGCGCGATCACCTGCACCTCGGCGAGCAGCGGCACACTCTGCTTCTCCACCGTTTCCAAAATGCACACCGTCTCCGCCATCGGCACCGTGCCGTAGTTCTTCGTCAACATATTGGCCGCCATGTCCTTTGCCTTCGCAATCTGCTCCGGCGTGAAGCTGCGACGCTGCAGTGTCACCAGCTCGGAGCGCACACGCGGCGCGAATGTGGCAACCGTCTTCAAGCCCGGCCACGCAGCATCCGTCGCATCCGCCAGCGCAGTGCCAAGCTCCAAAGTGCTTCGGCGCTTTCCGTTGATGTAGTCCCCATGATTGATGTTCCCACAGCAGCCATTCGCAAACACCGAGATCATACCAGGTCCGTGCCTCTCACTGACGAGCTTCGTAAACACTCCGGGATAATCCGCCGAGATCTTCGTGCCCGCGCCCACCGAGGTCGGATGCATCGCAAAGTTCAGCAGCGCGCCCAGCGGTGCGGCATCCGCACCCGCTCCATGAAAGGCCACCACGCCCACATCCGGATCAATCGGCCCCGCCGGTTTGTCCGTGGCTTGATTGAGCTTCTGCGGCTGCCAGATCGCCTCCTTCACACCCTCACGCAGCACGCGTCGGTTGAAGCTGATCCCCTCCGCCTTTCCCATCGCCACCGAGGCTCTCGCAGCCGTCAGCTTCGCCTTCGCCTCCTTCACTGACTGCGCAATCAATCCCGGCAGCGCGCTGATGTAGGCCACCCCCGGCGGCGAGTTCACCTTCGTGATGTCATCCATCAGCGACCCACGCGGCTGCTGCGGCCCCGAATGCGTGTGCGTGCCAGAAATCATCACATGATCTCCCTCAATACCACACTGCTCCTGGATCGCCTTCCGCGACTCCGCCACCAGCGGCCTTACCGTGCCCGAAAGATCCAGCACCACGATGGCCGCATGCACGCCGTCCTTTTCAAACACCAGCGTCTTCGCATACAGCGGATCCAGCACACCCTCCGAACCCCGAAACTTGTAGAACCCACCCAGCGGCGTCCCATCCTTCGGCGTGATGTCCACCCTCGCCGCACCCACACGAAAATCACCGGCGTGGGCTTGGAGAACAAGAAGGAGACAGAAAAACAGGCGCAGGATCATGCAAGCCATACGCAGTGCGTGAAAGACTCCCTTCATCGCTCCGATCTGTTTTCATGCCTGTTCTCGACCGCTTCAATCTCACCGGGCGCCGCGCCCTCATCACCGGCGGCTCACGCGGCCTCGGCCTGGAAATGGCACGTGCGCTCGGTGAAGCCGGAGCCGAGATCATCATCGCCGGTTCGAATGCAGCGCAGCTTCACACAGCCTGCGAGGAGCTTTGCAGCGAGGATTTGCATGTCACTTCCATCCAAGCCGATCTCTCCAAACCCGAAGAAGCGGAACGCTTGTGCGATGTCCTCCTGCGCGATCACCCGCCCATCGACATCCTCATCAACAACGTCGGTGGCCGCCGCATCAACACGCCCACGGAGGATCTCGCGCTCGAAGACTGGCAGCGCATCCTCGATCTCAATCTCACGCAGGCCTTCATCCTCACCAAGCGCATCGGCGGCGCGATGATCCCGCGCAAATGGGGGCGCATCATCAACATCTCCTCCATCAACGCCCTCTGGCCCGGCAAGGCCATGCGCGGCCGCAGCTACGAGACCTCCAAGGGCGCCCTGACCATGTTCACCAAAGCCGTCGCCGCCGACTGGGCCGCCCACGGCATCACCGTCAACGCCATCGCCCCCGGCCCCTTCCTCACCGATGCCAACAAACGCTGGATCGGCGAACGCCCCGAGTTCGAAGGCGAAGTCGCCACCAGCATCCCCATGGGCCGCTGGGGCAGCCCCGAAGAAATCGGCCCCCTTGCCCTCTACCTCGCCAGCGATGCCAGCAGCTACATGACCGGCAGCCTCCTCGTCATCGACGGCGGCAAACTGCTCTGGTGAACCCCGTTCAAAGAAGCTGCACGGGCACATTGTCATTCGTCATTATTTCGGCATTCGGATTTACTCATTCGTCATTCAGCTAAGTTCCCTTCAAATCAGCTTCTCCCCAAACGAATCATGGCCTCCCCCAAACACCCTCTCAGCGGCGTCCTCCCCGTCTTCCAAACCCCATGGCATGACGACGAAACCATCGACCTCGACACCCTCGAACGCGAAATCTCCTGGCTCTACGACTGCGGTGCCCACGGCATCGTCATGGCCATGGTTTCCGAAACCCTTCGCCTCGACAGCGAAGAACGCGAGCAACTCGCCGCCGCTTCGTGCAAGTTTGGCAAATCACGCGGCGCTGTCATCATCAGCGTCGGCGCAGAATCCTCCAAGGTCGCCGAGCGTTATGCCAAACACGCCGAAAGCGTCGGAGCCGATGCCGTGATGGCCATCCCGCCCGTGTCCATCGGCATCGGCGAAAGTGAGCTGCTCGCCTACTACACGCGCATCATTCACGCCATCCAGATTCCCGTCATCGTGCAGGACGCCAGCGGTTACGTCGGCAAGCCCATGCCCATCGCCATGCAGGCCAAACTGCTCGCCGAGTTCGGCCCCGAACGCGTTCAATACAAACCCGAAGCCTCCCCCATCGGCCCCAAGCTCTCCGAACTCCGCGATGCCACCCAAGGCCGCGCCCGAGTCTTCGAAGGCACCGGCGGCATCGCCCTCGTTGACTCCTTCAAGCGCGGCGTCGTCGGCACCATGCCCGGCGCGGACCTCATTCGCGGCCTCGTCCCCCTTTGGAACGCACTGCAATCTGGCGACACCGAAAAAGCCGATCGCATCCACGGCCCTCTCTCCGCCCTCATCTCCATGCAGACCAGCCTCGATGGTTTCCTCGCCGTCGAAAAGCATCTCCTCGTCCGCCAGGGCATCTTCAAAAACACCCTCGTTCGCGGCCCGGTGGGCTTCAAACTCGACGAAGAAACGAAACGCGAAGTCGAACGCCAGTTTGACCGCATGCTCGCAGCATCCGCATGACCCACATCAAACGCGGGTTCAAACGACTCTCCTTCTTCCTGCTCGTTTTAGCGCCCGGCAGCTGAACGAGGCGCTCTCACCGCACAACCCAGTTTATCTCATAACGTCCTTGTTGATGGCAATCCGCTCACGCTGCTCGTTCTCATGCAGGAAATAGAAAAGCTCGCCATGAGCCCGCGCATGCTCATGCAAGGCCTTGATCGCGAATACCTGGTTGCTGCATCCTTCGATCACATCAAGAACCTTCCCCTCCTTCCACAGCTTCACCATGTCCAGGCTATCGCATGAAAAACGAATGCCCAAAGTTGCGGACGCAAGTGCCTGCAAAGACACGCGGTGCCCTGCTGCTCGTTCCACTTCGTCTAGCAGATCAACCACACGCGCCTTCCCGGTGGAGAATTCAGCGTAACCCGCAAGCACCTTGAGATCAAAGTGACGAAGGTTGTAACCCACGATCCGCTCAGCACGGGAGAGGGCTCCCGCCAGTTCCGGGATTTTGTCCTCTGTAAAAATCTGCGGACCACGAGTGGTGATTGTGACCGCGATTGAAACCCCCAGCACACTAAGCTTGTCCCACCCGCCGGCCTCAGTTGCAGTGCGCCTTGTTTCGAGATTGAGATAAACAGTCCCGGGGTCGCATCCTTTGTCATTCCGGTGGGCAAGACAGAGCGCAAGCACCTTCATCTCAAAATCGGTACGCGCTTCGATTTCGGCAAGCCGTTCCGCGAGTGGTTGGTCGGGTTGTTCTGGAGTATTCTCGTAGTGCCTCGCAAACCTTTTCGCATAATCAGTGCAGTCGAAACCTTTTAGACCCGCTCGAACATGGCCTTCCGTATGAATCCGCGCCCAGTCGTTGTCACCATCCGCCTCGCTTTCCTCCCAATCATCGCCGCAGCATTGTTGAAAGTGTTCCGCGAACTTATCTGCATAGTACCATGCTTCGTGGTGCGGCTTCCCAGCAGAGACCTGCTCTTCATACTCCCGCGCGAAAGGTTCCGCATAAGCCCGATTATCGGTGACCGTTGTTACATACTGCGCAAACGCCTTCGCTCGGACCTCCGGATAGCCCTTGGCCAGGCAAGCCCCAAAGATCTTCTCGTATTGGCCTGCCTGCTTTTGAGCACGGGAAAAACTGAGATCACAGTCTAGCAAGTATTCGGCGCATTTCTCTGCGAAGAGGACACTTCGACCTTGGTGCAGGCAGACTGCGAGTGCTTCCGCGTAAGCCGGATTCGACATATTGCAGTCCCAGCCGATGCAGATGGCATCGAAAGTGTCCCGGGATGCGCGCTCAACATCGTCGCAGTTCTCTTCGACTTTCAGCGCAAAGATACGCGCGACCCCTGGGCTGTAACCGTCATCGAGGCATTTCAGGTAATGTTGGAACAATACCGGGATTCTCTCCTCAATGACCTCACGCGCGGTTCCAAGTTCTGGACTTTCAGCATCCAGGGGCTGGTCTGGACACTCCAGTGCGTCGATCTTTTCCCCACCGAGAATACTTTTGAACACCGCCAAAAAAAGCTCCGCGAAGACCGAATAGTTTTCGGCGGCGTGGCCGGTCTTCTGAAACTGTTCCCTCATCCATTCGTCCATCCGTTCTTCTCTCGTTTTCATCATGGGTCAGGTGGTTTGCGTTACGTCATCTGTCGAAACCGCCCTCAGGCCGGCGTGATTCATCCAATGCAGAGTGCTAGCAGGCAGCAGGTCGCAGTTTCCCACCATGAAAGCTTCGATTTTTGCGGGTGCGATGCATTCGACGGACGGATGGCTCTCGCCGAAATACAGCCCGTTTGACTGGAACAAAAAAACGCGTTCCGCCCGGTCTTTCCACTCATCAGTGTTCAGCGAAGTGTTGCCGGTCTTGATCTGCACCACTGCTCGCTCACGCGTCTCGCGGTGGATGAGAAAGAATTCAAAGCTCATCGTGTCGGCCTTGCGCGAGTTTGGCACGACGAGCCATCCCTTTGTCTGCAGGTAGATGAAGATTACATCCTCAGTCTCATCCGCCCCGAGGAATGGAAAGACACTCCCTCCCACCTCCTTGTCAGGCAAGTAGCAGCACGTCCCGCTGAGTGTGTTCCAGAGATGCCGCGAATACTGCTGCATCTGCTCATCTGCGATCTCCTGGATCGCTCGGGTGGGGCGGAAGCAGGCCACCACTTTCCCCGGCACGGCATCAATCGCTGGAACCTTGAGAATCTCGCATCTGACCACATTCACGATGTCGGCGTTTTTCGCACGCTCACTCGTGACGTACTCCCATTCCGAAGCGACCTTCGCCAGGTGGTAATGGCCCTCTGGACAGCGGGTCCAGATGAGGTCATCCTTCTTGACATAGTTCTTCAAGTAACGAACGCGGGAGAGATCATCGTGCTCTTTGCTCGCCTCCATCTCATATTCCTCCCACGTCGAGATCACCACATCAGTGTAAGTCGGCCATCCTAACCCGAGCACTTGTTCTTCGAGGCAGTAGGCAAACGAAATCGCAGAACTTGCGAGGCCACCACCGGGCCGGACGTGCAGGCGAAAAACAGTCATTTTCTGTTGGGAAATTGATTTTAAGAGTGTCGCGCCGGAGCTGCCTATGACGTGAAGCGGAGACGAAGAATTAAGACGGGAAGCATGCGCAAACCTGCAGCCTCACGCACCATACCCCAGTTCCTTCAGCTCGAGCGCCAGACGGCGGAGGCGTTCGGAGATGCGTTCGTCTTCGCTGTTGAGACAGTCGCGGAAGAGGCGGATGTCATCGTCGATCCTCTCGTTCGCGGTGTTGACGGTCACCTCCATGGTGCCGCCCTGGAGTTCGATCTTGCCGATGGTGGGGTTCTCCGGATCGTAAAGCTTCTCCAGCCGATAGGCCTCCCCCATATGCCTCTTCGCCTTGCAGATGAGCAGGGCCAGATCTAGCACGCGGTGTAGAGGCAGTTCCTCGGACTGGCGAGACCACTTACCTTCCTCGTCACCCCATCCGGTGTGTCGCCAGACCTTGGCGGAGATGTCCACTTTCCCACGGTCGTTCCACTGCGCCAGCCCCAAAGAGAGTCCCTGAGCGTCAGTGTCACCGGCATATGGGCCGTCTATACGGTCATAGTCTTCGGCCACTATGACTGCCTTATGTTTGAGGTGGTTGGGAATTTTCATGGGATGAGGGTCAAGTTGTAGTTGTGTTCATGTGCCATATATTACAATTTTAGTAAACTACTAATTTAGTAAATTAGTAATCAACCAAGGCAAGAAGCTCACCGGCAGGCTCGAAACTGATGCCATCTTCCAGTGGACCGAAGTCGAACTGCGGAAGCGGCCTTGAAGAGCACTTTTCGCCACTCGTTTTCACGCCATGGTCCCACTATGATCATCGACGTCCACTCCCACGCCTGGAACTTCCCCGCCGACTTCTCCGACGATTTCATCCATCAGGCCGGACGCGCACGCCCCGGCGTAAAGGTGGACATCAGCGCGACCTACGAGGCCTATCGCGCCGCTGCTCCCGAAGACACCCGCACCTTCGTCTTTGGCGGCAAAGCCAAACTCAGCGGCCTCTGGGTCAATGACCAGACCGTGGCAGACTACGTGGCGCACGACCCCGCACGCTTGATCGGCTTCCTCTCCATCGATCCCACTCAGGAAAACTGGCAGCGCGAGCTGCAGTTCGGCCACGAAACCCTCGGCCTGCGCGGCATCAAGCTGCTGCCCATGTACGCAGGCTTCAGCCCCGATGACCCCACACTCGAACCCCTCTGGCAGTACGCGGAAAAGCACGGCCTGCCCGTGCTCCTGCACATGGGCACCACCTTCATCGCCCAGGCACCGCTGGCCTTCACCCTGCCACGCCTCATCGAACCCGTGGCCCTCAAACATCCCGGCCTGAAGATCATCCTCGCCCATCTCGGCCATCCCTACGAAGGCGAATGCCTCGTGACCATCCGCAAGCACGACAACGTCTTCGCCGACGTCAGCGCCCTCCACTACCGCCCCTGGCAGCTCTACAATTCCCTCATGCTCGCCCAAGAGTACGGTGTCTGGCACAAGCTCCTCTTCGGCACCGACTTCCCCTTCACCACCGTCAACGCCTCCATCGACGGCATCCGCAAACTCAACGACATACTCGAAGGCACCAACCTCCCCCGCCTCGACGTCGCCCAAATCGAAGCCATGATCCACCGCGACAGCTTGCAGCTCCTCGGCTTGGACCGCTGAAGGCAGTACGATGGACACTCCTGTCCGTCGACCAGCGCTCCGCCACCCCCAGCGGCCCGGCACGTCCACCTACTGCTCGGCCTCACCCCCAGCTCTCATCCCGATACGTCGCCGGCGAGGTATTCCGGTACTGCCGCAGCATGCGGCTGAAGTAGTACCGGTTCGTCAGCCCGCACTGCTCGGAGATCGTCTCGATGCTCTCCTTCGTGTGCCTCAGCTTGCGGCAGGCTTCATCCAGCCGGTAGTCCAGCAGCACGCGCATCGGCGGCTGCTGCAGCTCCTGCTGAAAGAGATGGTTCAAATTCCGCAAACTCAGCCCCGCATGCTTCGCCACCTGCTCGGCCGTCAGCTTGAGTCCGTGATGCTGGTGCATGAACTCCATCGCCCGCAGCACCCGCGCATCCCGATGCTGCTTCTCCCACACACTCTCCGGCAGGCACTGCACGGCAGCGATGACGAGCTGGATCGTGGGCCACGGAAACCTCACCGCCACCTTTTCCTTGCTCATTTTGATCAGTCCGGGAATCAGACTCTGCATCAGCGCATTCGTGGGGAACTTGTGGATCCCCGGTGCCGCCCGGTCCGCTAGCGGACCCAGATTGAAATGCGCGTACCACTTGCTGAATGGCCGGCTCGTCGTCGTGCTGAAAGTCGTGTGTGGCGGAATCAGATACATGAAGCCCGGCTCCAGCAGCGTCTTTTCACCCTCGATTTCCACCACCCCTCCGGCACTCACCGGCCAGTACAGCCGCCAGTACGGATCGTTCAGCCGCCGCAGCTCCCACTGCTGCAGTTCGATCTTGCGCGTGGTCAGGATGTCCACCGTCACCCCCGGCAGCGCCACCGTCCGCTGACCCTGCACGCGATGCGCGGAGCCGGTGGGCACGAGGCTGAGGATGTTTTTGTTCGTCTGCATTATGTAGCCATTGCGAAATCCGACACAAATCTGGCGAGCCCGTGCATGGACGGCAAGCAGGGAGTGACTATGGATTGTCACTCAACCAAATCCGAACACACACCATGGCCGACATCCAAACCAGCGCTGCAGACAAGAAGGAAAAGGAATTCTTCACCGACGTCCCCCAGGAGGCCCCCGGCTTCTTCCTCAAGGGCTGCCACCAGTACGACTGGGGCCTCAAGAACCGCCTCGCCAAGGTCTTCAATCCCAAGGACGGCCGCACCGTCATGCTCGCCTTTGACCACGGCTACTTCCAGGGCCCGACCACCGGCCTGGAGCGCGTGGATCAGACCATCCTCCCCCTCGCCCCTTATGCGGACTGCCTCATGCTCACCCGTGGCATCCAGCGCTCCGTCATCCCTGCCTCCACCACCAAGGCCATCGCCCTGCGCGCCTCAGGCGGCACCTCGATGATCAGCCCGATGGAAGAGTGGGAAGGCGAAATCGATGGCAAGAAGGCCAAGTTTGCCCGCCCCGGCTTTGAGCCCCTCTCCAATGAGAGCACCGCCCTCAACATCGAGGAAGCCATCCGCCTAAATGCCAGCATCCTCGCCGTGCAGGTGTTCATCGGCAGCGCGTATGAGCGCCAATCTTTGAAGAATCTCACGGATCTGGTGGACGCCGCCAGCCGCTACGGCATCGCCGTCATGGGCGTGACCGCCGTGGGCCGTGCGATGGCACGCACGCCGCAGTATTTCCGCCTCGCCACCCGCATCATGGCGGAACTGGGCGCGAACGTGGTGAAGTGCTACTACACCGAGAAGGAATTCGACATGGTGACGAGCTGCTGCCCGGTGCCGATCGTGATCGCCGGTGGCAAGAAGCTGCCAGAGCTCGACGCGCTGAAGATGTGCGCCAACGCCATCAAGCAGGGCGCCAGCGGCGTGGACATGGGCCGCAACATTTTCCAGAGCGATGCTCCTGTCTCGATGATGCAGGCGGTGGAGGGCGTGGTACACGGTGGCCTCAACGCCAACAAGGCTTTCGAGTTGTACAACGACCTGAAGAAGAAGGAGCTG